>CAINHS010000113.1 GCA_903848955.1 uncultured beta proteobacterium
CCTTGCAGCCGGCTGACGGCGGCAGCATAATTAGCGCTTGCTAATGTTCAGATGGAACGATTCAATGAACGCGCCGCAGGATCCCGCCGAGAACAGCCGCGAAACCGTCGAACTGGCGCTGGGCGGCATGACCTGCGCGGCCTGCGCGGCGCGCATCGAGAAGCAACTCAACAAGTTGCCCGGCGTCGAGGCGGCGGTCAATCTCGCCGCCGAGCGCGCCCATGTCCGCTACAACCCCGGCGAAGTCGGCGTCGACAGGCTGATCGCGACGATAGTCAAGACCGGGTTCAGCGCCGATGTCTCCACTGCCGATACCCGTGCCGTGGAGAAGGCGAAAAAACTCGCCATCTATCAGGCCGAGCTGCGGCGCTTCCGGATTGCCGCCGCGCTGACGCTGCCGCTGGTGGCGCAGATGGCCTTCATGTTCGGTGCCGCTGACGGCACTGCGGCCCACGCCGATGTCATTCCCCGCTGGCTGCAACTGCTGCTGGCGACACCGGTGCAGTTCTGGATCGGCTGGCGCTTCTATGTCGGCGGCTTCAATGCGATACGCGGCGGCGCCGGCAACATGGATGTGCTGGTGGCGCTCGGCACCAGCATGGCCTGGGCCTACAGCCTGGTCGTCACGTTGTGGGGCCTGCAGCACCAGCACGTCTATTTCGAGGCCTCGGCCACGGTCATCACGCTGGTGCTGCTGGGCAAGATTCTCGAAGCGCGGGCCAAGGCCAAGACTTCCGCCGCCATCGAGGCGCTGGCCCGGCTGCAGCCGCAGACGGCGCGCATCGAGCGCCGGGTTGAAAACAAGGTGGAACTGGTCGATGTGCCGGTGACGACGCTGATTCCCGGCGACGTGTTCGTGGTCCGCGCCGGTGAAGCGATGCCGGTGGATGGCGAGGTCATCGACGGCGCCTCGTCCGCCAACGAATCCATGCTTACCGGCGAGAGCCTGCCGGTCGGCAAGGCTGCCGGCGACCGCGTGTTCGCCGCCACCATCAATGGCGATGGACTGTTGCGTTGCCGCGCCAGGGGTGTCGGCAGCCACACGCTGCTGGCGGGCATCATCCGCCTGGTGGAAGAAGCGCAGGGTTCGAAGGCGCCGGTGCAGCGTCTGGCCGACAAGGTTGCTGCGATTTTCGTGCCGGTGGTGGTGGCCATTGCACTGCTGACGTTCATTGCCTGGTGGGCTCTGGCCGGCGATTTCACCCAGGCGCTGGTGAATGCGGTGGCGGTGCTGGTGATTGCCTGTCCCTGCGCGCTGGGCCTGGCAACGCCGACCGCAATCATGGTCGGCACGGGGCAGGGTGCCAGAGCGGGGGTGCTGATCCGCAATGCCGTGGCGCTGGAACTGGCGGAAAGACTGAAGGTGCTGGTGGTGGACAAGACCGGCACCCTGACCGAGGGCCGGCCGGCGGTGACGGACATGCTGCCCGTGAGCGGCGCCGGAGATCTCTGCGCACCCGGCAGTGCGCTGTACGGGGAGGCAATGGCCACTCTTCTGCAACTCGCGGCGAGCCTCGAACAGGGCTCGACGCATCCGCTGGCTGCGGCGATTGTGGCGCGGGCGAAAGCCGACGGCGTCGCGCTGCTGTCGCCGCAGAACGTCGTCACCAGCGCCGGCCAGGGCATGACGGGCGAGGTCGCGGGTCGCCGCGTGCTGGTTGGTTCGGTGAACTGGGTCAAGGCGCAGGGATGGTCGTCAGCCGCAGCCGACGCGCTGGCCAGGGCCGGCCGCAGCGTCGTTGCCGTGGTCGCCGACAATGTCCTGCTCGGCTTCATCGGCATCGCTGATCCGCTGCGCATCACCTCGCCCTCGGCGGTGGCGCGTCTGAACCGCCTCGGCATCGAAGTGGTGATGCTCACCGGCGACAATGCCGGCACGGCACAGGCGGTGGCCGCTGCGGCGGGCATCGTGCGCTTCGAGGCCGAAGTCATGCCGGGGGACAAGGCCGCGGCAGTGCGCAAACTCATGCGCGACGGTGTCCTGGTGGGCATGGCCGGCGACGGCATCAACGATGCGCCGGCGCTGGCCGCGGCTGATGTCAGCTTTGCCATGGCGGCCGGCTCCGACGTGGCGATGCAGGCGGCGGACGTGACCCTGATGCGCAATGATCTCCACGGCGTGGCCGATGCGATTTCGCTGTCGCGGGCAACGCTGGCCAAGATACGGCAGAATCTGTTCTTTGCCTTCATCTACAACGTGCTCGGCATTCCGCTGGCGGCGCTGGGCATGTTGAACCCGGTGATAGCCGGCGCGGCAATGGCGATGAGCTCGGTTTCGGTAGTGAGCAATTCGCTTCTGCTGAGAAACTGGAAAGCGCAGCGGCCGTAACTAACAAGGACTGAACATGGAAACGACGACGATCAAGGTGGCGGGGATGTCTTGCGGTGGTTGCGTGAAGAGCGTCACCGGCGTGCTGGTCGCGCTCGACGGCGTGGCGACGGCGGCGGTCTCGCTGGAGCAGGCGCAGGCGGTGATCGAGTTTGACGCGGCGAAGGTGAATCGGGCGCAGTTGGCTCAGGCGATCGAAGACGCCGGCTTTGACGCATCCTGATCCGCAGGCGGGCGATTCCGCCTTACGGCTTCTTTGATCCCGTCAGGAAGGCGAAATCTTCACGGCGCTATAATTGAGTCTTTAGCAACAAGGAGTCAGCCGTGGGTCTGGATCGCGTTCCATCAGGCAAGGATTTGCCGAACGATTTCAATGTGGTCATCGAGATTTCGATGCACTCCGAGCCGATCAAATACGAAGTGGACAAGGAGTCCGGTGCGATATTCGTCGACCGCTTCATGTCCACGGCCATGCATTACCCCTGCAATTACGGCTACATACCGCACACCATTGCCGGTGACGGCGACCCGGTAGACGTTCTGGTGCTGTCCCAGTTTGCCTTGCCGCCGGGGGTGGTGGTGCGCTGTCGTCCCATCGGCATGCTGAAGATGACGGACGAGGCCGGTGAAGACGCCAAACTGCTGGCCGTTCCCGTCGACAAGCTGACGCCGATGTACCGTGACGTCGATAGCCCGCGCGATTTGCCGCAGATCGTGCTCGACCAGATATCGCACTTCTTCCAGCACTACAAGGATCTGGAACCCGGCAAGTTCGTCAAGGTGCAGGGCTGGCTTGGCATCGAAGACGCGAAGAAGGAAATAATGGATGGCGTCGCGGCTTACAAGAGTGCCGAGGAAAAGCCGGCGTTTTAGCCTCGACGGACGCCTGGAGGCAAAGGCGCAACGTCGGAAAGGCAGGAGAAATTGCCGCCGCCAACGACCTGAGGTTTCAGGATGAGCCGTCTTCGCGTCGCCGTCGCCCAGTTCAACGCCCATGTCGGCGACCTTGCCGGCAATGTCAAACGCATTCTCGAGTTCGCTGCCCGTGCCCGCGATGGCGGCGCGGACGTACTCCTGACGCCGGAACTGGCGCTGGCGGGCTACCCGCCGGAAGACCTGCTGATGCGGCCCGATTTCTATCGCGCCTGCGCCGCACAACTTGAGGCACTGGTTCGCGCCGCGCCGCTGCCGATGGTGATCGGTTATCCGGAGGCGTCGGCGGGCGAACGCTACAACTCGGCGGCGCTGGTGGCCGATGGCCGCGTTAAGGCGGTGTATCGCAAACACCGGCTGCCCAACTACGAAGTGTTTGACGAAGAGCGCTACTTCGCGGCGGGACGCGCCCCCTGTGTCGTCGAACTGAACGGAGTGCGCTGCGGCCTGGCAATCTGTGCCGACGTCTGGGAACCGGGCGCGGCCGAGGCGGCGGCGCTGGCCGGGGCGGAATTGATGCTGACGCTCAACGCTTCGCCTTTCCACATGAACAAGCAGGCGCGGCGCTACGAGGTGCTGCGCGATCGCGTCGCGGCAACCGGCAAGCCGGTGATTTATGCCAATCTGGTAGGCGGGCAGGACGAACTGGTGTTCGACGGCGCCTCGTTTGCCATGGATGGCCAGGGTCGTCTGACGCATCAGTTGCCGGCCTTTGTCGAAGCCCTCGCGTTCATCGATTACGCTGACGGACATCTGCTGCCGGGCGCGGTGGTGGCGCCGCCATCGCGCGAGGCCGAAGTCTATGCCGCGCTGAAGCTGGGCGTTGCGGATTACCTCGGCAAGAACGGTTTTCCCGGCGCCATCATCGGTCTTTCCGGCGGCATCGATTCGGCGCTGACGCTGGCCGTCGCGGTGGATGCGCTGGGTGCCGACAGGGTGCGCGCGGTGATGATGCCGTCGCCGTGGACGGCGCAGATGAGCCTCGACGATTCGCGCGAGATGGTGCGGCGACTCGGCGTGCAATACGACGAGATTCCGATTGCGCAGGCGATGGAGCAGTTCGCCGGATTGCTGGCGCCGGTGTTTGCCGGCCTCGGGCCGAAGCCGGCCTGGGACACTACGGACGAGAACCTGCAGGCGCGCATTCGCGGCATGCTGTTGATGGCCCTGTCCAACCGCACCGGGCGCATCGTGCTCACCACCGGCAACAAGAGCGAAATGGCGGTCGGTTACGCCACGCTCTACGGCGACATGGCCGGCGGTTTTGCCGTGATCAAGGATGTGGCGAAGACCTTCGTCTATCGGCTGGCCGAATGGCGCAACGCGGTTGCCGAAGTGATCCCGCGCAACATCATCACGCGGCCGCCCTCGGCGGAACTCAAGCCCGGCCAGACCGACCAGGACACGCTGCCGCCGTACGAAGTGCTCGACGCCATCATCGAAGCCTACATGGAACGCGATGAAAGCCCGCGCCAGATCATTGCCGCTGGCCTGAGCGAAGCCGACGTGCGCAAGGTGGTCGGCATGCTGCAAAAGAACGAATACAAGCGGCGCCAGTCACCGGTCGGCATTCGCGTCACGCAACGCGGATTCGGCAAGGATTGGCGCTATCCGATAACATCGCGCTATCCGGACGAATACTGAATCAGGGGAAGCAGACATGAAGAAGATTGAAGCCATCATCAAGCCGTTCAAGCTCGACGAAGTTCGCGAAGCGCTCTCCGAGGTCGGGGTGACGGGTCTGACCGTGACCGAAGTCAAGGGATTCGGCCGGCAGAAGGGCCATACCGAGTTGTACCGGGGTGCCGAGTACGTGGTCGATTTCCTGCCCAAGATCAAGCTCGAGATCGTGGTTGCGGACGAGACCGTGGACCTCGCCATCGAGGCCATCATCAAGGCCGCACGCACCGGCAAGATCGGCGACGGCAAGATCTTCGTCTCGTCGGTGGAGCAGGTGGTGCGCATCCGTACCGGCGAGGCGAACGAAGCGGCGATCTGAGCGGCCGCTGGCTCACCAGATAGCCGCTTGGCGGCAGTCCGGTGAGCCCATGCCCGGGCTAGCGCCCGAATATGCCCTTCAACAGCTCAACCGGTTGCGGCATCCTGGGCGTTTCGCCGGTTTCTGCATTGTTCTCCTTGCTCCTCTCGCGGCGGGCATTCCGCCCCGGGTCAGATGCCGACGACATATCCTGTCCGGACATGCCGAGCATTCCGTTGGTGACTGCCTTGACGCGCAGCTTGACCGCCCACAGGGGCTCCCATTTGATTTTGGGATCCTTGGGTCGAGGCGGATGGGCGAGATCCAGTTCGTTGCCATAGGCAATCAATCGCAACATGCCGGCGTGCTCGCCGAAGATGCCTTTGGGAACGGCGCACGCGGTCGTCGCCGGCATCAGCAGCACCTTTTCCTTGAGCCAGCGATCGATCGCGACATTGGTCTGATAGTCCATCAATCCAAAGCCTGTGTCCGGCACTTCGCTTGAGGTCCACATCACCATATCCTCTTTGCCGTTGCTGCCCATGGCGGACACGAAGTAGGCGCGCGCGGTCGCAATGGAATTCCAGTTCAGGTTTGTGGCCCCGTTCTTGTCCGTCTGCTCCAGCGTCAATGGCGGCATAAGGTCCTGTGCCGGCGGAATCTTGAAGCGGAAACCGTCGGCAATGCCCTTGCCGGAGAAGGCATGCTCGCCGACCAGTGAAGCCTGCGCGGGCACCATGCGGCTATCCTCCGGATTGGGCCACACCGGTCGCCCGGCAGCACTGTGCGCACCCCGTTGGGTGGCACTGCGCGCCACAAAGAACTTGCCGTAATCGTCCATGCTCGCCGTCGACATGTCGAGCACCTTGGGCTGGCCCTGCCGAATCTGGTTGCCGCAACCCCAGTAGAGCAGCATGCGCCCCTTGGGCTTCTCGGGGTTCTCATGCTTGATCTCTTCGTCATCGCGTAACGGCGCCGGCGGCGCATTCCTGGGGGTCTTCAGCTCAAGAGCCGGGGCCATGAAGCCATCCGGAACGGCCTGCTGTGCTTCCTCGAGATTCGGATTGGCACGCGCCCGGACGGTGACATCGACCCAGCGGCCCGCACTCATGGTCCTGGTATTGCCGAAGTTGTTGCCGCCGCCGCCCTTCTGGCCGAACATGCTGCCGAGCGCACCCGTCGGACTGCCGCCCATGCCACCCATCGGCATACCCATGCCGGAAAAAGTCGCGATATCGATCCACGCCTGCGTCTGCGGGGGAGCCACTTCCTGCGCGGCAAGCACCGGGTTGGCGGCTGATGCAGCAAAAGCCGCAGTGACCACCAGACGAACTGCGTTCAATATTGGCTTCATATCCTGCCCTCCCCGAAATGGCAGAATCATACTCCCGGACGGAAATGAGCGAATGGAAGCGGCAACAGGAGTTCGCGTGGCAGCGCAGCAACTGCCGCCGGCTCGGCGTTATCTGGCGTTCAGCTTTTCGGGGCGGCGAGTAACACCACCACCGCACCGGCGCCGCCCTCGGCGGCGCGGGCCTGGCAGAAGGCCAGCACTTCGCGGCGCTGGCTCAGCCAGCCCAGCACCAGCTTCTTCAGCACCGGCTCGCGGCCCGGCGAACTGAGGCCCTTGCCGTGCACGATGCGCACGCAGCGGTGGCCATGATGCCGGCATTCGACCAGGAAGGTTACCAGCGCAACCCGCGCCTGGTTCCGGTTCAGTCCATGCAGATCAAGTTTGGCTTGCGTCACCCAGCGCCCGCGCCGCAAATCCCTCAGCCATGCCTTTGGCAAATCGTCGCGCCGCCACGCGGCCTCGTCGCCGCCTTCCAGGTAGATGTCGATCAGCGCCGGACCATGCAGGGATTCGTCCAGCGCGGCGGCCTCGTCATGCAGGTGCTGGCGCGGGATGGCCGGCGGCAAGGGCGGCTGGTGATGGACGCGATCCCAGGTCAATGGCTCGACGTCGGCCACCGCCTCCTGGAATGCGGCACGTTCTTCCGCCGTCGGCACATCGCGCCTGGTCACGGAGCGCACGCCTGAGCCCGGCCCGCCGCGAACTTACTCCAGGCTGTCGAGATAGCGCTCGGCATCGAGCGCCGCCTGACAACCCGTCGCGGCGCTGGTGACGGCCTGCTTGTAGATGTGGTCCTGCACGTCGCCGGCGGCAAATACCCCGGCGATGCTGGTGGCCATCGCGTTGCCGCCGCGGCCGCACTGGGTGACGATATAGCCGCCTTCCATGTCGAGCTGGCCGGCGAACAGGTCGGTGTTGGGCTTGTGGCCGATGGCGATGAACACGCCCATGAGCGGGATGTCCTCGCTGGCGCCGGTCTTGACGTTCTTGATGCGCATGCCGGTGACGCCTGACTTGTCGCCGAGCACCTCGTCCAGCGTGCTGTCCCACTTGATGGTGACCTTGCCGGCCTTCTCCTTCTCGAACAGCTTGTCCTGGAGAATCTTCTCGCCGCGGAACTTGTTGCGACGATGCACGACCGTGACGTGGCTGGCGATGTTGGACAGATACAAGGCCTCCTCGACGGCGGTGTTGCCGCCGCCGATGACCGCCACCTTCTGGTTCTTGTAGAAAAAGCCATCGCAGGTGGCGCAGGCGGAAACGCCCTTGCCGGCGAAGGCTTCCTCAGACGGCAGGCCGAGGTACTGCGCCGAAGCGCCGGTGGCGATGATCAGCGCATCGCAGGTGTATTCGCCGGCGTCGCCGACCAGGCGGATCGGCTTCTCCTTGAGCAATGCGGTGTGGATGTGGTCGAAAACGATCTCGGTCTGGAAGCGCTCGGCGTGCTTCTGGAAACGCGCCATCAGCTCGGGGCCCTGGACGCCGTCGGCGTCGGCCGGCCAGTTATCGACATCGGTGGTGGTCATCAGCTGGCCGCCCTGGGCCATGCCGGTAATCAGCAGCGGTTTCAGGTTGGCGCGGGCGGCATAGACGGCGGCGGTATAGCCGGCGGGGCCGGAACCGAGGATCAGCAGGCGGGCGTGACGGGTGCTCATGGCGGGGAATCCGGTGGTGTGGGTGAAAGGCAATTATATAGAGCGGAACAGGACCTGACTTGGGCAGCTTTTTGCGGCTTGATCGCCCTTGCCGGCGGCCATAATTTGTCAGTGTCCGTCATTCCGGTCCGCGTTGAATCGCGGTCCCGGCCCGTTGCCATGAGTGCTATCAGCGCATCCGAATCCGTTTCGACTCCGTTACCGGAAAAAATCGCCTCGCTGGTGCATGAGGCGCGCTGGCTGCTGGTTGGCCTGACCGGGCTGTATCTGGGTCTGGTGCTGTGGGGCTTCGACCACGCCGATCCGGGCTGGTCGCATGTGGCCACGGTGGAGCGCATCGCCAACCCGGGCGGGCGCTTCGGCGCCTGGCTCTCCGATCTGCTGCTCTACCTGTTCGGGCTCTCCGCCTGGTGGTGGGTGGCCTTGCCGTTCTTTCTGCTGGCATGGGGCTACCACCGCCTGAGCCGCCTGTTCGGCGGCGACCGCCGGCCCCTGTTGATCGCCCTGGCGGGTTTCTTTTTGCTCCTGCTGGCCAGTTGCGGCCTGGAGGCGATGCGCTTCTGGAGTCTGAAGCTGTCCCTGCCGCTTGCCCCCGGCGGCATGCTGGGTTTCGAAGCCGGCCGCCAGGTCACGCAGTTTCTCGGCTACACCGGAGGCACGCTGATCCTGATGGTGCTGGCGATGATCGGTTTCAGCCTGTTTACCGGCGTTTCATGGATTGCTGTTGCCGAGAAGGCCGGCACCTTGCTGGAAGTGGCCTACATCGGCCTGCGCAGTTTGTGGGACCGTTGGCAGGACCGGCGCTATGGCCGCGCCGTGGCCGAACAGCGCGAGGAAGTGGTTGAAACGGTGCGGCGCAAGGTGGAAGAAAATCCCTCGCCTCCGATCAGGATAGAGCAGGTTGAAGCCGTGGTGCCGGTGGCGCCCAAAGCCATCGCCCGTGCCGACAAGGAGCGCCAGGCACCGCTGTTTTTCGATGCGCCGGGCGGCGCCCTGCCGCCGCTGCATCTGCTGGCCGAGCCCTCGCACAACCCGGCCGACCTGCCGGCGGCGGAGACCCTCGAATTCACCTCGCGTCTGATCGAACGCAAGCTCGCCGACTTCAATGTCGAGGCCAAGGTGCTGACGGCGCATCCCGGCCCCGTGGTGACGCGCTACGAAATCGAGCCGGCGACCGGCGTCAAGGGCAGCCAGATCGTCGGTCTGGCCAAGGATCTGGCGCGTGCCCTGTCGCTGGTGTCGATCCGCGTGGTGGAGACGGTGCCGGGCAAGTCATGCATGGCGCTGGAACTGCCCAATCCGAAGCGGCAGATCGTGCGCCTGTCGGAAATCATCGGTTCGCAGGCTTACCACGGCATGCATTCGCCATTGTCGATGGCCATGGGCAAGGACATCGGCGGCCAGCCGGTGGTGGTCGATCTGGCCAAGATGCCGCACCTGCTGGTGGCCGGCACCACCGGCTCGGGCAAGTCGGTCGGCGTCAATGCCATGATCCTGTCGCTGGTGTACAAGTCCGAGCCGAAGGACGTGCGCATGATCATGGTTGACCCGAAGATGCTGGAGTTGTCGATCTACGAAGGCATCCCGCACCTGCTGGCGCCGGTGGTGACCGACATGACCAAGGCGGCCAACGCGCTGAACTGGTGCGTCGGCGAAATGGAGCGGCGCTACAAGCTGATGTCGGCCTTGGGCGTGCGCAACCTTTCGGGCTTCAACAGCAAGATCAACGAGGCGAAGAAGGCCGGCGAACACATACCCAATCCCTTCTCGCTGAGCGTCGATACCGAGATCGGCCCGGAACCGCTGACGACGATGCCTTACATCGTCGTCGTCATCGACGAACTGGCCGACCTGATGATGGTGGTGGGCAAGAAAGTCGAAGAGCTGATCGCGCGGCTGGCGCAGAAGGCGCGGGCCTCGGGCATCCACCTGATCCTCGCCACGCAGCGGCCGAGCGTGGATGTGATCACCGGCCTGATCAAGGCCAACATTCCGACGCGCATCGCCTTCCAGGTATCAAGCAAGATCGATTCGCGCACCATCCTCGACCAGATGGGCGCCGAAGCGCTGCTCGGCCAGGGCGACATGCTCTACCTGGCGCCGGGCACCGGCCTGCCGGTGCGGGTGCACGGCGCCTTTGTCGCCGACGAGGAAGTGCATCACGTCGTCGACCACCTGAAGAAGGTCGGGCCGCCCGATTATGTCGATGGCCTGCTCGACGGACCGGCGACGGACGACACGGAGGCCGGCATCGGCGATGCGGCGGACGATGCCGAGTCCGACCCGATGTACGACCAGGCTGTGGAAGTGGTGCTGAAGACGCGGCGACCGTCGATCTCGCTGGTTCAGCGCAATCTGCGCATCGGCTACAACCGTGCCGCGCGCCTGATCGAAGCCATGGAAAAAGCCGGCCTGGTCTCGCCCATGAACGGCGCCGGCGGGCGCGAGGTGATTGCGCCGAACCGGTCGTCGGAATAAGCCGCGCCTGACGGCGCCCGGGGACGCGGCGGCGACAATGGATCCGGCATAGGCATCAATTTGTGAAGTCAATCCAATGAACCTGCCCTTCACCTATTGCCCCGGTTGCGCCGCGCCCCTGGCCCTGATCACGCAGAGCGAGGACGGTGGCGACAAGGCGCGCCTGCGCTGTCCGGCTTGCGGCTTTACGCACTGGAACAATCCGACACCGGTGTTGGCAGCGGTTATCGAATACGAGGGCAAGATCCTGCTGGCGCGGAACGCAGCCTGGACCACCAGGATGTTCGGCCTGATCACGGGCTTCATGGAAGCCGGCGATACGCCCGATGGCGGCATGGTGCGCGAGATCCGGGAAGAGACCAGCCTGGCGACCAGCGCCCTGACCCTGATCGGCGTCTACGACTTTCAGCGCATGAACCAGGTCATCATCGCCTACCACGCGGCGTGCCACGGCGAGGTGCGACTGTCGCCGGAACTCTCGGACTACCGCCTGTTCGCGCCGGAAGCGGTGAAGTGCTGGCGGGCCGGCACCGGCCAGGCGCTGGCGGACTGGCTGCAGGCACGCGGCTACACGCCGCAATATGGCGATTTCTCAAAGCGTGAGCCCTAGCAACGGCAAAACCGCCGTGGCTGGACATACAGCATTGACCAGGGACTGCTCCGGGCTGCGATAATCCGGGCATGAAGATTTTCCTCAGTGTTCTCTGTGCCCTCTGTGGCTATGGGTTCTTGGCTCCGGCTCAGGCCGCGGGCCTCGACCAGCTCAAGGCGTTTCTCGACACGAATCTCAGTGCTCGCGGCGTTTTCACGCAAACCGTGATCGCCAGGTCGGGGAAGAAACCGCAGCAGTCGGCCGGCATCTTCGCCCTGCAGCGGCCGGGCAAGTTCCGCTGGTCCTACGAAAAGCCCTACAAAGCTTTGCTGGTGAGCGACGGAGTCAAGCTCTGGAGCTACGACCCCGACCTCAACCAGGTCGCGGTGAAGAAGCTCGGCACGGCCTTTGGCGCCAGTCCGGCGGCGCTCCTGGCCGGGCAGGATCTGGACAAGAACTTCGAGCTCAAGGAAGGCGCTGCGGCCGACGGACTGGAGTTCGTCGAGGCCACGCCCAGGGGCGGCGACGCCAGCTTCGAGCGCGTCAAGATCGGCTTTGCCGCCAACCGCCCGGCGAGCATGGAAATCCACGACAGTTTCGGCCAGGTGACCGTGTTGCGCTTCACCCGCTTCGAGACCAACCCGGTGCTGGCGCCCGGCCTGTTCCGCTTTGTCGCACCCGCCGGAGCCGATGTTGTCGGCGACTGACCTGTTCCCGGCCTCGGTCGCCCACGCGCCGCTGGCGGAGCAGATGCGGCCGCACACGCTGGACGAGGTGATCGGCCAGCGCCACCTGCTGGGCGAGGGCAAGCCGCTGCGCCTGGCGTTCTCTTCCGGCACGCCGCATTCGATGATCCTCTGGGGGCCTCCGGGTGTCGGCAAGACCACGCTGGCGCGCCTGATGGCGGACAGTTTCGATGCCGAGTTCAGCGCCCTGTCGGCGGTGTTCTCCGGCGTCAAGGACATCCGCGAGGCAATGCAACAGGCCGAGCTGATGGCGCAGCAGGGGCGGCGCACGATACTCTTCGTCGATGAGGTGCATCGCTTCAACAAGGCGCAGCAGGATGCCTTCCTGCCCTACGTCGAACGCGGCACCGTGACCTTCATCGGCGCCACCACCGAGAACCCGTCCTTCGAGGTCAACTCTGCGCTGCTGTCGCGCGCCTCGGTGTATGTGCTGAAGAGCCTGGACGAGGCGGAACTGGGCGAACTGTTCGACCGTGCCCGCGCCAGGGCGCTGGACCAGCTCGAGTTCGAGCCGGATGCGCGCGACCGCCTGATCGGCTATGCCGACGGCGATGCGCGGCGCCTGCTCAACGTGATGGAACAGTTGCGCACGGCGGCGGCAACGGCAAAATGCCGCCTCGTCAACGCCGGCTTTCTGGAGCAGGCGCTGGCCGCCGACCTGCGCCGTTTCGACAAGGGCGGCGACGCCTTCTACGACCAGATCTCGGCCCTGCACAAGGCCGTGCGCGGCTCCAGTCCGGATGCCGCGCTGTACTGGCTGGTGCGCATGCTCGACGGCGGTGCCGATCCGCTCTACATGGGGCGCCGCATCGTGCGCATGGCGATCGAGGATGTCGGCCTGGCCGACCCGCGCGCCTGGGACATCGCGCTCAATGCCTGCGCCACCTATGAGCGCCTCGGCAGCCCCGAAGGCGAACTGGCGCTGGCCAATGCCGTGCTTTACATGGCCGCAGCGCCGAAGTCGAATGCCGCCTACGTCGCCTATAATGCCGCCCGCGCCTTCGTGGCGAAGGACAAGAGCCGCGGCGTGCCGGAACACCTGCGCAACGCGCCGACCAAACTGATGAAGGACCTCGGCTACGGCGCCGATTACCGCTACGCCCACGACGAAGCCGAGGGCTATGCCGCAGGCGAGAACTACCTGCCGGAAGGCATGCCCGCCGTGCATTGGTATCGACCCGTGCCGCGCGGACTGGAACAGAAGATCGCCGAGAAGCTGGCGCACCTGCGCGAGTTGGATGCGAAAGCCAAAACCCGTTAGCCAGCCATGACTGAAGAACTCACTCACCAGAACTCAAGACCTCACCGCAGAGGCGCAGAGAAAAGCCACGCAGAGGAAATCGCACAGGCTTGCCTTTTCTTTTCTCTGTGCTGCCTCTGCGCCTCCGCGCCTCTGCGGTAAATCCTTTTCTTTTCCGGCCAGCCCGATTCGGGAATCACCATGCTAGACATCCAACTCCTCCGCAGCAATCTCCCCTTCGTCGCCGAGCGCCTTGCCTTGCGCGGCGTGACGCTCGACACGGCCGCCTTCGAGGTGCTGGAAGCCGAGCGCAAACGCCTGCAGGTGCATACGCAGGACCTGCAGGCGAAACGCAACACGCTGTCGAAGCAGATCGGCATGCTGAAGGGCAAGGGCGAGGATGCTTCCGCCGTGATGGCCGAAGTGGCCGGGCTGGGCGATGCGCTCAAGGCCGGCGAGACGGCACTGGCGGAACTGATGCCGCGCTTCGATACCTTTCTCGAACTGATTCCCAACCTGCCGCACGAGAGCGTGCCACCGGGCAGGGACGAGACCGGCAACGTCGAAGTATTGCGTTGGGGTACGCCGCGTGCCATCGCCGCGCCGCGCGACCACGTCGATCTGGGGACCGCGCTGGGCGGGCTCGACTTCGAGGCCGGGGTGAAGATTTCGGGCAGCCGCTTCACCGTAATGAAAGGCCAGATCGCCCGCCTGCATCGCGCCCTGTCGCAGTTCATGCTCGATCTGCATACCGGCGAGCATGGCTACACCGAGGTCTATACGCCCTATCTGGTCAATCCCGAGAGCATGTTCGGCACCGGCCAGTTGCCCAAGTTCGAGGAAGACCTGTTCATGGTGCCGCGCAGCGACGGCAGCAAGCTGTATCTGATACCCACGGCGGAGGTGCCGGTGACCAACCTCGTGCGCGGCGAGATCGTCGACCTGGCGGCGCTGCCGCTGAAGTTCGTCGCCCACACGCCGTGTTTCCGTTCCGAGGCGGGCAGCTACGGCAAGGACACGCGCGGCATGATCCGCCAGCACCAGTTCGACAAGGTGGAACTGGTGCAGATGGTGCGCCCCGAGCAGTCCTGGCAGGCGCTGGAGGAACTTACCGGTCACGCCGAAACCGTGCTGCAGAAGCTGGAGCTGCCGTATCGCAAGATGGCCCTGTGCAGCGGCGACATGGGCTTTTCGGCGGCCAAGACCTACGACCTCGAAGTCTGGCTGCCGGCGCAGAACACCTACCGCGAGATTTCCTCCTGCTCGAATTTCGAATCCTTCCAGGCGCGCCGCATGCAGGCCCGTTTCCGCAACGAAAAGAACAAGCCGGAATTGCTGCACACGCTGAACGGCTCGGGTCTGGCCGTCGGCCGCACACTGGTGGCGGTGCTGGAAAACTATCAGCAGCCGGATGGAAGCATCGAGGTGCCGGCCGTCCTGCGGCCGTACATGAAGGGCATGGAAGTCATCACGCCGCAGAGCTGATTGTTGCGGCGCCGGCAGCCGGAATCGTCAGAACGCGGGCAGCAGTGCCTCCGTGTCCTCGGCATCCGCTTGCCGGGTGCCGGGTCGGGAAAGGGTCAGCGCCGGCTGAGACGGGTAGGCCGAGGCATGGGCCGGTTCGAGGCGGCTGAGGATGTCGTAATAGCTGCGGATGTTCTCCACCATGATCACCGCTTCGCCGCCGCGCGCGGCGCCGCTCTTGAGCCGGGCGTAGATCGCCGGTCGCGCCAGTTGCGGCAGCACCTGCTTCATGTCATACCAGACGTCCGGGTCCCGCTTCATGCTCCTGGCGATGGATCGCGCGCCGCGAAAGTGGCCCATGCCCAGGTTGTACGCCGACAAGGCCAGCCACAGGCGATCCGGATGTTTGGCGCCGGCCGGTATCTGCTCCGCCAGTTCCGCCAGGTAGCGGGCTCCGGCGCGGATGCTCTCCTGCGCATCAAGGCGGTTCCTGACGCGCAGGTGATCGGCCGTGTCCTCGGTCAGCATCATCATGCCGCGTACCCCGGTGGGTGAGGTCGCCAGCGGATCCCAATGCGATTCCTGGTAGGCCAGCGCAGCCAGCAGGCGCCAGTCGATGCCGGTCAAATCCTGCGCCGATTGAAAATGGCGGCGCCAGTTCGGCAGCTTTATTTTCGTATCATCGAGGAACTGTGCAATGCCAGTGGCATTGATGCGCTTGATGTGGCCGAAATAGCGGTCGTGGATGCGCGCCAGCGTACCGTCGGCGCGGGCGCCGGCGATGAAGGCATCCGCCTTGACGCGCAACGCGTTGGCGCCATCGCCGGCAAAGACCCAGCCAAACTCCAGCTTGCCCGGCAGTTGCAGCAGGGGGCTCAGCTCCGGGTAGAAGTTGATGCCCAGATCGAGATTGATTTCATGCACGGCGGCCAGGGCAACCCGGCGCTCGGCAACACGTGCCAGCAATTCCATTTCGTTGACGCCGGGCACTTCGATCACCCGCGGACGCGATTTCTCATCCAGTCCGCGCAGCGTGTCGGCCAGCGGCGAACCGGCCATCACTTCGACTGTTTGTCCGGCCAGATCGGACAGCTGTTCGGGTCCGAGGATATCGTTGTGACCGACGATCCACTGGCTGACCGAGCGGATCGGTGTCGACACCGGCAGATGGCTGTTGCCCAACGGCATCGAGGCGGCGATATGCACCCTGCCGGCAAGCGCCAGATCGTTGAGTTCGTAGGGATCGGCGGCGTTTATGAAGCCGACCTTGAGGCCGAGGCTGTCGGCAAAGGCCGTGACCAGTTCATGCTCAAAGCCGCCGGGCGTCGAACCGTCGCGCTGGAAGAAGGCCGGAGTTTCGCGGATTGCGACCACCAGTTTGCCATCCGATTCCGGTGGCTCGATGCGGCTGCATGCGGCGAGGCCGGCCAGTGCCAAACAGCGGATCAGGCGAAGCAGTTTCGACAATGCTTTCCTTCCGTGGGTTCAGTCACCGACGGCCGCTTCACGGGTATAATCCGCGCCGCGCGGAGGGGTGGCAGAGTGGTCGATTGTACCTGACTCGAAATCAGGCGATGTCGCAAGGCATCCGTGGGTTCGAATCCCACCCCCTCCGCCATCTACATCGCAACCATGCCCGTTTTTGCGGCGTGTTATTGCCATACCGGCGAGGCGGATCATTCCGCTTCTTGTCGCGCAGTACCGTGATGGTGTCGTCATCCGCTACTTGCGCAACTTTGCCGGTGAAGCCGGCCCGTACCGGGAAGGAAAGAGCGAATCGGCGATTGACCGGGGCACCCGAAAAAAGTCATACTGCCAGAATGCTCTTTGAATGTTCTGCCCTTCAATCCTGAACAAGACCTGGCTGAGGCGGGCGCTGGCCTGGCCGCCGCATATCTTCAATTCCCGCGGGAGAACGTGATGCCGATACTTTGGCGCGATGCTTTCAGCATTGGTTTCCGGCAGATCGACAACGATCATCGGCATTTGCTGGATCTCATAAATGCCATAGAAGCTGCCTTGACCGTCGAGCAGGCCATGAGCAAGCTGCATAACGCCATCGATGATCTCGCCGCGTACACCCGGCGGCATTTCGCGTTTGAAGAGCGCCTGATGATCGAAGCCTCGTATGTCAACTATGAATGGCACAAGGCGGCTCACCAGGAACTGATAGAACAATTAAAGCAGGCCGCCGAGCCGATCCTGAGTATGAGGGGCGGAGATTCGAACACGACGCTTGCGGTTCCGGCAGAGGCTCGCGACGCCCTGGTCGGTTTGCTTCGTCACTGGCTGGTGGATCACATCATCAAGGAAGACATGCAGCTGAAGTCCGTGTTGTCTTGATGAACGGGAATAACGCGGAAATCTGCTGAATTCGCCCGGCCGGCCTGTTGTGCGGGCCTCGTGAACACAGGAAGCCGTGGTGTTCCAGTTGCGGCTGCAAGCTTTTGCAAGCTTTGCCGCTTGAGATGCGTTTTAATCGACGTCTATGCCTACCGGCCTGAAAATCGCTGTCGTCGAAGATCACGTCGATCTGCGTGATCTGTTCGTCGCTTTCCTGAGGGCGAAATCGCATGATGTCGCCGGTTTCAGCTGCGCCGACGACCTCGACGAGCACCTCGCCGACAACGCCGTCGACCTGATGATCCTCGACCTCAACCTGCCGGGCGAAGACGGCTTCAGCATCGCGCAGCGCTTGCGCACCGTGCATCCCGATCTGCACATCATCATGCTCACCGCCCGCACCGCGGTCTCGGACCGCATCAAGGGCTATGCCAGCGGTGCCGACCTGTATCTCTCCAAGCCGGTCTCGCCGGCCGAACTCGGCGCCGCCGTCGGCAGCGTGGCGCGGCGGGTGTACAACGAGGTCAACCGGCGCACCGTGCTGACGCTCGACACGGTGCGCCTGATGTTGCGCGGCGACAAGGCCGAAATCGGCATCGGCCAGGGCGAAGTGGCCCTGCTCAAAGGCCTGGCGGAAGCACCCGGGCACAAGCTCGATTACTGGCGCCTGCTGGAACTGCTCAAGCTGGAGCCGGACGACAAGAGCAAATCGGCACTTGAAGTCCGCATCTCGCGGCTGAAGAAGAAGATGGCCGAGGCCGGCGCGCCCGAGCCGGCCATCAAGTCGCTCTGGAAAGAAGGCTATCAGCTCTGCAC
>CAINHS010000114.1 GCA_903848955.1 uncultured beta proteobacterium
AGGTCGGCCGTGCCACCGGCTCGCCCCGCCTTGTCGGCGGTCCAGGTCCAGTCGCTGCCGGCGTTGAGGCGGCTCGCGGCGAGGCTGTGGTTGGCCCGGTAGAACTTCCATTTGCGGTCGAGCGAAGTAAACAAATCGGGGTGGCTGGTGATGCTCTCGGACGTCGACAGGAACAGCACGCCCTTGGGCCGCAAGGCATAGTGGAAGTTGGGAATCAGCCGGTTCTGCAGTTCCGTCTCGAGATAGATCATCAGGTTGCGGCAACTGAGCAGGTCGAGCCGGGTGAAGGGCGGGTCCTTGATCACGTTCTGCACGGCGAACACCACCAGGTCACGGATGTCCTTCTTCACCTTGTAGCCCGACTCGTCCTTGACGAAGAAGCGGCGCAGGCGCTCCGGCGTCACGTCCTGCGCGATGTTCGGCGGATAGTGTCCGGACCGCGCCACGGCAATGGCGTCATCGTCGAGATCGGTGGCATAAATCTGGATCGTCAGTTCCTGTTCGTGCCTGGCCCTGATCTCGTCCTGCAGTTCCATCAGCACGATGGCGATCGAGTAGGCCTCCTCGCCGCTGGCACAGCCGGCGACCCAGACGCGGAAGCTGTAGCCGGCCGGCTTGCCCGCCAGCAGGGGCGGCAGGATGGTCTGCTTGAGTGCGACAAAGGCCTCGGGGTCGCGGAAGAAACTGGTGACGTTGATCAGCATTTCCTTGAACAGCAGTTGCGTCTCGGTCGGGTTTTCGCGCAGGAAGCGCGCATACACCGCCTCGTCCTCGATGTTCTGCTGCGCCATGCGGCGCCGGATGCGGCGGCCGATGGTGCTTTTCTTGTAGAGGGAAAAGTCGTGCCCGGTGCTGCTGCGCAGCTGCAGCAGGATCTGGTTGATGCCGCTCAGGGTCTTTTCCGGCACGACGGCCGGCACGTGCAGCCGGTAGGCCGCCTGCCTGCAGATTTCCAGCAGCATCGCCGGCATCTGCTCCACCGCCAGGATGTGGGTGGCATAGCCGGAGTTGATGGCGCTTTGCGGCATGCCGTCGTATTTGGCGGTGGACGGTTCCTGCACCATGCAGACGCCGCCGCCGCCGAGGATGGCGCGCAGGCCGAGGGTGCCGTCGGTGGCGGTGCCGGAGAGGATGATGCCGATGGCGCGTTCGGCCTGGTCTTCGGCCAGCGAGCGCAGGAAGCCGTCGATCGGCATGCGCTGGCCGCGCACCAGTTCCGGCACCGACAGCTGCAGTATGCCGCCCAGGATGGCCATCTCGCGGTTGGGCGGGATGACGTAGACGTGGTCGGCCGCGACGGCGGTCTGGTCCACGGCTTCGAGTACCGGCATGGCGGTGGAACGTTGCAGGATCTCGGTCAGCAGGCTGACGTGGCCGGGATCGAGATGCGGCACCAGGACGAAAGCCAGGCCGGTGTCCACCGGGCAGGCGCGGAAGAAGGCCTCGAAGGCTTCCAGGCCGCCGGCGGAGGCGCCGATGCCGACGACGGGGCAGCCCGGGGCCGGCAGCGCCGGCGTCTCGCCGGCAGCTTGCGCTTGCGGCACCGTGGCCGCGGTATCGGCGGCGGCGCTCTTGACGGATGATTTTTTGACCACGCAAAGACCCCTGTTCAAATGTGGAACTGCATCTCCCGCGATACTACACGTTGCCGGGGGTGTTCAGACCGCGCCTGCATCCCGCCGCCCATGGCAGGACGGTCAGGCCCTCACCTGCCTTGTCCAGTTTTCAATCCCTTGACGCGCCCGAAATCCTTTTCGTTGTTGGTCACGACAACGGCCCCTTCGCTACGGGCATGGGCAGCGATCATGAGGTCATTGGCGCCGATCGACTGCCCCTTGCGCTTCAGCTCGGCGCGGATTTCCGCATGATGTTCGGCAGCCGCAGCGTCACCACCTGCGTCCGGTTGTTCCTGCCAAGTCTTGCCGTTTGCCGTTCCATGCCTGCTACCCTCCCGCTCGCCATATGCCGGACTATGTGGCAGCACTCCGCCGCTGTCAAATTGCCCGGCCGGCGACGGTTGCTCCCTGCCAATCCTCCATCCTCATGCCCCATCCCGGCCCTCCCCTTGAAGGGGCGGGAGATGGGCCAAAGCCGCGCTACCAGAGCTCGACTTTGAGCGGTGCCTCATCCTCCTGGCTGACGCTGTATTCGCCGGCCCGGGTCAGGCCTTCGAC
>CAINHS010000115.1 GCA_903848955.1 uncultured beta proteobacterium
GTGCCCGGAGGTGGCGCGCGTTTCGGTGTCGGAAGCGGGGGTTGCGGATTTCTTGGACATGGAAAGGAGCGCGGTTAATTTATGTCAAGGTCTAAAGTATCAAAAGACGCCCGTTTCCGCAACTCCGATATGAACGCAGAATCCTGCAGCCAGGTACTGAAATCAGGCAAAGTCGGGGTTCAAGACCGCCCGCAGGGTGGTTTGCGTCCCATCGTTGCGCGCCCGAGCGGAAAACCACCAGACGCCGCCTTTCTTGATCGACCAGTCGGCTTCCACACCTCCAAGCAGCAGAGCGGCGACACGGCCCAGCGTCGGCTGATGTCCGATGATTACCACCGCGCCGCTCTGGCCCGGCCATCCGGCGACTGTCAGTACATCCGCAGCCGCGGCGCCGATGCCGAGCATGGGCTCGATCTCATAGGGAAGTTCCAGTACATGGGCTGTTTGCTGGGTACGTTCGGCGGGGCTGACGATCACTCTTCGTTTGCGCGGCAAATGCTGGCGTAGCCAGCGCGCCACCTGTTTCGCCTGATTCTCGCCGCGGGCGGTAAGGCGCCGCTTCTTGTCGGGGAGGGTGCTGCTGCCTTCTTCGGCTTCGGCGTGACGCCACAGTATCAGGTCCATCTGCTTGTCTCCTTTGCGGCGCCAAGGCTGAATCAGGGTTGTTACGCCATTGTGAATGCTGCGCTAGCCAAGTCGTGGCAGACGCAGTCCGGCCAGACGCTCCAGATCGCGTGAAATGCGGGCTAACAGGCTTGCGTAGCGGGCACCATGCCAGCCACCGATCAGGGTCACCGCTTCGCGCAACCGGGGGTCGTCGCCGGCGCAGTCCATCAGTGTGGCGCCGGCATGGGCCAGATTGTCGACTTGCCGCAGCGCGGCTTGCGCCGCAGCGAGTTGCCGCATGACACGGCGCAGGGACCGCGGCGAGGCCAGAGACGAAAAGAATCCGAGCGCATGGCGCAGACGCTTGACGCCGATACGCAGGGTGTGCAGTGATGCAGGGTCGTCAGTATTTGCGGCCAGGGCCAGGCGTCGCAGTTTCTTGCGCAGGCGACGCAGGCGCTCGGCGGCAAAGCTGCACAGCGCGACCGGCGCCGGGTCAGGCACCGGCGTAGCGTGCAGCGATTCGAGCATGGTCAGCAGCCCCAGCCCGTAGTCCGGCGCCTCCAGCAAGGCAATCGCCTGTTCCCGGGCGGCGTTGCGGCGATGGGTGATATCGCCGGCCAGCGCCGGCAGTCGCGGCTCATCGGGCAGTGCGCTTAGCACCGGGGCTGCAGTTTCGCTGAGCAGCAGGTCCAGGTCACGGGCCCGTTCCAGGGATTTCATCAGCGTCAGCAGCGGAGCGGGCAGCGATTCGGCAAGATGCTCCGGCAGTAACGGCGCGAACAGCCTCAAGGCGGCACGCAGCCGGTGCGTGGCGATGAGCATCTGGTGCATGTATTCCGGGTCGTCACCGGCCACTGCGCCGCGATGATTCTGCTGCAGGCGTTCCAGGCATGACAGGGCAATGTGGCGGAAGGCCTCGAACGCCGGCATGGCCGCCGACAGCGCTGGCGCTTCCGGCTTGAACGGCAGCGCCAGCACCCCGCTGTGCAACCGGTAACCGCGCTCGGCCTTGGACCATACCGATGGCGTCAGCGTGACGCGGCGGGCCAGTTGCATGGCCAGACCGAACATGTCCTGCAGCGGCGCGCCGGCCAGTTCCAATTCCACTTCGGAGATGGCTTCGCGGCGTCCCCCGGCGATTACCCAGCCGCGATCCAGGGTCAGCAGAATGGCGCCGGGCCCGGCGGCAAAGCGCCATGTGATGCGGCGAAAGCGCGTTTCACAGATGGGGATGATGCGGGCCAGCAGCTTGGGTTGCTGCAGCCGTTCGCGTACCGCCGGAACGTCCACCACGGAAAAGTCGAACTGGCCGCTGTAAGGCGTTTCCCACTCGGGGCGACTGCTGAGGCCGGCGGCCGAACTGCCGGCAAGCTTGACGGTCTGCAGCCACTCGCGTCCCTTGCGGCGCAGACGCAGGGCGATGCCGTGACGGCGCAGGGAAAGATCCGCCGTGTCGTAATAAATATTGCCGAGCGTCTCGACATGACGCAGCACGGCCTGCTTCAGCAGCGGGTGGCTGAGGAAGCGCGATTGATGGCGTTCCGCCAGCGCCAGTTTGAGTTCAACCTCTTCAGCCATGGCCGTTTCCGCAACCTAAAAGTCTAATTATCCATGATCCGGGCGAGCGCACCCGGAGGCCGTCCGCTATTCGTAGCGCAATGCTTCGATGGGCAGCAGGCGCGAGGCCTTTTTTGCCGGGTAGTAGCCGAAGAATATGCCAACGGCACCGGCAAAGCCGGCCGCGAGAACGATCGAGCCGGCGGAGAGTTCGGTTCGCCAGCCGGCGAGTTGGGCGATCAGCATCGAACCGCCGATGCCGAGCATGATGCCGATGACGCCTCCGATCAGGGACAGCGTCACCGCCTCGACCAGGAACTGGGTCAGGATGTCGTTGGCGCGCGCGCCGACCGCCATGCGCAGGCCGATTTCGCGGGTGCGCTCGGTGACCGAAACCAGCATGATGTTCATGATGCCGATGCCGCCCACCAATAGCGAGACGGAAGCCACCGCGGCGAGCAGCAGCGCCATGACCTTGGACGAGGCCTCCTGTGCCTGCAGGATCTCGGACAGGTTGCGCACGAAAAAGTCGTCGTCCTGTCCCGGTTGCAGGCGATGGCGCTGGCGCAGCAGTTCGCGCATGCGCGCATCGGCGCTGGCCATGTCGGCACCCTGATTCACCTTGACCATGATCGAGCCGACGCTGCGCGACTTGGCCAGCGCCGAGCCGAGCACGCGCTTGCGTGCGGTGGCGATCGGCATCAGCAGGATGTCGTCCTGGTCCTGGCCGGTCATGCTCTGGCCCTTGCGGTCGAGCACGCCGATGACGGTCAGCGGCACCTTGCGCACGCGGATCACCTGGTCCAGCGGGCTGGCTTCGCCGAACAGGTTCTTGGCCACGGTCTGGCCGATCAGCACCACCTTGCCGGCGCCGTTCATCTCGGCCTGCTCGAAACCGCGGCCCTCGACCACGGCCCATTCGCGCACTTCGAGGTAGTCGGGGGTGATGCCGTAAAAGGTGGTGGACCAGTTGGCGTTGCCTGCTACCACCTGGCCGCTACCGCGCAGGGTGGGCGCCGCGGCCTGGATCTCTTCGATCTCGCGGCCGATGGCGTAGCCGTCGTCCTCGGAAATTGTCGGCTGCGAACCGGCGCCGCCGCGCGCGCCGCCCGAGGTCATCGAGCCGGACATGACGATTATGATGTTGGAGCCGAGGCTGCGGATCTGCTCCTCGACGCGCGCCTGAGCGCCGCCGCCGACGGCGATCATGATGATTACCGCGGCGACGCCGATGATGATGCCGAGCATGGTCAATGCCGAGCGCATCTTGTTGATGCGCAGCGCGAGCAGGGCGATACGCAGGGTTGCGGCAAAATTCATTGCAGCAGCGCCGCTGCATCGTTGGCGGCATTGGGCTTGTCTTCGATGACCTTGCCGTCGCGGAAACTGATGATGCGCCCGGCAAAATGGGCGACATCATGTTCATGCGTGACCAGCACAATGGTGATGCCTTCGCGGTTGAGCTGTTGCAGCAGGGCCATGATCTCGACGCTGGTGCGCGAATCCAGTGCGCCGGTCGGCTCGTCGGCGAGCACCAGTTGCGGATCATTCACCAGTGCGCGGGCGATGGCCACCCGCTGCTGCTGGCCGCCCGAAAGTTGCGCCGGGTGGTGGTCCATGCGCTCGGCGAGGCCGACCTGGCTCAGGCGTTGCTCGGCGTGGCGCTTGCGTTCAGGCGGCGACATCCCGCTGTAGAGCAGGGGCAGGGAAACATTGTCCAGAGCCGAAGTGCGGGCCAGCAGATTGAAGTGCTGGAAGACAAAGCCGAGCTTGCGATTGCGCACACGCGCCAGTTCGTCGCCGGAGAGTTGCGAAACTTCCTGTCCGCCCAGCCAGTAGCGGCCGGCGCTGGGGTGGTCAAGGCAGCCCAGCAGATTCATGAAAGTGGATTTTCCCGAACCGGAAGGTCCCATCACGGCAACAAATTCGCCAGCGGCGATCTCGAGGCTGACGCCGCACAGAGCCTGCACGACATTGCTGCCCATGCGGTATTCCTTGGCCAGTTGCTCGACCCGGATCAGCGCTTCCGCCATGGCGAGAGCGATCAGAACAGGCGCGGGCCCGGCGCGCCGGCGGCCGCCTTGGCTGCTGTCGCCGACTGCAAGCCGACGATGACCTCATTGCCTTCTTTGAGGTCGCCGGCAACGATCTCCGTCGAACTGCCGTCTGTCAGGCCGAGACGCACGCTCACCGCCTTCGGCTTGCCGTCCTGGTCAGGCACCCACAGGCGGCCGCTGCCGCCGCCACCGGCACGTGCGCTTTGTGCATCGGCGGCCATTTCGTCGTAAGCCTTCTTCTGCTCCGGGGTCAGGATCGCCGATACCTTCTCGCGAATCTCGGCGCGATTGCGCTCCTGGGCCTTGGCCTTGTCTGCTTCCGGCAGGTCGCGCGCGGCCGAGAACTTTTCGCGCATGCCGGAATAGATGGCTTCCAGCTTTCCCTGCTGCCCGGCGTCGAGCTTGAGTTCGGCGATGAGCTTTTCCCGCAGTTGGGCGCCGCCGCCCGCTCCGCCGCTGCCGCCGGACGCACCGCCGGTGGTTGCCGCGGCCGCTGCCGGCGGTTTCTTTTCCTCTGCCGCTCCTGCCGGACGGAAGCGCAGCGCAGCGTTCTGCACCTTGAGCACCTTGTCCTTTTGCGCTGTCACCACCCGCACGTTGGCGGTCATGCCGGGCAGCAAGGTAAGGTCCGGGTTGGCGGCCGAGACGATGACGGTATAGGTCACGACATTGGACACCACGGTGGCAGCCTTGCGGATCTGCGTCACCTGGCCGGAGAAGGAGCGTCCGGGGAAGGCGTCGACCGTGAAGCTGGCTTTCTGGCCCACCACGATGCGGCCGACATCGGCCTCGTCGATAGAGGTCTCGACCTGCATGTCGGTCAGATTGCGGGCGATGATGAACAGCTCCGGCGCCTGCAGGCTGGCGGCCACGGTCTGTCCGGTATCGACACTGCGCTTTACCACGACGCCGTCGACGGGTGAGCGGATCGCCGTGCGTTCCAGGTCGACGCGGGCCTGTGCCAGTTGTGATTCGCGCTGCTTGACCACGGCGCTGCTGTTGTTGGCCTGGGCCAGCGCGACGTCCAGCGCGGCCTTGGCCACGTCGGCGGTGGCCTCGGCCTTGTCGCGATCGGCGGCGGAAATGAAGTTCTTTTCGACCAGCATCTTCTTGCGTTCGAGATCGCGCCGGGCGTCCATCAGTGTTGCCGTGACGCGCGCCACTTCGGCCTTCTGCACGGCGACCGAGGCACGCGTCGATTCAAGGTCGGCTTCGGCCTGGCGCACGCGCAACTGGAAGGTCTCCGGGTCGATGCGGGCGATCAGCTGGCCGGCTTTGACCGGGCTGTTGAAGTCGGCGTAGAGCTCCTTGATCTGGCCAGATACCTGCGAGCCGACCGATACCGAGACAACCGGATTCAATGTGCCGGTGGATGACACGATGGCCGTCAGCGGGCCGGACTCAAGTTTGGCCAGCTTGAACTTCGGTGCGTCGCTGCCGCCATCGAGGTAGCGCCATGCCGCATAGCCGGAAGCGACGACAATTACCAGAGCGACGGCTGCCAGTCCGAGACGGGAGGTTGTTTTCATGGAAGCAATTCTAGACGATCCATTCCATGAGGTTTGTAAGCGGATGTTAGGCGATGCCGGGATTCCCCTTCATGCCAATCAGCTTGGGTACATTCACCTTGCGTGTGCTGACGGTCTGCTTGTCCTTCAGCCAGCGGCCGACCACATCCCATACCGGTTCGCCTGAGGCTGAAGGATCGACCGGCGCCCAACCGGCCACCTTGTAGATCCTGTCTGCCGACATAGATTTGTCACCGATGCGCATGTCCGAAATCCGGCGTCCTGCGGCGGCATCCGGGTCACAGGTGTAGCCCATGCCGCCGACCCGCACCATGTCGCCGCCCTGCTGGTAGTAGGGGTCGGGGTTGTAGAGGTTGTCGGCGATGTCTTCGAGAATTTCCTTGACGCGCGCTCCCTTCATCTCGGTCAGGGTCGAGTAGGGATAGGTGATGGCGGTCTGGTCCATCAGGTGTTCGAAAGTGATCGCGCTACCCGGCAGCAGCGTGGTGCCCCAGCGGAAGCCCGGCGAGAAGCCGATGTCGGCGCCCTTCACCTCCATGATGGCATCCAGGATCAGCTGATCCCAGCTGCCGTTGAAGTTGCCGCGCCGGTACAACAGACCTTCCGTCACGGCGAGTCGCTCCTCCAACTTGGCCTGGTGCGGCGCGCGCACCTTGTCTATGTAGGCGGCCATCGCGGCGTCGGCCGGCAGCAGGTTGGAAAAAACCGGCAGCAGCTTGTAGCGGAAATCCTGCACCTTGCCGCCCCTGCTGCCAACATCTACGTCGAAGTCGAGCACCGCGAGGAACTTGCCGTTGGACCCGGCATTGGTGACCAGCGTCCGGCCGCCGGCATTCTTCACGATGACCGGCTGCGGTATGCCGTCATGCGTGTGCCCGCCCAGGATGGCGTCGATGCCGGTGACGCGGGAGGCCATCTTGAGGTCCACATCCATGCCGTTGTGCGAGAGGACGACGACGACCCTGGCGCCCTTGGCGCGCACCTCGTCGACCATCTTCTGCATATTCTCGTCCTGGATGCCGAAGGTCCAGTCGGCCATCATGTAGCGCGGGTTGGCGATCGGCGTGTAGGGGAAGGCCTGGCCGATCACCGCCACTTGCACTCCGTTCATTTCCCGCATGGCGTAAGGCGGGAACACCGGATCGCTGAAGTCGGTGGTCTTGATGTTCTGCGCCAGAAACTCGATCCTGCCTTTCAAATCGTTGTCGACGATTTCCTGCACGCGCTTGTCGCCCAGCGTGAATTCCCAGTGCGCCGTCATCATGTCGACGCCGAGCAGTTTGCAGGCATCGACCATGTCCTGCCCCTTGCTCCACAAGGCGGTGGCGGAACCCTGCCAGGTGTCGCCACCATCGAGCAGCAGCGCGCCGGGGCGCCCTGCACGCAGGCGCTTGACCAGCGTCGCCAGATGGGCGAAACCACCGACCTTGCCATAGGTTTTGGCCGCCTGGGCGAAATCCAGGAAAGTAAAGGCGTGCGCCTCGCGTGTGCCGGGCTTGATGTTGAAGGCCTTCAGCAGGTGTTCGCCGACCAGGTGCGGGGCCTTGCCCCGGGCGCTGCCGATGCCGACATTGGCGCTCGGTTCACGGAACCAGATCGGCAGCAGTTGTGCATGGCAGTCGGTGAAGTGCATGAAATGCACGTTGCCGAACTTCGGCAGATCGTAAAGTGCATCGGCATTTCCCGCCGCCAGCAGCGGACGGGACTCCAGTGCTGCGCCCGCAACCGAAGCGGCAGCCAGCATCTGCAGGAATTCGCGGCGGTTCATCGCGGACATGGAAGCTTCCAAAGTAGGGCAGGCCCGGTCCGGCGAACCGGCCTGCAGTTGGCCCCGGCCTATTTGTTTACGGGCGATTCCGGATCGAGCAGCAGGGCCACCAGGTTCTTGATCTGCTTTTCATCCAGGGCACCGATATGGCCGAAGCGAGGCATTTCCGAGCAGAGGTTGAAGGACTTGGAGTTGTAGATCCTGGAGTAAGTATATTTCTGGATCTCCGGCGAGTTGCCGCGCAATTTGCCGAACTGGAACAGGCTGGGGCCGATGGTGCCGAAGGCGGTTTCCCTGGGTGAAATCTGGTGGCAGTTGTAACAGTTGCCACCCACCGGCAGGCCCGGATCGTCGGTCCAGGTGAAGCCGCGCCCGCTCTGGGCGATCTTCTCGCCTTCCTTCCAGTCGCCCATCAGCCGGCCATCGGCAGGGAACCTGATGCCGGCGAGCTGGTCGGCTTCCATCCGCTCCGCAAGGTATTTCGGCGGCTTGTTGCCGCTGCGGTTGCAGACGGCCTGGAGACCGTCTTCCGCCAGCCGGTCGAGCGAGGCCTGGCCGCGCGGCTGAAAGTCCTTCCTGATCGTGGCGATGGCCTTGGCGCGATAGTCGGCGTCGGCGGCGGCAGGTTGGGACGCCATCAGCAGCGGGGCGGCCATGGCGGCCAGCAGTATGTTCTTCGTCATGTCTGTCTCCCTCTCAGCGCTTGATGCCCGGGCCTTTGTAGACCTGGCCGTTGGCGTTGCCGATCATGTAGGTCAGCAGATAGGCGATCGCGTCGGAAGCGTATTTCGGTTGGGGGAAACGCTGCTGGCGGAAGCAGTCGCCCATGCGCCACTGGTGGGTAAGCATGACGCCACCGGTCATGCGATAGCCCGGCCACCCCTGCACGCCGCTCATGGCGCCCTGCGGCGTGTTGAGGTTGGGCAGGTTCTGCATGCGGATGCGCTTGCCATCGACGCTGTGGCAGGTGCTGCATGAGAAATCGTAGGGGCCGGCGCGGTAAGCGGCAATCTCCTTGCCGATCTCGTAAGCCTCGCGCACCCGCGGCTCGCCGAGCGGTACGGCGATCTTCATGTTGCGCGAGTGGCCGGCGACATAGGTGACCAGATTGGTGATGTCGGGCGTGAAGTTTTCGTTGGCGAAGGGCGTCTTGGCGATGTCGTCGAACTTGAAGCCCTGCTTTTCGACCATGCACCAGACGATGCGGCGTTCGGCATCCATCACGGCATCGGCGTCGGCGAAGTAGCGCGGCATCCTGACATAGGCGCCTTCAATCTTGCCGACGCCCTGGCCCAGGTCGCAGCTTTCGGCGAGCGCGACATCTTTCGGGCCGCGCCGGGCCTTCCACAGTTCCGCGCCTTTCATTTCGAAGAGTTCGGCCGGATTGCTGTCCTCCATTTCGGCGCGGAATTTTTCGAACTCAAGGGTGGCTGCGTCCTTTGCTTCGGCCGCCGGTGCCGGGGCTGTCTGGGCCGCCGGCTTTGCCACCTGTTTCCGGGCGGCCTGCGCCGACGTCGTGCCCATGATCGCCATGGCGCAGAGTGCGCCAATCCAGAATCGTCTCATGATCTCCTCCTGTGCCACGTTGGGCGGGCGTATCCCGCTCCGGTTATTTTTCTGCAGCGGGGTCAGGCAATGGCGGCTTCGTCAGTCCTCTTGTCGCCCTTGCTGTCTATCCAATTGACGATGACCTTGTCGCCGACTTTGGCGCCTTTCATCTTGAAGCCGAATACAGGGTTGCGCGATACGGACGTGCCGATCTGGCCGTCGACCACCTTCTTGCCGCCGACCTCCACCGTCATCGACTGGATGAAATGGGCGGGCACGACATTGCCTGCGGCATCCTTGCGTTGACCGGTTTCCATCGCGTGTGCCATCAGGATACGTATCTCTGCGACATCGCCCTTCAAGCTTGCTCGAATCTTCATCGGATCTGCCATGGTGTGTTCCTCGTTCCCTCTATGGGTTGATCAGCCGCCGCAGCCGCCGACGGTAACCTTGACTTCCTTTTGAGCGGTATAGAACTTGCCGTCCGCTTTCGCCACCGCCTTGACCATAGAGGTCTGGCCGAGTTTGAGGCGTGCCGAAACTTCCGGCAGCGCCCCGTTGCCGAGCTCGAAATGAGCGGAAAGCGGAGAAGGGTTCTTCTCGACCAGAATTGAAATCGAGCTGGTGTTGGGAATAGTGCTGACCACATCCACCGGCACCACCGCTCCGTTTTCGGCGATGTCGGGAACCCTGACAATCAGATCCTTGCTGTCGACGGTCGCACCGGCACCGATGCCCTTTAGCGCCCCGGGCGCGTCCTTGGCTTCAAAGGCGGCCTTGTTCCAATCGGCGGCAAGTACTTGCGTCGGCCGCAAGGCGCCGGCGGCGATCAGTCCGGCCAGCATGCCACTGGCGGTGGCGCTTCGAAGCACGGTTCTGCGGGTTGTATTCATGTGCAGGTTTTCCTCCCGGGATGGCACGAACGACAGTTGAGACCCAACCGTCGCCTAAGCAAGCTTAGCGCATTGTTTCCCGCTTTGCGCCGCTTGGCAAATCATCTGCGGTAATAGCAGAATCAACGCGCCTGATTTTGAGGCCGCGAGCGGGCTCAGAGCTCGACCTGGGTACCGAGTTCGACGACGCGATTGGTCGGCAGCTTGAAGAAGTCGGTTGCCGTATCCGCATTGCGGAACATCCACATGAAGAGTATCTGCCGTGACAATGTCATGGACGGGACGCGGTTCGGGACGATGGTTTCGCGGCCGAGGAAGAACGAGGTTTCCATCATTTCGACCGGCTCCATGCCGTGCCTGCCGCACTGCTGCAGGGCCAGCGGAATGTTGGGGTCGTCCTTGAAGCCGTAATTCAGCATTACCCGGTAGAAACCCTCCTTGAGCTTTTCGACCACCATGCGCTCGGAGTCGTCGACATGGGGAATGTCTTCCATGTTGACGTTGAGGAGGATGACCCGCTGGTGCAGGATCTTGTTGTGCAGCATGTTGTGCAGCATCGCCCGCGGCACGCCGTCGGGGCGCGTGGTCATGAAGATGCCCGTGCCTTCGACGCGATGCGGGCCGCCGTACTTCAGGCTGGCGATGAAGACGTCAAGCGGAATCGAGTCCTGTTGCAGCCTCTCGTAGAGCAGGCTGCGGCCGCGCTTCCAGGTCGCAAACAAGGTGAATATGCCCAGACCGAGCGCCAACGGGAACCAGCCGCCATCAAGCACCTTGATCACGTTGGCGGAGAAGAAGGCGAAGTCCACCACGATGAACAGCGCCAGGAAAAGACCCGCCTGCAGCCAGTTCCAGTTCCACAGGGCGCGCACCACGACAAAGGCGAGCAGGGTATCGATCATCATGGTCAGGGTGACCGCGATGCCGTAGGCGGAGGCCAGATTCGACGATGACTTGAAGCCGAGCACCAGTATGATCACCGCCAGCAGCAACAGCCAGTTGATGTTGGGGATGTAGATTTGCCCCTTTTCGCGTTCCGAGGTGAACTTGATCTGAATCCGCGGACAGTAGCCAAGCTGCATGGCCTGGCTGGTGAGCGAGAACGCGCCGGAGATCACCGCCTGCGAGGCGATGACGGTGGCGGCGGTTGCCAGGCCGACCATCGGGTAGAGCAATTCATCCGGAACCAGCATGAAGAACGGGTTCTTCACCGCCGCGGGGTTGTCAAGGATCAAGGCGCCCTGACCGAGGTAGTTCAGGAACAGGCAGGGAAAGACATAGGCGAGCCAGGCCAGCATTATCGGGCGTCGCCCGAAATGCCCCATGTCTGCATACAGCGCTTCGCCGCCGGTGATGGCCAGCACCACCGCGCCAAGCGCGAGATAGCCGTGAGTGCGGTTCTCGAGGAAGAAATGCACTGCGTACCAGGGGTTGATCGCGGCGATGACCGCGGGATGTTTGAGGATGTTCCAGACGCCGAGTGCGCCGAGCGTGCCGAACCAGAACAGCATCACCGGACCGAACAGCGCGCCGACGCTGGCCGTGCCGCGCGGCTGGAAGAAGAACAGGCCGCATATGACCATCACCGTGATCGGCACCACATAAGGCTTGAACATCGGAGTGGCGACTTCGAGGCCCTCCACCGCGGACAGGACCGACATGGCGGGGGTGATCACCGCATCGCCGTAGAACAGCCCGGCGCCGAAGATGCCCAGTATCGACATCAGCCACAGCATACGCGGCCCGGCGCCGCGGGTTCGCAGTGCCAGCGAGGTCAGCGCCATGATGCCGCCTTCGCCGCGGTTGTCGGCGCGGGTGATGAACATCACATACTTGAGCGAGACCGTGATGGTCAGCGCCCAGAATATCAGCGAGAGAATGCCGAGCAGGTTCTCCGGGGATACAGGCACGGCGTGGGGGCCGCTGAAGACCTCCCGCATGGTGTACAGCGGGCTGGTGCCGATGTCGCCGTAGACCACGCCCATGGCCGCCACGGAAACGGCGGCGAGGCCTGGTTTCGAAGTGTCGTGAGTAGTATTGTTGCCCTGCACCATTGAACAATTATAGGCGTATTGCGGATCGTGCACGGTGCCTGCAAAGCGCCAGATCATCCTGCAAGAATGATGTGCCGCGGCAGGACATTGTCGGATGGCCGTGTTTGTCGGATAATGCGCGCCTCGCGCCACCTGATGACCGGTGCCGCGACATCCCGGGCCGGGGTGACGGAATCGGTAGACGTAGCGGTCTCAAACACCGCCGCTGAAAGGCGTGGGGGTTCAAATCCCCCCCCCGGCACCAACAGCGCTTGAATGACCGTCGGCGCACGGCCGGCGAAACAGGTGCGCCGGCGATATTCCGGATTACACTCGCCCTGCGGACGTTGCGCCCGACGCCGGCATCTGCGGGGACGCGGTCGCGGCCCGTTGCCGGAGTCATGAAGCCGGGTGGATTTTCAGTTTTCACGGAGGACGTCTTGTGATTTCGCCGAATGCTGGAGTTTCATTGACCGTCCTCAGGGCACTGCCGATCTTCGAGATGCTCGATGACGAGTGCCTCAAGCCGCTGACCCGCGTCGCCACGCTGCGTCAGATTCCGCGGCATACCGTCGTGCTGCATGACGGCGACCGCACCGACAACATCTACTTTGTCATTTCCGGCGCCTTGAAGGTGCAGATAAGCGACGAGGAAGGGCGCGAGGTCATCCTCTCCATGCTCGGGCCGGGGGAGTTGTTCGGCGAAATGGGCGTGCTTGACGACCATCCGCGTTCGGCGACAGTGCTGGCGGTCGAGTCGAGCCAGGTGGTGGTGATCGGCCAGGCGGATTTCAAGCAGTGCCTGGTCGATAATCCTGACGTTTCACTGTTCATCATGCGCAGCTTGACCAAGCGTCTGCGCCAGGCCGACCGTCACATCGAGAGCCTGGCATTGCTCGATGTATATGGCCGTGTGGCGCGGGTGTTGCTCGACGCGGCGGAGACCGTAGACGGCCGCCAGGTGGTGACGCGCAAACTCAGCAAGCAGGACATGGCGAAGATGATCGGCGCTTCCCGCGAGATGGTGAGTCGCGTGATGCGCGACCTGCTGGCTGACGGACTGGTGACGGAACGGGACGGACAGTTGATTCTGCTTGATGTCGCCGGGTTCAAACGGCACGGCTTGCAAAGGCCTGAAGACTGAGGAGAGCAGACGATTCAAGACGCGGCGGCAGCGCCGGCAAACTCCTGTCATCCTTTTCCTCTCATGCCGATACCTTTGAACCTCGCCGATTTCGACTACGCGCTGCCGCCGCACCTGATTGCCCAGACGCCCTTGCCGCAGCGTTCGGCGAGCCGGCTGCTCGCCGTCGATGGCGAGCGGCTGAGCGATGCTCATTTTTCGGAGTTGCCGAAGTGGCTGCGGGCGGGCGATCTGCTGATAATGAACGACAGCCGGGTTGTGCATGCCCGCCTGCTGGGGCGCAAGCAGAGCGGCGGCAGGATCGAAATTCTGGTTGAACGCGCGCTCGATGACAGCGTTGTCCTGGCACAGGTGCGGGCAAGCAAAGCGCTGCGGCCGGGCAGTCGCTTGTGGCTCGAAGAGGCGCTTGATGTGGAAGTGCTGGGGCGCGAAGGCGAGTTCTACCGCTTGCGATTTGCCGGTGACGCCCGCGAACTGGTCGAGCGCCATGGCCGGTTGCCGCTGCCGCCCTATATCGAACGCGCCGCAGAGACCCCGGACGAGGAGCGCTACCAGACCGTGTATGCGCGTGAAAAGGGTTCGGTGGCGGCGCCTACTGCCGGGTTGCACTTTGACCGGGACCTGCTCGCCGAACTCTGCGAAATGGGTGTCGGCGTCGCCTACGTCACTTTGCACGTGGGCGCCGGAACCTTCCAGCCGGTGCGGGTCAGCGACCTGGCCGCACACCGCATGCATGCGGAGCGCTACATGTTGCCGCAGGCAACGGCAGATGCGATCGCGGCAGCCAGGAGCTGCGGCGGACGCATCGTGGCGGTAGGCACCACTTCATTGCGCGTACTGGAATCGGCTGCGCTGCAAGGGGGGCTGGCGGTCGGCGCCGGCGAAACGGCGCTGTTCGTCACACCCGGTTTTGAATTCCGGGTGGCGGACATGCTGATCACCAATTTTCACCTGCCGAAATCCACTTTGCTGATGCTGGTGTCGGCATTCGGCGGCCTTGATCAAATTCGCTCGGCCTATGCTCATGCCATAGCCGCGGGCTATCGCTTTTTCAGTTACGGGGATGCCATGTTGCTGCACAGGCCGGGGTTGCGATGAAGTTTGAACTGCTTGCCGCCGACGGCGCGGCCCGACGCGGAACCCTGACGCTGGCTCACGGCGGCTTGCCGACGCCGACTTTCATGCCGGTCGGCACCTATGGCACGGTCAAGGCCATGGCGCCGGACGAGCTGGCCGGCATGGGCGCCTCCATTGTGCTCGGCAATACCTTCCATCTCTGGTTGCGCCCGGGACTGGAGGTGATCGCGGCTCACGGCGGATTGCACCGCTTCATGGGCTGGGATGGTCCGATCCTGACCGACTCCGGCGGTTTCCAGGTCTTCTCGCTGGGCGACCTGCGCAAGATCAGCGAGGAGGGCGTGAGGTTTTCCTCGCCGATCAACGGCGATCGACTGTTTCTCACGCCGGAGGAGTCGATGCGCATTCAGCACGTTCTCAATGCCGACGTGGCGATGATCTTCGACGAATGCACGCCCTACCCGGCAGATTTGAAGACTGCCGCCGAGTCGATGCGCCTCAGCCTGCGTTGGGCGCAGCGTTCGCGCGACGAGCACAACCGCCTGCAGAATCAGAACGCCCTGTTCGGCATCGTCCAGGGCGGCATGCATGAGGTGCTGCGCGATGAATCGCTGGCGGCGCTGGTCGACATCGGCTTCGATGGCTTTGCCATCGGCGGCCTGTCGGTGGGCGAACCGAAGGAGGAGTTCTCGCGCATCCTGGCCCACACCGCGCCGCGCCTGCCTGCCGACAAGCCGCGCTACCTGATGGGGGTCGGTACGCCGGAAGACCTGGTGTATGCCGTGGGGCAGGGCATCGACATGTTCGACTGCGTGATGCCGACGCGCAACGCCCGCAACGGCTGGCTGTTTACCCGTCACGGCGACATCAAGATCAAGAACGCGCAGCACAAGACCGACACGCGGCCGCTGGACGAAAGCTGCGGCTGCTACGCCTGCCGCAATTTCACTCGCGCCTACCTGCATCATTTGCATCGCCTGGGCGAGATTCTCGGGGCGCGGCTCAATACCATTCACAACCTGTTCTATTACCAGACGCTGATGGCGGAAATGCGTGCCGCCATCGAGCAGGGCGACTTTGCCGGGTTCCGTCTGCGGTTTAGCCGGGGGCGGGCAGGCGAGCAGGTATAATCCGCCGGTTATATTCGACATTCCTGGAGATTCATAGTGCTGATTTCAAATGCTTACGCGCAGGCGGCAGGCGCCGCCGCCGATCCGATGGGCGGCCTGATGGGTATGCTGCCCATCCTGCTGATGTTTGTCGTGCTCTGGTTCGTCATGATCCGGCCGCAGATGAAGAAAGCCAAGGAGCAGCAGAAAATGGTCAGCGAACTGACCAAGGGCGATGAAGTCGTCACCCAGGGCGGCATTGCCGGCCGCATTGCCAAGGTCGGTGAAAACTACCTCAGCATCGAGGTGGCCGAGGGCAAGGATGGTCCGGTCACGATCACCGTGCAGAAGAACGCCGTGGGTGCGCTGCTGCCCAAGGGCACGCTTAAAAACCTGTAATCATTGAAGGCTGACCGCGTCAAAGCGGCATCGGCCACTAAGACATGAATCGCTATCCCCTCTGGAAAAACGTCGCGGTATTGATCGCCGCGGTGCTCGGACTGCTGTATACCCTGCCAAACTTTTTCGGCGAAGCGCCGGCGGTGCAGGTGGCCAGCGTCAAGTCGACGCACAAGGTCGATGCCAAACTCATGGCCCAGGTGCAGGACGCGCTCGGCGCCGCTGCCGTCGTGCCGCAAGGCATCGTCCTCGACTTGAACAGCATCCGCGTGCGGCTGGCGGATACCGATACCCAGATCAAGGCGAAGGACGTCATCGAGAAGACGCTAAACCCCGTTGCCGCGGATGCGAGCTACAGCGTGGCTTTGAATCTGGTGACGAATTCGCCCAATTGGCTGACCGGCATACATGCCTTGCCGATGTATCTCGGCCTTGATCTTCGCGGCGGGGTGCATTTCCTGTTGCAGGTAGACATGAACGGGGCACTGACCAAGCGCCTCGATTCGATCAGCGCCGACCTGCGCAGCCTTTTGCGCGACAAGAACATCCGGCATGGCGGCATCAGCCGCGAAAGCCAGAGCGTGGCGATTCGCTTTCGCGAGGCAGAAACGCGCGAGGCAGCGCGCCTTGCGCTGATGGACAACCAGCCCGACCTGCTGCTGCGTGAGGCCCAGGATGGCCCGGATCTCAAACTGGTGGCGACGCTCAAGCCCGAAGCGCAGAAGCGCATCCAGGAGTTCGCGGTCAAGCAGAACATCACCACCTTGCACAATCGCATCAACGAACTGGGGGTTGCCGAGCCGGTCATCCAGCAGCAGGGGATGGACCGGATCGTGGTGCAGTTGCCCGGGGTGCAGGACACGGCCAAGGCCAAGGACATTCTCGGCCGCACGGCGACGCTGGAAGTGCGCATGGTCGATGACGAAGCCAGCGCCAGTTCCGGCATCATGGAACAGGCGGCGCGCGGCCAGCCGCCGGCCGGCACCGAATACTATGTAGAGCGCGGCGGCCGTGGTTTGCTGGTGAAGAAACAGGTGGTGCTGACCGGCGAGCGTCTGACCGATGCCCAACCCGGCTTCGACAACCAGACTCACGAACCGGCGGTGCATCTGTCGCTCGATTCCGCCGGCGCCCGCATCTTCAAGGATGTGACGCGCGAGAGCGTCGGCAAGCGCATGGCCATTCTGCTGATCGAAAAGGGCAAGGGCGAGGTGGTCACCGCTCCCGTGATCCGTTCCGAGATCGGCGGCGGCCGCGTCCAGATTTCGGGGCGCATGAGCACCACCGAGGCGGCCGACGTGGCTCTGCTGCTGCGCGCCGGTTCGCTGGCGGCGCCGATGGAGATCATCGAGGAGCGTACCATCGGCCCCAGCCTGGGTGCCGACAACATCGCCAAGGGCTTCAACTCGACACTGTGGGGCTTTTCCGCGATCGCCACCTTCATGATGGCCTACTACCTGTTGTTCGGCATCGTCTCGGTGCTGGCGCTGTCGGCCAACATGCTGTTCCTGGTCGCGCTGCTGTCGCTGCTGCAGGCAACGCTGACGCTTCCCGGCATCGCCGCCATCGCCCTGGCACTGGGCATGGCCATCGACTCGAACGTGCTGATCAACGAACGGGTGCGTGAGGAACTGCGCGGCGGCAGCACGCCGCAGGCGGCCATCACGGCGGGGTACGAGCGTGCCTGGGCGACGATTCTCGATTCCAACGTGACTACCCTGATCGTCGGCATCGCGCTGCTGATTTTCGGTTCCGGTCCGGTGCGCGGCTTCGCCGTAGTGCATTGTCTCGGCATCCTGACTTCGATCTTCAGTTCCGTGGTGGTCTCGCGGGCCATGGTCAACCTCATCTACGGTCGCCGGCGCAAACTGGAGGCCCTGAGTATCGGGCAGGTCTGGAAGCCCGGCCTCGGCACCAAATAGGAAGCCAAGCAATGGAATTTTTCCGCATCAGAAAAGACATTCCCTTCATGCGCCATGCGCTGGTGTTCAACGTCATTTCGTTGGTCACCTTCCTGCTGGCGGTGTTCCTGCTGGCAGGCAAGGGCCTGCACTTCTCCATCGAGTTCACCGGGGGGACCCTGCTCGAAGTCAGTTATGCCCAGGCGCCGGACCTCGACAAGTTGCGCAAGCAGATGGAGGCGGACGGTTTTACCGACACGCAAGTGCAGAATTTCGGTTCTTCGCGCGACGTGTTGATCCGAGTGCCCTTGTCCAAGGATGCGGAAACGTCCAAGGTCGGCGACCGCGTCATGGCCTCCCTGGTCAAAGTGGCTGACGGCAGCGCCGGGGCGGTTCTCGCCCCGACTCTGAAGCGCGTCGAGTTCGTCGGCCCGCAGGTCGGCAAGGAACTGGCATCGGACGGGGCTCTGGCACTGTTGCTGGTGGTATGCGGCATCGTGCTCTACCTGGCAATGCGTTTCGAATGGCGCTTCGCCGTGTCCGCCATCATCGCCAACCTCCATGACGTGGTAATCATCCTCGGCTTCTTCGCGCTGTTCCAGTGGGAATTTTCCCTGCCGGTGCTGGCAGCGGTACTGGCGGTGCTGGGCTATTCGGTGAATGAGTCGGTGGTGGTGTTCGACCGGGTGCGCGAGACCTTCAAGAAGAAGCGCGGCCTGACTACGCCGCAGGTGCTGGATCACGCCATTACCAGCACCATATCGCGCACCATCATCACCCACGGCTGCACGCAGATGATGGTGACATCGATGCTGATATTCGGCGGACCGGCGCTGCATTATTTTGCGCTGGCGCTGACCATCGGCATCCTCTTCGGCATCTACTCATCCGTGCTGGTCGCCAGCCCGCTGGTGATGTGGATGGGGGTTTCCCGCGAACAGTTCGTTCAGGTCAAGGTCGAGAAGCAGGAAGCCGTGGTCTGATGCAGCGTTTCCGCGTCTGGGACTTGCCGACACGGATCTTTCACTGGGCGCTGGTTCTCTGCGTCATCGCTTCGTTTGTGACCGTCAATGTCGGCGGCAACGCCATGCCCTGGCACGGCCGCATCGGCCTGACGGTACTCGGCCTGCTGGTGTTTCGCATGGTGTGGGGCTTCATCGGCCCGACCTATGCGCGCTTTGCCCATTTCGTCAAGGGTCCGGCGGCGATCAAGGCCTACCTGAGAGGGCAGTGGCACGGCGCAGGGCACAATCCGCTCGGCGCGCTGTCGGTACTGGCTCTGCTCGGCACGCTCGCGCTGCTGGCGGCGACCGGGCTGTTTGCCAACGACGACATCGCTTTTCAGGGACCGCTTTACCCGCTGGTCGGCAAGGAAGTATCGGACCGTCTGGTCGGGATTCACCGCCTGATCGAGCCGCTGATCATGCTCCTGGTATTCGCCCATGTTGCGGCCATCGTGTTCTACACCCGGGTCAAGAAGCAGGATCTGGTGAAGCCGATGATCACGGGTTGGCAGGCAGGTAGCGGCGAGCCGGCGAAAGGTGGCGGTGCGACGGCCTTCTGCGTAGCGCTGGCGATCGCCGTGCTGGCGGTCTATGGAGCCGGCGGCGCCTGGCTGCCGCCGGCACCGCCCGCACCGCCGGCGGCATCGGGCGGGGGCGCACCGGCTTTCTAGCAAGTTCGCTGCTTGCACCAAGGCCGCTCGATGAGCGGCCTTGGTGCAAGCAGCAACCCTTGCGTCAGTCTTCCTTGCGGAACTTGTCGTGGCAGCCTTTGCAGGTTTCGCCGAGCTTGCCGAACTGGGCCTTGATCGCGGCCAGGTCACCGGCGGCGGCCACCCTGGCCATTTCGTTGGCCGCTTCCATATAGGGCTTTGCAACCTTGCCGACTCCGTCCTTGTCGGAGAACAGTTCGCCCTTGACGCGGGTTTCCTTCCAGCCCTTGCCCTTGTCGGTGCCCGGTTGGAACAGGATGCCCATGCCCGAGTTGGCGATGGCCTGGATCGTGTTTGCCGCCTGGATGACCTGATCCTTGTTGTAGGTGCCGTCGATATTGGCCTTGATGCGACCCATGTTCCAGGCCATCGTGTGATAAGCCGACTGGCGCCAGCGGATCTGGTCCTCGGGCTTGCCGATGGATTGAGCCAGGGCTGCGGTGGAAAGGCCGATGGCGATGCCGGCGACGACTATATTTTTGAATTTCATGGGGACTCCTTGTTCTGTATAGGGAAGCGCCAGCAGCTACTGGCAGAAGGTATACGACCGGCGCCACGGAATTATTCCATACTTCAAGCAATATGCCGACATCGCCGGCCCGGCGGGATCGGCTATTCGCTTCCGGTTGCGAAGACGTGCTTTACGCGCAGCAGGCTGTTGCCTTCGGCCACCAGTGTCAGCAGGCGGTCGATGTTGGGATGCTTGCCGGGATTCTGGCGCGCGTCATCGGCATGCTCGGCATAGAGCTCCAGCCCTTTCCTGGCGGCCTCGACGGTGATGGCGCCGTAGATCTGGCCGAGATGGTTGTAGATGGAAAGCGATCCAGCTTGTCCGGCCTTGTTTTCTATCGTGGCGGCTACGGTGCCATCGCCGGCGAGCAACTGGATGGCTGCGAGGTGCGAAATGCGCGGCAGTTGCTTGAGGTTGTCGGCGAATGCCATGTCAAATCCGCTTCGCCAATTCGGCCGCCTGACCGATGTAGGAGGCAGGGGTCATGTCGAGCAGACGCCGGCGGTCGGCTTCCGGCAGCGGCAGGTTGGCGATGAACTGGCGCAGGGCATCTTTCTCGATGCCCTTGCCGCGCGTCAGTTCCTTGAGTTGCTCATAAGGATTGGCGATGCCGAAGCGACGCATCACCGTCTGCACCGGTTCGGCCAGGACTTCCCACGCGCCGTCAAGATCTTCGGCGAGCCGTTGGGGATTGGCTTCGAGCTTGTTCAGCCCGCGCTGGGTCGAATCGAGGGCAAGCAGCGTATAGCCGAAGGCGACGCCCATGTTGCGCAGCACGGTGGAATCGGTCAGGTCGCGCTGCAGACGCGAGATCGGCAGCTTCTCCGAGAGATGGCGAAGGACGGCGTTGGCCAGGCCCAGATTGCCTTCCGAGTTTTCGAAGTCGATCGGATTGACCTTGTGCGGCATGGTCGACGAACCGATCTCGCCCTGCTTCAGCTTTTGCTTGAAGTAGCCCAGCGAAATGTATTGCCAGATGTCGCGGTCGGCATCGAGCAGAATCGTGTTGGCGCGGGCCATGGCATCGAACAGTTCGGCCATGGCGTCGTGGGGCTCGATCTGGATGGTGTAGGGGTTGAACTCGAGTCCGAGAGACTCGATGAAGCGGCGGTTGAAGGCTTCCCAGTCGATGTCCGGATAGGCCGCCATGTGGGCGTTGTAGTTGCCCACGGCGCCGTTGAACTTGGCGCTGAGCGATACGGCGGAAATCCGGCTGCGGGCCCGCATCAGACGGGCGGCGATGTTGGCCATTTCCTTGCCCAGCGTGGTCGGCGTCGCCGGCTGGCCGTGGGTGCGGGCAAGCATCGGCAGGTCGGCCAGTTGATGCGCCAGCTCACGCAGACGGGCGATGGCGCGGTCAAGCTCCGGCAGCAGGCTGCCGGCGACGGCATCCTTCAGCATCAGCGCATGCGACACATTGTTGATGTCTTCCGAGGTGCAGCCGAAATGGATGAACTCGCTGACGCGCATCAACTCGGCATTGCCCGCCAGGCATTCCTTCAGCCAGTATTCCATGGCCTTGACATCGTGGTTGGTGCGCGCCTCGATCGTCTTTATGGCTTCTGCATCGGCGACTGAAAAACCGGCGATGACGGCGTCCAGCGCGGCAATCGTGGCAGCGGAAAATGCCGGACACTCGCTGATTCCGGCGGCGGCGGCAAGGGCTTTGAGCCATTCGATCTCGACGCGGACGCGATTGCGTATCAGGCCGTATTCGGAGAAATGAATGCGCAGGCTTTCGACCTTCGGCGCGTAACGACCGTCGAGCGGCGAAAGTGCGGTGAGTGCGGTCAGTGTCATGTCTTTGGCGAGGAAGGGTCGATGCACGGGAAGCGCGGACTGAGCGTCGAATTTTAGCATGCGGGTCCGGCCGGCCTCCTTGCCGGACGCTGTCAGCATGTGGTGGCGTGCTATAGTTTTATCGCTCCGCAAACCGGTGATTTGACGAAATGAAGTTGATTGGTTCCCTTACCAGCCCTTATGTCCGCAAGATTCGCATCGTGCTGGCAGAAAAGAAGATCGACTACGATCTGGTGCTTGAGTCGCCCTGGGTCGAGGGCAGCAAGGTGGTGGCGCTCAACCCGCTGGGCAAGGTTCCCGTGCTGGTTCTGGACGACGACAGCACGCTCTTCGATTCCCGCGTCATCGCCGAGTATCTGGACACCGTGGCGCCGAACAATCACCTGATACCGGCGTCGGGACGGCAGCGCATCAGCGTCAGGCGTTGGGAAGCCCTGGCGGACGGCATTCTTGATGCGGCCGTGGCGGCATTTCTCGAATCGATGCGTCCGGACGGCGAACGCAGTCCTTCGTGGATCGAGCGACAGCGCGGCAAGGTCACGCAGGCTTTGCGGGTCGCATCGGAAGACCTGGGGGAGCACGCCTGGTGTCATGGCAATGGCATGTCTCTGGCGGATATCGCCGTTGGCTGCGCGCTGGGTTATGTTTCCTTCCGGCTTGGCGACATTCTCTGGAGCCGGCAATACCCCAATCTTGCGCGCCTTTACGGGAAGCTCATGCAGCGTCCGGCGTTCGCCGACACTGTGCCGCAGGGTTAGTCTGCGGCGGATTGGGCGGCGCTGCCGTCAAGCCTTGCGATCAGCCGCGGCAGCAGATTTTTCTCGGCCTGGTGGGTGAGTTCTGCCATCAACTGGTCGGCGATCCCATCGGTGACCTTGAGCACGGCGTCAGGCAACTCCTGATCAAGCCAGCGCGACAGTTCCTCGCGCAGGGCGTCGAGATGCTGCTGCATGTGCGGGGTCGCGGCCAGCGCCGCTTCATGCTCCGTGACGACGTCGGTGAGAACGGGCACGTCGTCCTCCGGCTGTATCGCCGGTGCCGGTCGTACCGAGGAGCCGGCAACAAACACGCGGCTGCGTAGCATCAGCGCATCGGCTTTGCGCAGGAGATCCGCCGTGTGGTCATCGGCCATCTATTGGATGCCTCCCGAGATGTCGCGAGCTTCAAGCAGATAGCCGCGTTCGCGATAAAAGCGGAAGCGCTCGCGGCCAGCCAAGCGGTCGCCATCGGCGCTGCTGATGATTTCGACAAGTTGCCGGAAGCGGCTGAAGCCGGGCGGGATTTCGTCCGAAAAATTCAACAGGCAGTTGTCGTGCGGCGGGTGGTCGAGCGTCGAGGCGAGGACAATCGGAGTCTCCGCTGCCAACTTGTCCTCAGTCCGGCAGTGGGGCACAAAGCCGGTCGCCGGGTGAGTCCACAGCAGGCGGTCCAGCTTTTCGCCGAGTTCGCCGGCCGGCACGTAAACGACGACGGGGCCCACTTCGCTGCCGGCGTGCGCGAGCCATGTCGCGATGGCTTCGAGCCGGTCGCGCGCACCGTGGAGAAAGGCGATTTCCGTCATCCCCGCTTGCGCTTGCTGCCCGGTTTGGGGGCGTGACTCGCACGATCCATCAGGAAATGCGCGAGCAAGGGCACGGGCCGCCCGGTGGCTCCCTTTTCCCTGCCGGAGCGCCACGCGGTGCCGGCGATGTCGAGATGAGCCCAGTGGTACTTGTCGCTGAAGCGGGACAGGAAACATGCGGCTGTGATTGTGCCGCCCGGGCGGCCACCGATATTCGCCATGTCGGCAAAGTTGCTCTTCAGCTGCTCCTGATAGTCCTCCCACAGCGGCAGTTGCCAGGCGCGGTCATAGGAGTCGTGTCCGGCATCGAGCAATTCCCTGGCCAGCCCCTCATGGTTGGCCAGCAGCCCGGTGGCGACATGACCGAGAGCGATGACGCAGGCTCCGGTCAGCGTGGCGATGTCGACCACGCAGTCCGGATCAAAGCGCTCAACGTACGTCAGCGCGTCGCAAAGTATCAGCCGGCCCTCGGCGTCAGTATTGAGAATCTCGACGGTCTGGCCCGACATCGACGTGATGATGTCGCCGGGCTTGGTGGCCGCCCCGCCGGGCATGTTTTCCGTGGACGGGATGACGCCGATGATATTGAGCGGCAGTTTCATCAGGGCGGCCGCCTTGAGCGCACCCAATACGCTGGCGGCGCCACACATGTCATATTTCATCTCATCCATCTCCGCTCCCGGCTTCAGCGAAATTCCGCCGGAATCGAACGTGATGCCTTTGCCGACCAGTACCACCGGTTTTGTTCCGGCGGCGCCCCCGGCGTGGCGCAGGACGATGAATTTGGGCGGCTCGTGCGACCCCCGCGCGACCGAGAGCAGGGTATTCATGCCCAGCTTTTCCATGTCGGCGCGGTCGAGAATATCGACGCCGAGCCCGTGCGATTTTGCCAGTTGCTTCGCCTGGTCGGCGAGATAGGTCGGCGTGCAGATGTTGCCCGGCAGATTGCCCAGATCCTTTGCCAGTTCCACGCCTGCTGCAATGGCCAGGCCTTCGCTCAGGGCAGCTTCTGCGGTGGCCAGCTCATTGCGACGGGTGACGCAGAAGGTCAGTTTGCGCAGCGGGCGACGCACTTCGTCCTTTTTCGACTTGAGGCGATCAAAGCGGTACACCGTTTCCTGAACCACCAGCGCTGCCTGGCGAATCTTCCAGGCAACGTCGCGCTTCTTGATGTTGAGTTCCGTCAGATAGAGCGTGCCGTCGAAGCCGCCGGTTTCATTCAGCTGACGAACTGCCGTGGCCAATGCAGCGCGGTATTCCTTTTCGCGAAATTCACGCTCCTTGCCAAGCCCTACCAGCAGGATGCGATCGGCTTCGACACCGGCCACGCCGTGCAGCAACAAGCTGGTGCCGGCTTTGCCCTCCATGTCGCCCCGGCGCAGGATGTCGCTGAGAAACTGATGAGCTGCGGCGTCTATCACCGCCGCGGCCGCGGAAAGCTTTCTGGGTTCGAAGACGCCGACCACCACGCAAGCGCTGCGCTGCTTTTCCGGGCTTCCGCTTTTTATGCTAAATTCCAAAACGCTCTCCTCTGGGATTGCGGGAAATCGCCTGAATTGTGCTGTTTCAAACGATTTTCCTTGAGAGTGCGATTATTCCCCAAGTTTTCACCAAAAGTCAAAGCGGATACTCCCCCATACGATGATTTTTCAGCGCGCCGCAATCAGGGAGTTCACCCATACTGCGGCCGGGGTTTTTGTGGCGCTGTTCGCGATTCTGATGACCACCCAGCTGATCCGGTTGCTGGGGCAGGCCGCGGGCGGCAAAATTGCCTCGGAAGCGGTGATTGCGCTGCTTGGCTTTGGCGCAATCAGCTACCTGCCGGTATTGCTCTCCCTGACGCTGTTTGTCGCCGTGCTGATGACCCTGTCGCGCTGGTACCGGGATTCCGAAATGGTTGTCTGGCTGGCGTCCGGCATTCCGCTCACCGCATGGATCAGGCCGGTGCTGAAATTTGTCGGGCCGCCGGTGGTGGTTATCGCCATCCTGTCATTGCTGCTGGCGCCCTGGGCAACGCAGAAAAGCGAGGCCTACCGGCAGAGCATGGATCAGCGCGACGATGTGGCACGGGTGTCGCCGGGCGCCTTCAATGAGTCGGGTGCTGCGGACCGCGTGTTTTTCGTCGAGAGCGTCGCCGGCGACAACGGCCAGGTGAAGAACGTTTTCATCAGCTCAGTACAGCAAGGTCGCCTTGGTGTCATGGCGACGGCCCAGGGCCACACGGAGACCATGCCCAATGGTGACCGGTTCCTTGTTCTCGATCGCGGCCGCCGCTATGAAGGTGCCGCAGGCACGGCAGAGTATCGGGCGATGGAGTTCGAGCGCTATGCTCTGCGCATTGAAACCAGGGAAGCCCGCGGCTTCGAGGAATCGCCTCGTACCAAGCCCGTGTGGGAACTGTTGCGGGATCCCAAGTCCGCTCATCTCGCCGAACTGCTCTGGCGCCTGGGACTGCCGCTGGCGGCCCTGAATCTGGCAGTGCTGGCGATTCCCCTGTCCTTCGTCAATCCCCGTGCCGGACGTGCCAACAATCTGGTTTTTGCCTTGCTCACCTACATGATCTACAGCAATTTGTTGAGTGTCAGCCAGGCCTGGGTTGCCCAGGGCAAGCTGCGCTTCGAGATAGGTGTCTGGGCGGTGCACGTCGGCATGTTCCTGCTTCTGGTCGTGTTGTTCTACCGACGGCAGAATCCCCTTGCCTGGGGCAAGTTTCGATGGCGCTGAAGCTGTACGAGCGTTATCTCGCCCGCGAAATCTATGCCTCGACCGCTTTGGTGCTGGTGGCATTTCTGATGCTGTTCGCCTTCTTTGATCTCATCCATGAGCTCGAGAGCATCGGCAAGGGCGATTACCAGCTTCAGCATGCTCTGGGTTATGTGACCCTCACTTTGCCCGGCCGGCTGTACGAGCTGTTTCCGATCGGTGTTCTGATCGGCACCCTTTATGCCCTTACGGTACTTGCCCGCCACTCGGAGATAACCGTGCTGCGCGCCGCGGGGCTGTCGACCCGGGATCTGCTGCTCACCCTGGCGAAGATCGGGCTGGTGTTCGCCGGCTTGACGCTCCTCGTCGGCGAGTTTCTCGCCCCGCCGGCCGAGCGCGCGGCGCAACAGCTTCGCCTCAAGGCCATGGGCTCGCTGGTGGCCCAGGAGTTTCGTTCCGGGCTGTGGGTAAGGGACGAGCGTGCGTTTGTCAATGTCCGCGAGGTGATGCCGGATGCATCATTGCGCAACGTGCGGGTATTCGAATTCGATGACCGGTTTCAGTTGCTGTCGATCAGTCAGGCCGAGCGCGGACGCTATCTTGCTGCCGGCACCTGGGCGCTGGAGGGCGTCGTCAGGACCGTGTTTGCCGGGGACTCGGCGAGGGTCGAACGGTATGGCCAGATGAATTGGAAATCTGCACTCAACCCCGATCTGCTGGCGGTGCTGTTGGTGGTTCCCGAGCGCATGTCGCTGGTCAATCTGTATCTCTACATACGCCACCTGAACGGCAACCAGCAGAAGACCGACCGCTACGATATCGCGATGTGGAAGAAGCTGATCTATCCGTTGGCGGCGCTGGTGATGATGGCGCTGGCGCTGCCTTTCGCCTACATGCAGGACCGCATGGGAGCGGTCAGCATCCGGGTATTCGCCGGCATCATGCTGGGCATCGGATTCCACATGCTGAATGGATTGTTTTCCAGTCTCGGTGTAATCAACAGTTGGCCCCCTTTCTTTTCCGCCATAACGCCGAGCGTGCTGTTCATGATGACTGCGGCCGGGATGCTGTGGTGGGTGGAGCGACGTTGAGTACTCTTCAATCGCCTGCGAATACCACCCGGGTTCCGGCCAGCCGGTCATGCAGGAATTGGCGATCGCGGTCAAACAGGGCCCACAGGAGTCCTGCGCCGAGGTAGATGACGCCGGGCCAGGCCAATGCATAGCGCAGAACAAGGCGCGCCAGGGATGGCCGCGCACCGCCCGGAGTTGAAAGTCGAAGCTTCCAGGTTTGCATCGCCAGGGTCTGTCCGCCCTGATGCCAGTACCAGATGAAGTAAGCGCCCAGCACCAGAAAAACATGGATGACCAGCACCCACCCGGGCAAAGCGATACCAAGCACCATCCCCAGGGCAAGCTGCGGCAGCATGAATGTCACCGACAGTACGCCCAGTATCAGCAGGCTTTCGTAAGCCATGCTGGCGCAGCGGCGGCGCAAGCCCGGCAGGCGAACCGCAGCGGCTGACATGACCCGGTCAGTGGGCGGCGGCTTGGCCGGCAGGCAGACCCGGCGGCGGGCTGTTTGCAGCCGGTGATGAGGCGGGCGGCGGATTCGACGCTGCGCTCTTCTTCGACGAGCCGGGACGGGGCGTTGGCTTCCGCGTCGCCTCGGTTTTCAGTCGAACTTTCTCGCTGTCGGGCAGTTCCTCGTATTCCTGCCACTTCAGCTTGGCGGCCTCCTTCTTTTCCGGAGGGCCTTTCTGCAGGGACTTGTACTTTTCTCTTGCCCGCTTGCGCTCATCGGGTGTGAGTTTGGCCCAGTCGGTCATGCGACGCTGCAGCCGGGCCTGCTCATCAGTGCTCAAGGCGGGGTAGCGCTTTACGATACCAATCCACTTCTTGCGCTGGAAGCCATTCATCTTGTCCCACTCGGCAGAGAGCGGCGAAAGTATGCGCTTCTGCTCCGCGCTCAGTTCGGTCCAGGATGGCTGCGACAGCGGCGGGAGAGGGACGGCGTGGCCGAGTGGAGAGGCCAGCCAGAGCGCTACTGCGAGGAAGAGTCCGAAGCGTGCTCGAGCCATGCGTGGAAGCCCCGATCAAGATATGCGGAAGGAGGCAACTCGTCGGCCAGCAGGGCGCTGTCGATTTCCTCGTATTCCTGAGTCTGTTCAAAGGCATTCCAGTAATAGGTGCCCATGGCGCCGACAGTCAGCGCCATGACCGCAACCAGATTGCGGGCGTTTGCAAAGAAGGCGAGTTCGACCATATGCCCGACTCCGGCCGTCTGCAGCCTGCTTACCGTCAGCCGCTCGACGCTCAAAGCCTCCTGCCGGGCCTGATGGAGGCGAGCAGTCACTTTTCCGTCAAGGGTGTCGAGGCCTTGATTCAGAATTTGCCTGGCCTTGTAGCCGAATTCAGTCTCTTGGTTCATAGCTCTATGCCTTTCGCCCTAAGTGCCGCGGCCATGGTGTGAGTAGCACGCGAACAGTGCGTCTTCACGCTGCCTTCCGAACAACCCATCGCTGCCGCGGTCTCGGCAATATCCATTTCCTCCCAATAACGCATCAGGAAGGCTTCGCGTTGACGTGGCGGTAGCTTCTCTATCTCTTTTTCAATGACACCAAGCAGTTGCGAGCGCTCCAGTTGCCGGTGCGGTGTCGCCAGCCCGTCTGACTCATTTTCTGCCGCAATAGTTTCAAGCGGATCGGAATCTTCATCCTCGCCGGGAGAAAGTGATGACAGCAGGGTCGTCCACAAGGATCGTACCTTGGATCTTCGATAACTGTCGCGAATGGCGTTCTGCAGGATCCTCTGGAACAGCATCGGCCATTCGGCGGCAGGGCGGTCGGCGTATTTCTCGGCGAGCCTCATCATTGCGTCCTGGACGATGTCCAGCGCGGTTTCCTCGTTGCGAATGGCGAACATGGCCTGTTTGAAGGCGCGCCGCTCTATGCCGGCAAGGAAACTGGAAAGTTCGTTTCTGGAACTCAGAGGGGCTCCTGCCATCATTCATTCAGCAGTTTTTGCTGCCGAAGGAAAGAAAAAATCCACAAGTCACACCGTCCCCGGCGCGAGCACAAGAGACATAAATCTTGACCATTCGCGAACGAGTCAGTAAGGTTACACGTTTCACTCGAAAAGTGTAACAGGTGTAACCAATGCAGCTAACCGGCGCAGAAATTGTAATCAGGTGCTTGCAGGAGGAAAAGGTCGAATACGTGTTCGGCTATCCCGGCGGCTCGGTACTTTATATTTACGACGAACTCTTCAAACAGGACAAGTTCAAACACGTCCTGGTTCGCCATGAGCAGGCAGCGGTCCATGCCGCAGACGCCTATTCGCGTTCGTCGAACAAGACCGGGGTGGCCATGGTCACTTCGGGACCCGGGGTGACCAATGCGGTGACGGGGATTGCCACGGCACACATGGACTCCATTCCGCTGGTAATCATCAGCGGCCAGGTGCCGACGGCCTACATCGGCCAGGACGCCTTTCAGGAATGCGACACGGTGGGCATCACCCGTCCCTGCGTCAAGCACAATTTCCTGGTCAAGGATGTCAAGGATCTGGCGATAACCCTGAAAAAGGCTTTCTACATCGCCAGGACCGGTCGTCCCGGCCCGGTGCTGGTGGATATTCCGAAGGACGTCAGCAACCAGAAGTGCGAGTTCGAGTATCCCAAGACGATCACCATGCGTTCCTACAACCCTGTGGTCAAGGGGCACAGCGGGCAGATCAAGAAGGCGGCACAGATGCTGCTGGAGGCCAAGCGGCCGATAATTTATGCCGGCGGCGGGGTGATTCTCTCCGATGCCGCGGAGAAACTGGTCAAGCTTGCCCGCAGCCTGGGGTATCCGGTGACCAACACCCTGATGGGCTTGGGCGGCTATCCCGGAACCGACAGGCAATCGCTCGGCATGCTGGGCATGCACGGCACCTACGAGGCCAACATGGCCATGCAGCATTGCGATGTCCTGATTGCCGTCGGTGCGCGTTTCGACGATCGCGTGATCGGCAATCCGGCGCATTTTGCCGAGATTCCGCGCAAGATCATTCACATCGACATAGACCCGTCCTCGATTTCCAAGCGGGTCAAGGTTGATGTGCCGATCGTCGGCAATCTGCCGGATGTACTGGATGATCTGCAGAAGCTTCTGGAAGCTTCTGCCGGCGTGCCTGACCCGAAAGCGCTGGCCGCCTGGTGGAAGCAGATCGACGAATGGCGTGGCAAGAAGTCGCTCAAGTACAAGCAGGGCAAGGAAATCATCATGCCCCAGTACGTCGTGGAGAAACTCTACGAGGTCACCGGCGGCGATGCCTTCATCACCTCCGACGTCGGCCAGCACCAGATGTGGGCGGCGCAATACTACAAGTTCGACAAGCCCCGGCGCTGGATCAATTCCGGCGGTCTCGGCACCATGGGCGTCGGCTTGCCCTATGCCATGGGCGTGCGCTTCGCCAATCCGAAGGCGACCGTCGCCTGCATTACCGGCGAGGGCTCGATCCAGATGAACATCCAGGAGTTGTCGACGGCCAAGCAGTTCCGGCTGCCGATCAAGATCATCAATCTGAACAACCGCTATCTCGGCATGGTGCGCCAGTGGCAGCAGATGTTCCACGGCAACCGTTACTCTGAATCCTATGTCGATGCCTTGCCTGATTTCGTCAAACTGGCGGAATCCTACGGCCATGTGGGCATGAAGATCGAGCGTCCGGCTGATGTCGAGCCGGCCTTGCGCGAAGCCTTTACCAAGCACAAGAATGATCTTGTCTTCATGGATTTCCTGACCGATCAGACGGCCAACGTGTACCCGATGGTAGCGGCCGGCAAAGGGCTGTCGGAAATGATTCTGGCCGAGGAACTGTAAGCATGCGACACATCATTTCCATTCTTATCGAAAACGAGGCCGGCGCACTTTCCCGGGTCTCCGGTCTGTTCTCCGCCCGCGCGTTCAACATCGAGTCGCTGACGGTGGCGCCGACGGAAGACGCTTCCCTGTCGCGCATGACCATAGTCAGCACCGGTTCCGACGACGTCATCGAGCAGATCACCAAGCAGCTCAACAAGTTGATCGATGTGGTCAAGGTGGTGGATCTTTCCGAAGCCGCGCATATCGAGCGCGAACTGATGCTGGTCAAGGTACGCGCCGCCGGCAAGGATCGCGAGGAGATGAAGCGCATTGCCGATATTTTCCGGGGTCGCATCATCGATGTCACCGATTCGACCTACGTCATCGAACTGACCGGCAACGGTTCCAAACTCGACGCTTTTCTCGAAGCCATTGACCGCTCGCTCATTCTGGAAACCGTTCGCACCGGTATTTCCGGCATCGGGCGCGGCGATCGAATCCTCAAAGTCTGAAATCTGAAATCAAGGAAAACGAATGAAAGTTTATTACGACAAGGACGCCGACCTCTCCCTCATCAAGGGCAGGAAGGTCACGATAGTCGGCTACGGCTCGCAGGGCCACGCTCACGCACAAAACCTGAAGGATTCCGGCGTCAAGGTGACGGTCGGCTTGCGCAAGGGCGGCGCTTCCTGGGACAAGGCCAAGAAGGCGGGTCTGAAGGTCGAGGAAGTCGCCAAGGCAGTGAAAGATGCCGATGTCGTGATGATGCTGTTGCCCGACGAGACGATTCCCGCGGTCTATTACGGCGAGGTCGAGGCCAACATGAAGAAGGGCGCGGCTCTGGCCTTCGCTCATGGCTTCAATGTTCATTACAACCAGGTTGTTGCCCGCGCAGACGTTGACGTGATCATGATCGCGCCGAAAGGCCCCGGCCATACGGTGCGCTCCGAATACCTGCGCGGTGGCGGTGTGCCCTCCTTGATCGCGGTTCATCAGGACAAGTCGGGCAAGGCCAAGGATATAGCCCTGTCCTACGCCGCCGCCAATGGCGGCACCAAGGGCGGGGTGATCGAGACCAACTTCCGCGAGGAAACCGAGACCGACTTGTTCGGCGAGCAGGCGGTGCTGTGCGGCGGCCTGGTTGAATTGATCAAGGCCGGCTACGAGACGCTGACCGAAGCCGGCTACGCGCCGGAGATGGCCTATTTCGAGTGCCTGCATGAGGTCAAGCTGATCGTCGACCTGATTTTCGAAGGCGGCATTGCCAACATGAACTACTCGATTTCCAACAATGCCGAGTATGGCGAATACGTCACCGGTCCCAAGGTGATCGGCGCCGAAGCGCGTGCCGCCATGAAGGATGCCTTGAAGGCGATCCAGCAAGGCGAATATGCCAAGAAGTTCATTCTCGAAGGCCGCACCAACTATCCGGAAATGACCGCCCGTCGTCGTTTGACTGCCGAGCACCCGATTGAACTGATCGGCGAGCAGTTGCGCGCGATGATGCCTTGGATCAAGAAGAACAAGCTGGTCGATCAGACCAAGAACTGACCCCGGCACGAGCTTTGCGAAGGGCGCAGCGCTGCTGCGCCCTTTTTGTATCCGGCCTTGACTTGGCGCGCGACTGCAGTGACATTTGTCGCTGAAGTTTCCTGAGCCGTTAGAATGGGAGCCGTTCCCTACTTCTGCCCGACCATGCCGCCAATTCCACCCCGCAAGACGTTGATGAATTCCGAACTGCGCCGGCGCGGGATCTATTTGCTGCCCAACCTGCTGACCACGGCGGCTCTGTTTGCGGGTTTCTACGCCATAGTTCAGGCCATGACCGGACGCTTCGAGCATGCGGCGGTGGCAATTTTTATCGCCATGGTGTTCGACGGGCTCGATGGCCGTGTGGCGCGCATGACCAGAACGCAGAGCGCTTTCGGTGCGGAATACGATTCACTTTCCGACATGGTGTCCTTTGGAGCCGCCCCGGCACTCATTGCATTCGAGTGGGCGATGAAGGGCATGGGCAAGTGGGGCTGGATAGCCGCCTTTGTCTATTGTGCCGGAGCTGCACTGCGTCTGGCCCGCTTCAATACCAATATCGGCGTGGTGGACAAACGCTACTTTCAGGGGCTGCCAAGCCCGGCCGCGGCAGCCCTGGTGGCCGGCTTCGTCTGGATCATCAACGACCTCAACATTCCGGGAGAAGACGTGCGCTGGTACGCCTTCGCCCTGACGCTGTTTGCCGGCATCACCATGGTCAGCACCTTGCCCTACTGGAGCGGCAAGGACATCAACCTGCGCCGCAGCGTGCCGTTCATGGTGCTTCCCGCCGTAGTCCTCGGCTATGTGCTGGTGTCGTCGTATCCGCCGGGCGTCCTGTTCGCCCTGTTTCTCGCCTATGCCATGTCGGGTTACGTCATGGCGGCCTGGAGCTGGCGCGGCAGACGCAAATCTGTTGCACGGCCGGAATAATGGCTTTATAGTTATGCCCATGTCTGCGACATTCATCTTTTCTGCGATATTTCTTGCACTCTCCGGCGCGTACATCGCGCGCCAGCCGCTGCGCGCAAAGCTGCTTCCGCTGCTGCGCCGCGCGCGCTAACTACTCCTCCCCCACAATCCGGTTGTTCATAGTGCCCGCCCCGCGAGGCGCGGTGAGCCATTTTTCGTTTTTTCCAGGAGACAAGCATGTCCAAGGAACATCTGATCATTTTCGATACCACCTTGCGCGACGGCGAACAGAGTCCCGGCGCTTCCATGACCCGGGAAGAAAAGCTGCGGATTGCGCGCCAGCTTGAACGCATGCGGGTGGATGTCATTGAAGCAGGTTTTCCTGCTGCGTCCAACGGTGATTTTGAGGCGGTGAAAGCTATTGCTGAGGCGATCAAGGATTCCACGGTCTGCGGCTTGGCTCGCACCAGCGAGGCCGATGTGCGACGCGCAGGCGAGGCGATCAAGCCTGCCAGGTCAGGCCGCATTCATACCTTTATCGCGACCAGTCCCATCCACATGGAAAAGAAGCTGCGCATGACGCCGGATCAGGTCGTCGAGGCAGCTGTTGCCGCCGTCAAGCTCGCGCGCCAGTACACCGATAACGTAGAGTTTTCGGCCGAAGATGCTGTCCGCTCTGACTTCGACTTTCTATGTCGCGTTTTCGATGCCGTCATCAAGGCGGGCGCGACCACCATCAATGTTCCCGACACAGTTGGCTACAGCATTCCGGAAGTCTGGGGCGAGCGCATGCGCCGTTTGATCGAGGGTGTTTCCGGCGCCGACAAAGTGGTCTGGTCGACTCATTGCCACAACGACCTCGGCCTCGCCGTCGCCAATTCGCTTTCCGCGGTGCTGGCCGGGGCGCGTCAGGTCGAGTGCACCATTAACGGTCTTGGCGAGCGCGCCGGCAATGCTTCTCTGGAAGAAGTGGTGATGGCCGTGCGTACTCGCGGCGATTTATTCAGTTGCGATACGCGCATCGATGCCACGCAGATAGTGCCGGCGTCGAAACTGGTGTCGCAGATCACGGGCTACGCCGTCCAGCCGAACAAGGCGGTGGTGGGTGCCAATGCATTTTCCCATGAGTCCGGTATCCATCAGGACGGCGTGCTGAAGCACCGCGAAACCTACGAGATCATGCGTGCCGAAGACGTGGGCTGGGCCACCAACCGGCTGACCCTGGGCAAGCTCTCGGGCCGTAGCGCCTTCAAGACGCGGCTGACGGAACTGGGCATCGAACTGCCGAGCGAGGAGGCCCTCAACGCGGCCTTCGGGCACTTCAAGGAACTTGCCGACAAGAAGCGCGAAATTTTTGACGAAGACATTTTCGCCATCATCGGCGATGAAGTGGTGGCGCCTGAAAATGAGCACTACCGGCTGGTCTCGTCGATGTTCCACTCGGAGACCGGCGAGGCGCCGCTGGCGCGGCTGACGCTTTCCGCAGGGGGAGTGGAACAGCACGCCGAATCGAGCGGCAGCGGTCCGGTCGACGCCACCTTCAAAGCGATTGAAAACGTCGCAGCGAGCGGTTCGGAGCTTCTGCTCTATTCCGTAAATGCCATCACGACGGGAACCGACGCACAGGGAGAGGTGACGGTGCGTTTGTCGAAAGGTAGCCGGATCGTTAACGGCCAGGGCGCGGATACGGATATCGTGGTCGCGTCGGCCAAGGCCTATCTCAACGCGCTCAATAAACTGTGCGCCGGGCAGGAAAAGCTCAATCCGCAGGCTTGACTGCTCTCGAGGGTTCAGCGGCACGGGCGTAGCCGAGACAGCCTACGAACAGCAGCGTCGCGACCACTGTCTCGGCCAGCGCCAGGCTCCGGCTTGCGCCCTGGTCGGAGGCGGCGCGCACCAGGCCTTCGCTGATGTAGGCCAGGGCCAGCATGGACGTCCATTGATGGGTGTAGCGCTTGCCGTGCAGGATGCCGAACAGCGGCAGCAGCAGCGGCAGGGCTTTCAGCGCCAGCATCGAGCCGCCGGCGTGCAGCGGCGCCAGCCGGAGTTCCCAGGCCAGGCAGAGAAAAATAAGGCCGATCAGGCTGGTCGCGGCCAGCCGGTTGAACCAGGCTTTCACTGCGCGAGTTTCGCCGCGGTTTCGGCCAGGCGCCGCCCGAGCGCGACGGCGAGCAGCTTTTCATGCTCGGTGCTGGCAATCTCACCGTTCATGCCACTGACATGGCTGGCACCGTAAGGCGTGCCGCCGTCGCGGGTCTTCGACAGCGTCTCCTCGCTGTAGGGAATGCCGAGGATCACCATGCCGTGATGCAGGAGAGGCAGCATCATCGACAGCAGCGTGGATTCCTGGCCGCCGTGCATGGTCGTGGTCGACGTGAACACCGCCGCCGCTTTGCCTGCGAGAGCGCCCTTGAGCCACAAGCCGCTGGTCGAGTCGAGGAAGTATTTCAGAGGGGCTGCCATGTTGCCGAAGCGGGTAGGGCTGCCCAGAGCCAGCCCGATGCATTCTTCCAGATCGCCGGCTTCGACATAGGGTGCGCCTGCGTCCGGGATGGAGGATTCGGTGGCTTCGCAGACTGCCGATATCCTCGGTACGGTGCGCAGGCGGGCGGCGATCCCCGGGGTCTGCTCGATGCCGCGGGCGATGTGGTGGGCGAGTTCGCGCACCGAGCCGTGATGGCTGTAGTAGAGAACGAGAATTTCCCGTGTTGCAGTTGGCTTCCCCATCTTCCGTCCTCCGGTAAAATCCGATTATATGTGGCTCCTGGCACCCTTCCGGCTGGTCGTGCGCACTGTGCGCCGGTTTCACGGCGAGCATTGCGTGCAGACGGCGGCGGCGCTTTCTTTCGCCACCCTGATCGGCCTGGTGCCGATGATTGCGGCGGCGTTCGCGCTGATTTCGTTTTTCCCCGTTGGCGCCGGCCTGGGTTCGGCTCTGGAAAAGTTTCTTCTGGCCAACCTGTTGCCCGACAAGGCCGGCGTCATCATTGCGAAATACATCGGCCAGTTCGCCTCCCGTGCCGGGCAGGTGACGCTATTCGGAGTCGCCGTGCTGGGGGCAACCGCGCTGATCCAGATGCTGACCATCGAACGCGCCTTCAACCACATATGGCGGGTCAAGTCGAGCCGCCCGCTGTTGCGGCGCCTCGCCATTCATGGCCTGGCGCTGCTGCTCGGACCGCTGGCGTTCGGTGCCAGCCTCGCGGCGATCTCGTTTGTCGCAGGCGTATCGCTTGGCTTCTTCGATGAGCCGTATTGGGTGGATGCCTTCGTGATCCGGGGTCTGCTGCCCTTCGCCTTCATGACAACTCTGTTCGGCCTGCTCTATTGGGGGGTGCCCAACAAGCCGGTGAAAGCCTGGCATGCGGGCTTCGGCGGAGCCATGGCGGCGCTCGGCTTTGCCGGCCTGCAGAAGCTTTTCACGCTCTATATCGCATCCGGATTCACGGTGAATGCGGTCGTCTATGGGGCTTTTTCAGCCGTTCCGGTATTTCTGGTCTGGCTCTACGCGTCATGGAGCGTGATCCTGATCGGTGCGCTGCTGGTCGCCGAACTGCCGCAGTCGGCGCGCCCCTGATTTTCCATCGCAGTGAGAATGAACCCGGTGACTTCAGCGACCCCGGCGGTCAGGGCCGCGGCGTGTTTCCAGTAGAATCACGACGCTTTTTCTATCGTTGCGTTGCGAGGAATCCGAAATGACCAGTCTGCTCTCCGCCAAGCCAATTGATGCCAAGGATCGCTTGATTGTTGCCCTCGATCTTCCGGACGCCGGGGCCGCGCGTGCCTTGGTAACCGAGTTGGGCGACGCGGTGGTGTTTTACAAGATCGGGCTGGAACTGTTCATGACCGGCGGTTATTTTGAACTGCTGCACTGGCTCGTCGCTCAGGGCAAGAAGGTTTTTGTGGACCTGAAGTTCTTCGACGTTCCGGAAACCGTGCGTTCCGCGGTGCGCGCCCTGGCCGGCAGCGGGGCGACATTTGCCACCATTCATGGCAACCAGGCCATCATGGAAGCGGCGGTGATGGACAAGGGCGATCTCAAGATTCTGGCTGTCACCGTGCTGACCAGCCTTGATCGCGGCGATCTGGACGATCTGGGATTCTCCTGCGATGTGGAGAAACTGGTTCTGTCGCGGGCACGCCGGGCCCTGGCGACTGGCGTAGACGGCATCGTGTCGTCGGGTCTGGAGGCACCGATGATCAGGCGCGAACTCGGCGACAAACTGATGGTGGTCACTCCCGGCATTCGACCGGTCGAGAACAAGCCGGCGGATGACCAGAAGCGGACAGTGGATGTCGCCCAGGCCTTCAGAAACGGCGCCGACTATATCGTGGTCGGTCGCCCTATCCGCCAGGCGGCGAGTCCTCGCCAGGCGGCGATGGCCATACAGCAGACTATCCGCGAGGTGTTTTCACTGCCGGAACGCTAGGCCTGCCGGTCGGACGGCACATTCGCGCTTGCCGGGAGCCGAACGCCATACCTTGTTTTATCCGGCTTTTTGAAATAAAATCGCCGGCTTTCCTGCTTTTCAAGAGAACACCATGGTTGTCATTCGTCTAGCCCGCAGCGGTGCCAAAAAGCGCCCGTTCTTCAATATGGTAGTGGCGGATTCGCGCAATCGCCGCGATGGCCGCTTCATCGAGCGCATCGGTTACTACAACCCGGTTGCCGCCGAAAACGAAAAAGGGCTGGTGATCAATACCGAGCGCCTCGCTTACTGGCAGGGCCATGGCGCACAACTGTCGCCGACTGCCGCGCGTCTGGTCAAGCAGGCCGCCGGGACGGTAGCCGCCTGAATCGCATGATTGTTCTGGGGCGGATCGTTGCCCCGTTTGGTGTTGATGGCTGGCTGCGGATCCATCCCTTCGGCGATGATCCCGAGGCTTGGCGGAAGATGCCGCAGTGGTGGCTTTGCGCCGATGTCGATGCGCCAGCCGAAAGCTGGAAGCCCCGCGCTCTGGTGGCGATCAAGCGGCATGGCGACGGTGTAGTTGCCAAGCTTGCCGGAATTGACAATCGGGACGCGTCGGAAGCGCTGGGCAGTTGCTATTTCGGAGCGCCGCGCGAGGCTCTGCCGGCGCCGGAGCAAGGCGAGCATTACTGGGCTGATCTGATCGGCCTGAGCGTAGTGAATTTGCAGGATCGGCCCCTGGGTCGCGTCAAGTCCCTGATTGAGACGGGTGCGAACCAGGTGCTGGTGGTGGCGGACGGCGAGCATGAGCGCTTGCTGCCGTATGTTGAACAGGTAGTGAAGGCGGTGGATGTTCCGGGAGGAAGTATCCGCGTCGATTGGGATAGCGACTGGTGAGCTTGCGCTTCGATGTCATTACGCTGTTCCCTGAGATGTTCGCGGCACTCACGGCATCGGGAATTACCCGGCGCGCGTTGGAGCGGGGATTGTGGCAGATCGAATGCTGGAACCCGCGGCAATGGACGCAGGACGCGCATCGAACGGTGGATGACCGGCCCTATGGCGGCGGCCCCGGGATGGTGATGATGGCCTCGCCGCTGGAGCAGGCGATTGTTGCAGCAAAAGACGCCGCGGGAAGCGGCAGGGGTGGCAGGGCGAAAGTGATTTGCCTGTCGCCGCAGGGTGCGCGGATTGATCAGCGGCGCATAGCGGAACTGGCGGCAAGCGACGGGGCGATTCTGCTCTGCGGCCGCTACGAAGGCATCGATGAGCGGTTGATCGGGCGTTGCGTGGATGAGGAACTGTCGCTGGGCGATTTCGTACTTTCCGGCGGCGAACTGGCGGCGATGGCATTGATGGACGCCTGTATCAGGCAATTGCCGGGCGCCCTGAACGACGAGGCTTCGGCGGTAGAGGATTCATTCGCCGCAGGCTTGCTGGACTGTCCGCACTACACGCGGCCGGAGGTGTATGAAGGATCTACGGTGCCGGAAGTGCTGTTGTCCGGCAACCATGAAAGAATCAGGCGCTGGCGCCTGAAGCAGGCGTTGGGAAGGACTTGGCAAAGGCGACCGGACCTCCTTGAGGTCAGGCCGCTGAGCCGGGAAGAAGCCGATCTGCTGGCTGAATTCCAGCAGGAAGGCACAGAAACGGCGGGCACCAGAACGGACGGCTAGTTCTGCTCTGCACGCAAGGTTGGCGAGCGTTGGTCGCAGCCATAACTAGATGGAGTAAGTCATGAACCTGATTCAGCAACTTGAAAAAGAAGAAATCGAACGATTGGGCAAGACGGTGCCCGTGTTTGCACCGGGCGACACCGTGATCGTCAATGTGAATGTGGTCGAAGGCGATCGCAAGCGCGTTCAGGCGTTCGAAGGCGTTGTCATATCCAGGCGCAACCGGGGCCTCAATTCGAACTTCATCGTGCGCAAGATTTCGTCCGGTGAAGGTGTCGAACGCACCTTCCAGACCTACTCGCCGCTGATTGCCAGCATCGAGATCAAGCGTCGGGGTGACGTGCGCCGCGCCAAGCTGTACTACCTGCGTGACCGTTCCGGCAAGTCGGCCCGGATCAAAGAGAAGCTCACGCGCAAGGCCTGATTCGACGCCGCGCAAAAATCAACGGGCCGCCCGGTCAACACCGGGCGGCCCGTTTTCATTGGCGCGGCGTAACTCAGTAGCGCTTCTTGTCGCACTCGATCAGCGCGTAGGCCGAGTGGTTGTGGATGGATTCGAAGTTTTCGCTTTCGACCACGTAGGCATCGATGCGCGGGTCGGCATTCAGCGCACCGGCAACATCGCGCACCAGATCTTCGACGAACTTCGGATTGTCGTAGGCGCGCTCGGTGACGTATTTCTCGTCGGGACGCTTGAGCAGGCCGTAGAGTTCGCACGAGGCCTGGGTTTCCGCCATGCGCACGATATCCTCGATCCACACCAGTTGATTGGTGGTGGCGGCTATCGTGACGTGGGAGCGCTGGTTGTGGGCGCCACGGTCGGATATTTTCTTCGAGCAGGGGCACAGGCTGGTGACCGGGACCACGACCTTGATGGTTTGCCGGTAGCGGCCGCCTTCGACGATTTCACCGATGAAGGTGACTTCGTAATCCATCAGGCTCTTGACCTTGGAGACAGGCGCGATCTTGTTTATGAAATAGGGGAAACTCATTTCGAGATGGCCGGTTTCCGCCTCGAGACGGGACACCATTTCGCGCAACATGGATTCGAAACTCTCGACCGAGATTTCGTCCTCATGCACATTGAGAATCTCGACGAAACGCGACATGTGGGTGCCCTTGAAATTGTGGGGCAGTCCGACATACATGTTGAAGGTGGCGACCGTGTGGCGCACGCCGCCGCTCTTGTCCAACACCTTGAACGGATGCCGGATGTCCTTGATGCCTACCTTGTTGATCGGCAACTGGCGCGAATCTGCGCTGTTCTGAACGTCTGCAATGACGGATTTTTCGGTTCGAGCCATGGGATCCCTGCTATTCATGTCGCTTCTCGGTGCTTGAGTGATGTTCTGCAACGGACTATAGCATTATCCGACAGATTCACTCAACTATTATCTTGCGTGGCAAGTCTGCTTGCTACGCTGCGCAGTATACCGGTCTCGTCAAGGCCTGCCTCTGCCAGCAGCAGTGCCGAATCGCCGTGGTCGATGAACCTGTCGGGCAGACCCAGGCGCAGCAGCGGCGTGTTCAGGCCGGACGATTCAAGAGCGCGTGCCACCTCGGCACCGGCACCGCCGATCAGGGAATTTTCCTCAATGCTGACCAACAGGTCGTGGCTCGCCGCGAGTTCGATGACCAACCGGGTGTCGAGCGGCTTGACGAAGCGCATGTTGGCGACCGTGGCGTCGAGCGTTTCGCCGGCCCTGAGCGCCGGCGTCAGCATGGCGCCAAAGGCCAGCAGCGCCACCCGCTTGCCGCTGCGGCGCAGTTCGCCCTTGCCCAGCGGCAGGGTTCCGAGCCCCGCCTCCATGGCCGCGCCAGGCCCGCTGCCGCGCGGGTAGCGCACGGCGCTCGGGCCGTCGAGCGCGAAGGCGGTGGACAGCATCTTGCGGCATTCGTTCTCGTCGCTTGGTGCCATCACCACCATGTTGGGAATGCAGGTGAGAAAGGACAGGTCGAAGGCGCCGTTGTGGGTCGCGCCGTCGGCGCCGACCAGGCCGCCGCGGTCGATGGCGAACACCACCGGCAGATTCTGCAGCGCGATGTCGTGAATCAACTGGTCGTAGGCGCGCTGCAGGAAGGTCGAGTAAATCGCCACCACCGGCTTCATGCCTTCGCAGGCCAGCCCGCCGGCAAAGGTCACCGCATGCTGCTCGGCGATGCCGACGTCAAAGTAACGTTGGGGAAAATCCTGGGCGAAGCGGACCATTCCGGAGCCTTCGCGCATCGCCGGGGTTATCCCGATCAGGCGTGAATCGGCCTGAGCCTGATCGCACAGCCATTCGCCGAATACCTGGGTGTAGGTGAGCCGCCCCGGTGCCTTGCCCTGTTCGATGCCGTTGGCGGCGTCGAACTTGCCGACACCGTGGTAGAGGACGGGATCGGCTTCGGCAAGCTTGTAGCCCTGTCCTTTCCGGGTTATGACATGAAGGAATTGCGGACCCTTCAGGCGGCGCAGATTCTGCAGTGTCGGAATCAGCGCATCGAGGTCGTGACCGTCGATCGGGCCGAGATAGTTGAAGCCGAGTTCCTCGAACAGGGTGCCCGGCGAGATCATGCCCTTGACGTGCTCCTCGACGCGGTTGGCGAATTGCAGCACGGTCGGCATCGAGGCCAGTACCTTCTCCCCGGCACGGCGCGCGGCATTGAAGGTGCCGCCCGAGAGCAGGCGCGCCAGATACTTGTTGAGCGCGCCGACCGGCGGCGATATCGACATGTCATTGTCGTTGAGGATGACGAGCAGGTTGGCGTCGATCACGCCGCCATTGTTGAGCGCCTCGAAGGCCTGGCCGGCGGACATCGCGCCGTCGCCGATGATTGCGGCGACGCGGCGTTCCTCGCCCTTGTTGCGGGCTGCCACGGCCATTCCCAGCGCGGCGGAGATCGATGTGGATGAATGGCCGACGCCGAAGGTGTCGTACTCGCTTTCGCTGCGGCGCGGGAAGCCGGAGACGCCATCCTTCATGCGCAGGCGCTCCATGCCGGCGCGCCTGCCGGTGAGCGCCTTGTGCGGATAGGTCTGGTGACCGACGTCCCACACCAGGCGATCCTCGGGGGTGTCAAATACGTAATGCAGTGCGACGGTGAGTTCAACCGTGCCGAGGTTTGAGGACAGGTGTCCGCCGGTTTTTGATACCGAGTCGAGCAGGAATGCCCGCAGTTCTTCGGCCACCTGAGGCAACTGGTCGCGTTCCAGGGCGCGCAAATCGGCTGGAGAATTGATCGTGTCGAGCAAGGGATGGGTCATCAGAAGGTCCGCTCGACGATGAAGTCGGTAATTTCGTGGAGGCGCATGGCCACCTCGCCGAATGGAGCCAGGGTGTCATGCGCGTCCTGTCTCAGTTTGCCGGCCATGGTTTTGGCTTCGCCGGCGCCGAGGATATTGACATAGGTCGGCTTGTTCTGCGCGGCATCCTTGCCCGCTGTCTTGCCCAGTGTGGCAGTGCTCGCCTCGGCGTCGAGGATATCGTCCACCACCTGAAACAGCAGTCCGATCCGGTTGGCGAAGTGGCCGAGACGCTCCAGATCGTCAGGCACGGCTTCGCCGCAATGGGCGCCGAGCAGCACCGCGGCCCGGATCAGCGCGCCGGTCTTGTGAATATGCATGAATTCCAGCTCGCCGATGCTCAGTTGCTGACCCACGGCGGCGAGATCGATGGCCTGCCCGCCGGCCATGCCGCGCGATCCGGAGGCAACGGACAGGAGATGCAGCATCTCGAGCTGGCGTGCCGGGGCAATGCCGGCCATGCGCTGCGACAGGGTGTGGAAAGCCAGGGTTTGCAGTGCGTCGCCGGCCAGCAGTGCCGTCGCTTCGTCAAACTCGACGTGACACGTCGGCTTGCCGCGTCGCAGGACGTCGTCATCCATGCAGGGCAGGTCGTCATGTACCAGTGAATAGGCGTGGATCAGTTCCACCGCGACTGCCGCGGCGTCGATTGCGCCGGCGCTGGCGCCGAAGATTGCGCCAGCCGCGTGGCACAGCAAGGGACGGACGCGCTTGCCGCCGCCAAGCACCGAGTAGCGCATTGCTTCATGCAAGCGCACGGGGGAGAGTGCGGCCGCGGGCAGGGCAGCCTCCAGGGCTGATTCCGTGCGCTGCTGGACGCCGGACATCCAGGTCGAAAAGTTCATTGATGTCTCAGCTTTCCGCTTCGCCGCCGGCTTGCGGGTCGAAATCGTGCAAGCCGCCGGCGTCGAGAATGCGTATCTGCTGCTCGGCCGCGGTGAGTGTTTCCTGGCATTGGCGCAACAGGGCCACGCCGCGCTGGTAGGCGTCGAGCGCGTCCTGCAGCGGCATCTGACCAGCTTCCATCGCGGCGACGATGCCCTCCAGTTCCCTGAGGGCGCTTTCAAACGACGGGGGTGCTGGGCTTGCTGAACCGGTGTCTGCAGGAGTGTTCGAGATAGTGGCCATAAGTGAAGCCTTGGCCGGAAGCGGTGACCAGCGGCAATGGGAAACCGCGAAATTACCTTAGGTGCGCCCTCCGGTCAAATTGGCTACAATTGCGCCACTGCTTCAGCGTTGGCGGCGCGCCGGTCCTGGCGGTCATTTCCGCCCGTTTCCGGTTTCCGGGCAGGCCCTCTTGGAGGTTGGGAATCATGTCTGATGTCGGCCCGCGTACGCTCCTTTCGCCGGGGGTGTCGCAGTTTCCGGTTGCGTGGTATTTCGACGAAAAGCTCTTCGAACTGGAGAAGAGGCTGATCTTCGACGCCGGACCGGGCTATGCCGGCCATGAACTGATGGTCCCCGAAGTGCACGACTACCGTTCGCAGGAGTGGAATGACCACGCCCGCATGCTGGTGCGCCAGCCGGACGGCCTATACGAGATGTCCAATGTCTGCCGTCATCGTCAGGCAATCATGCTGCAGGGCGCCGGCAATGCCAGGAACATTGTTTGCCCGATTCATCGCTGGACCTATGACGCCGGCGGCGAACTCCTGGGGGCGCCGCATTTCCCGGCCAATCCCTGCCTCAATCTGACCCGGCGGAAACTCGAGAACTGGCGGGGATTGCTGTTCAAGGGCCCGCGCTCGGCTCATGCCGATCTTGCCGGCATGAAGATCGCCGGCGAACTCGATTTCACCGGCTACAAGCTTGAGCACGTCGAACTGCACCAGTGCAACTACAACTGGAAGACCTTCATCGAAGTGTATCTCGAGGACTACCATGTTGCGCCCTATCATCCGGGACTCGGCGGCTTCGTCACCTGCGACGACCTGACCTGGCAGTTCGGCGACTGGTATTCGGTGCAGCGCGTCGGCATCACTTCGCTGGCGAAGCCCGGCTCGGCCACCTATCAGCGTTGGCACAAGGCGGTACTTGAGTACTATAACGGCGAGATGCCCAGGCACGGCGCAATCTGGCTCACCTATTTCCCCAACATCATGGTCGAGTGGTATCCCCACGTGCTGGTGGTGTCGACCCTGATTCCCCAGGATGTGGACCGGACCCTCAACGTGGTCGAGTTCTACTATCCCGAGGACATTGCCCTGTTCGAGCCGGACTTCATCAAGGCCGAGCAGGCAGCCTACATGGAGACGGCGATCGAGGATGACGACATCGGCGAGCGCATGGATCGCGGCCGGCGTGCCCTGATGCAGCAGGGGCGCAGCGAAGTCGGCCCCTACCAGTCGCCCATGGAAGACGGCATGCAGCACTTCCACGAGTTCTACCGGCGGGTGATGGCCGCGCACATCTGACCAAGGAGTTCCGCTGCGTGCGCCGGCCGGTCGCCGGCGACCGTGCTGTTTTTATGCCGTCACTCTGGATGATTGCCGCAAGCCTGCTGTTTGCCAGCATGGGCGTCTGCGTAAAGCTTGGCGCGGCGCAGTTCTCGGCTGCGGAGCTGGTGTTCTGGCGGGGTTTCATCGCGACGCTGATTCTCGGCGGCTATGTTCTGGTGCGCCGGCTGCCGCTGGCAACACCCCATGCGCGAACCCACGTCGTGCGCGGCCTGGCGGGCTTCGTCTCGCTGGTGATGTACTTCTATTCCATCAGCATGATCCCGCTGGCGGCCGCGGTGACGCTCAACTACACCTCGCCATTGTTTCTGGCGCTGCTGCTGGCACTGTGGTTGAAGGAGCCGGTGCGGCGCGGATTCTACGGCGTGCTGGCGGCGGGATTCGTCGGCGTGATCTTCCTGCTGCAACCCGCGTTGGGCGGCGGGCAATGGCCGGGTGCGCTGTTCGGCCTCGGCTCCGGCATCATTTCCAGCATCGCCTATCTGAACGTGCGCCGACTGGGCGAACTGGGCGAGCCCGAATGGCGCACGGTATTCTATTTCTCCGCCCTCTCGGCGCTGGGCGGCCTGCCCTGGTTGCTGACTGCCAGTCCCTTCCATGCCATCGACGGGCGCGGCTGGCTGCTGCTGCTGGGAGTGGGAGGCTTCGGCGTGCTGGCCCAGCTTTGCATGACCGCCGCCTACAAGCGCGGCAAGACGCTGGTTTCGGCCAGCCTCGCCTACAGTACGGTGGTATTTTCCAGCGCCTTCGGCATGCTGCTGTGGGGGGAGACGCTGCCATGGACCGGCTGGATCGGCGTGATTCTGATTGTTGCCAGCGGTCTCCTTGCCACCCTGCTGTCGCGTCGCGCCGATACTGCCGCGGTTACGGACTGAGTCGCCGTGTTCCGTGCTGTCCCGGCTTTCATCCGGATACAGAACCCATTAAGCTCTCCCTTCGCAAGGAGAAACGATGCACATTCGACGCTGGCTGGCTTTCGCTCTCATCTTCGCCCAGGCATGCGTCTCGGCGCAGCCTGCGCCGGTACAGCCTGCGCTGTCGCTTGATGATGCCAGAGCACAGAGTGCCAGCGGCAAGCGTCTGAAGGCGGAGGCGGAGAAGCTCTACGCCGCAGAAAAAGCGGAATGCCACAGCAAGGTCATTGCCATCAACTGCATTGATTCGGCGAAGCAACGGCATACCGATGCAGTCAGGAAGGCTGATGCATTGCAGCGCGAGGGGCGTCTGGCCGAACGCGAGGCCCGCCGCCTGGCGGCCGAGGCCAAGGACGCCAAGCGCCAGGCCGAGGCGCCGGCCCGCGAAGCCAGGCAGCGCGAGGACGTGGAGCTTTATCGCGAGAAGCAAGCACAACGTGCTGCCGGGCGCGAACAAATGGCAGCGGCCGAGCCGGCCAAGATTGAGAGTCGTCGTCTCAAGCTGGCGGCCGAGCAGGCGGCACGGCAAAAGAAACTCGCGCAGCGGCAGGAGGAGGAGGCGATGCGCGCGGCAAAGGCACCGGAGAACGCCAGAAAGCGGGCAGAGCGCGAAAAACAGCATGCCGAGCGGACCAGGAAAATCGACGAGCGGGCGCGGCAATATGCCGAAACGTTGAAGAGGCGGGAGGCCGAAGCGGCGGCCAGGCAGTCGGCGCCGGTACCATCCCGCTGATTGCCGGCGTAGAGGCGACCGCTTGCGACCGGGGCTGCTACTTGTGCTCGATCTGGTCGTACACCGCCGTCGCCACCAGGGCCAGCTTGCCTTTGTCGATTCCCGCCGAAAGCGCATAGCCGAACTTGCCGTCGATCCAGTAGAAGACATTGACCGCGCCTTCCTGGGCGAAGCGGAAGGCGGTGTCGCGGTTCGCCGTATTCTCGGTGGAGACGTAGAGCGTCAGCCGTTGGCCGCTGGCGTCCTGGTACATGAACTGGGCAACGGGGCCGACGTTGCCGGGCAGCAGGCGGCCGCCGATCAGTTCATAGCCGAGCGGCCCCAGCCTGGGCGGCCGCACCGGTGTTCCGAGCCGCTTGGAAAGCCAGGCGACGAGCTGGTCTTCATGTTCGGCGCTGACTTCGACCGGACGCCGCACATCGGGGCTGAAAACGGCATGGGCCACCGCAGCCTGGCGCGGCAATGACAGCGGCGCTGCTCTGGCCAGACTTTCCGCCGGCGGGTAGCGGTCATGGGCCGCCCAACCGGAAAGGCCGCTGACCAGTGCGATTACGATGCCGGCAGCAATGCGCTGCAGTGACCAGCGGGAGGGCAGGGAAGGACGCTCAGCGACGGCTGCGGGTGGCGACGCCAGCGCGCTCAGACTCTGCGGCAAGGGCTCGTCGAGTATCGGGTTGTAGCAGGCCCTGAGGGACTGTTTCTGGGCCAGGTAGGTGCGCACCCGCCGGGCTTCTTCCGGCTCGGCGGCCAGGTAGTCCTCAACCTCGCTGCGACGCGCCGGCGGCAGTGCGGCATCGACATAGGCCTGCAGGTCGGTTTCGCTGATCGGCAGTTTGCTCATCGCACGACTCTCAGGTTGGCGGCGGGTTGCTGGCCGTCCATGATCAGGCGCAGCCGTTCCCGTCCGCGCGACAGGCGGGACATGACGGTGCCGAGAGGGATGCCCAGCGTCGCAGCGATTTCTGCATAGCTCATTTCTTCCAGGGCGACGAGCAGCAGGACTTCGCGCTGCTCGTCGGGGAGGCGGCCGAGAGCGGAGTCGAGATCTCTCAACTCCAGTTCATCGGTCTGGGTGGCACGTGTCGGCACCTCGAAATCATCCTTGTCGATGGACTGCGCGATCAGCTTCGGCCGGCGCAGCTGATCAACCCGCAGGTTGTGCATGATGCCGAACAGCCAGGCGCGCATGTCGCTGCCTGCCCGCCACTGCGACAGGCGCGACCAGGCCCGTTCCAGCGTGTCCTGCACCAGATCATCGGCCGCGGCGCGATCGCCGAGCATGGCCCGCGCATAACGCCGCAGGCGGGGAATCTCGGCCAGGATCGCGCTGCCTTCCATCGTCGGTTCAGGGCTTGGCGGTGTGCCAGACGTTATTGACGCCGTCGCCGGTGGTGTCGCCCGGTTTCTGGTCCTTGACCCAGTAATACAGCGGCTTGCCCTTCTGCGCCCACTGCTTCTTGCCGTCATCGCGGGTGATGACGCTGTAGTCGCCGCCGGCAGTATCGCCATCCATCGCATAAAGCGGCGGCCAGTTGGCGGCGCAGGGGCCGTTGCAGGCGCTCTTGCCGCTGCCGGCGGCATCCTTGTCGAAGGTGTACAGCGTCATGCTGTTGCTGCCGGTGAGCACGCCGTTGGCTGCCATGGCCGGGGCGGCAGGACGGGTTTCGTAGGCAGAGCAGGCCGCCAGTGCGGCCGCTGCGGTCAGGGCAAGAGCGAGTTTGGTTACGGCTGCTGCACGCAAGGCCGAGGCAGCAGGCGTTAGCCTGTGCTGAATCATTGTTTTCATAGTGTTCTCCGTTGGGGTTGGGTCCTACCCCTGCATGAACGCCGGAATGCCTGCGTTTATTCCAGCACCGCCAAAATATTACGACATCGGCGATTCTGCCCGGGCGCCGGCGGAGTGGCCGGGCCGGCGTCGCGGGCTAAGCGCCCAGTGCCAATGCACCTTGCTCCGCGACAATTCCGTCCTCGGATGATTTGACGCCGGAAACGCCGATGGCGCCGACATGAATGCCGTCGCGAACCAGAGGCAAGCCGCCTTCCAGGCAGATTACCTCAGGCATAGTCATCATGACCGGACGTCCCTGCAATACGGCGTCCTCGAAGGCCTTCGTCGGTCGCTTGAAGAGAGTGGCGGTCCTGGCTTTTTGCTCGGCAACACGCACTGAGCCTTTCTGGGTGCCGTCCATCCGCTCCAGTGTGATCAGATGACCGCCGTCATCGACAACCGCGATTGCAACATTCCAGCCGTTGCCGGCAGCCGCGCGTCGGGCGGCCAGTGAGATGCGAAGTGCGTCGTCGAGCGTGAGCATCTTGAACTCCCGAATGGCCGGGCAAACGGCGATATTCCTGCGTGACCGATTTTAGTATGCGGCAGGTTGCCGGTGATCAAGAATCTTCGCCCGGGGCGATCACAAACAGCTATAGCGCCGAATGGCGGCGAAAAAAAAGACAGGCAAGCCTGTCTTTTTTTCAGCACAACTACCGATTACTTGGCAGCGGGCTTCTCGGCGGCCTTGGCGGCAGCAGGTGCATCGGCCTTGGCGGCGGGCTTGTCGGCCTTGGCAGCAGCGGGTGCATCAGCCTTGGCAGCGGGTGCATCAGCCTTGGCGGCCTTGTCGGCCTTCTTTGCAGCCTTGGCGGGCTTGTCGGCCTTGGCAGGCTGTGCGTCAGCCTTGGCTTCGGCCTTGGCCTCAACCTTGGCTTCGGTCTTTGCAGCAGCCGGAGCAGCAGCAGCGGCCGGAGCAGCAGCCGGAGCGGCAGCTTTTGCGGCCGGAGCGGCAGCTTCCGCGAATACGGTTGTGGCAAACAGGCCAGCTACGAGTACGGCGATCAACTTGCTCATTTAGTTTCCTTCAGAAAGTGGATGATAAGGCCCGAGCCGAAGCTTGCGACCTGAGACATTGGCAGTCTGTAGGCGATTAACGCGGCAGCGCCGAATCGGTTGACGCAGCCGCTGAATATCTTGCCAACGGTGCCGGGTCGGCCGGAACGGGATCGTCAAGTCACCCGCCTGCCGTCGCCCGGCTGTGCCGGAATGCCATGTTCTCCTTTCGCTTCAATTGGTTACGTTGCAGATGCGGCAGGCGGGTTCAGTAGCGGACTTCCAACGCCGAGCAGAGGAACTTCATGAAAGGCACGGCGGCCGTGAATCCGGTGCCGGCCAGTTTTACCAGATCCGGTCCGGCGACCTCGGCCCGGGACAATGGCGCCATACCGATGAAGTCCTTGCGCTTCAAATCGTCTATTGCCGGATGATCGGCGGCA
>CAINHS010000116.1 GCA_903848955.1 uncultured beta proteobacterium
ATTGACCTTGGGCGCACGCCAGGCGAACAGCGTCAGCGAACTGCCGACCACGATGGCCAACAGCACCAGGATGAACACGCCGCGCCGCGGATCCGAGGCAAAGGCATGCACCGACGTAAGCACGCCGGAGCGCACCAGGAAAGTACCGAGCAGCGACAGCGAAAACGCCAGGATCGCCAGCAGCACAGTCCAGTTCTTGAAAGCCCCGCGCTTCTCGGTCACGGCCAGCGAATGGATCAGCGCCGTACCCGCCAGCCAGGGCATGAAGGAGGCATTTTCCACCGGATCCCAGAACCACCAGCCGCCCCAGCCAAGCTCGTAATATGCCCACCAGCTGCCGAGCGCGATGCCGAGCGTGAGAAAGACCCATGCCGCCGTGGTCCACGGTCGCGACCAGCGCGCCCAGGCCGCGTCCAGCCGGCCTGAAATAAGCGCCGCAATGGCGAAGGCAAACGCCACCGAAAAACCGACGTAGCCCATGTAGAGCATGGGGGGATGGAAGACCAGGCCGGGATCCTGCAGCAGCGGGTTGAGATCGCGCCCTTCTGCAGCGGCCGGCAACAGGCGGTCGAAGGGGTTGGAGGTAATCAGAATGAAGGCCAGCAAGCCGATGCCGACCAGTCCCAGCACCGCCAGCACCCGCGCCACCATGACTTCGGGCAACTGGCGCGAAGCCAGCGATACGGCGGCGGCCCAACCGGACAGCATCAGCACCCACAGCAGCAGGGAACCCTCGTGGCCGCCCCATACGGCAGCGAAGCGATAGAGGGTCGGCAACTGCGTGTTGGAATGCTGGGCGACATAGTTCACCGAAAAATCGTTGATGAGAAAGCTCTGCGTCAGGCAGACGAAGGCAACGGCGATCAGCAGGAATTGCGTCTGCGCCGCCGGCCGCGCCAGGGCGATCCATTGCGCCTGTCCGCGCTGGGCGCCGACCAGCGGCAGCACGCCCTGGACGATGGCAACGACAAAGGCGAGGATGAGGGCAAAGTGTCCGAGTTCTGGGGTCATGGCTTTTTCGGTGCCTGTTCTGTTGCGGGTTTGACTTCCGGCGCGTTCTGGCTCTGCTGTGCCTGCTTCAGCGCCGCGGCAGCTTCGGGCGGCATGTAATTCTCGTCATGCTTGGCCAGGACTTCGCTGGCGACAAAAACACCATCACCGCCGAGGCGGCCCTGCACCACCGCACCCTTGCCGTCACGAAACAGGTCGGGAAGAATGCCCGTGTAGGCAACAGGGATTTCCTTGGCGAGGTCGGTGACGACAAAACGCACCGTCATGTCCTGACGCTTGACCGAGCCTTCCTTGACCAGCCCGCCGATGCGGAAAGCCTTGCCCTGCGGCGCCTTGCCGGCAGCAACCTCCGAAGGCGTGACGTAGAGTGCGATGTTGCTGTCGAGCGCGTTGAGCGCCAGTACGGCGGCGATAGCCAGCGAGGCGAGTCCGCCGACAATCAGGGCGATGCGTTTCTGTCTGGGTTTCATTGAGTTTTTTGTTGTAGTTCGAGTTCGTCGGCAAGCCGTTCGCGGATCAGGCTCTTGCGAACCTCGCTAAGACGTCGCCTGGCCAGAAAAGGTTCCGTGAACATGAGCAGGACGCAAGCGCCGAAGCTGCCCCAGACGTAGAAGGCGTAGCCGCCCATGGCAAAAAACTCGCCGACGCTATTCCACTGCATGTTTCACCCAATCCGTGTGTCGCTCGCGCTCGAGGATGATGGCGCGCACCCGCACCAGCGCCACCGCGATCGTGTACATCCAGAAGCACAGCGCCATCAGCAGCATGCCCCAGAGCATGGTGTGCGCCATCGAGGGCGCCTTGTTCATGTTGATCGTGGAGCCTTGATGCAGCGTGTTCCACCATTTCACCGAAAAATAGATGATGGGAATATTCACCACGCCCACCAGTGCCAGGATCGCGCCGGCCTTGTCGGCACGGCGCGGGTCGTCGATGGCGGCCTGCAGCGCCATGAAGCCCAGATAGAGAAAGAACAGGATCAGTTCCGACGTCAGGCGCGCATCCCACACCCACCACGCGCCCCACATGGGCTTTCCCCACAGGGCTCCGGTCCATAGCGACAGCGCCGCCATCAAGGCCCCGGTCGGCGCCAGCGCCTGCGCCATCATGCCCGACACCCGGGTGTTGAGCGCCAGCCCGAGCCCGGCCCAGAAAGCCATCACCAGATAGATGAACATCGACATCCACGAGGCCGGCACATGGACGAAGATGATGCGGTAGCCCTCGCCCTGCTGCGCATCGGTCGGCGCGACGAAAAAGGAAAGCCACAGCCCGGCAATGCCGAAGGCGGCGGCGGCGGCCCAGAACCATGGAATCATGCGCCCGGCGAGCGGATAAAAGCTCTGCGGGCTGCCGAACCTGAACCACTGAATAATCGACTGTCTCACTCCAGTGCAATCCTCACAGCAGCCGTGGTTGCCCACGGTGCAAAAAATACAGCCAAGGCCAGCATCGCTGCCAGCAAAGATAAATGCCCACCTGCACCGAGACCCGCAATATGGGCTTCCACCGCTCCCGCGCCGAAGATCAGCGCCGGGATGTAAAGCGGCAGGACCAGCAGCGCCAGCAACACGCCGCCGCCGCGCAGTCCCAAGGTCAGCGCCGCACCTATCGCCCCGATCAGGGACAGTAGTGGCGTCCCCAGCAACAGCGCCAGCGTCAGGATGCCCAATGTCGAAGCATCGAGATCGAACTGCAATCCGAGTACCGGCGCCAGCAACACCAGCGGCAAGCCGCATAACAACCAGTGGGCCAATATTTTACCTGCAACCAGCAGACCCAAGGGCGACGGCGACAAAGCCATCTGCTCAAGAGTGCCATCCGAATGATCGGCGGCAAACAGGCGCGGCAAGCCGAGCAGTGTCGCCAGCAACGCGGCAACCCAGAGAATTCCCGGCGCAATCTTCTTCAGCAGCCCGGGTTCCGGCCCTATTCCCAGCGGAAACAGGCTGGTGACGATGACGAAGAAGAACACGGCCGTCAGCACCTCGCTCTTGCGCCGCAGCGCAAGCAGCAGATCGCGGCGTACGGTGGCAAGGAAAGCGTTCATGCCACCTCCGCCGGGCCGCCCCAAGGAGGTGGCGAGCCAGAACAAGGAAGCCGCGTCAGCGGCTGAACCGTAGTCACCCCTTGCCACGGGCAGGGGGGCGGGGGGATGGTCTTCATAGCACCAGTGCCTTGCCGCCCGGCACGGGCAGCGGCTGGTGGCTGGTCAGCACCGCCATGCCGCCCGTGGACAGATGCTCGGCAATCAGTTCGCCCAACAGCTTTACGGCAGCGACATCGAGTGCATTGAAGGCTTCGTCGAGCACCCAGAGTATCGCCGGCCGCGTCAGCAGCCGCGCCAACAGCACGCGCCGCTTTTGCCCGGCTGAAAGCACGCGCACCGGCAACTCCTCGCGGCCGCGCAGGCCAAGCCGGATCAAGGCGGCCAAGGCCGCGCCTTCGTCCAGTTCGATGCCGTCCAGCGCAGCGGCGAGGCGCAGATTCTCCAGCGGCGTCAGATCCTCCTTGACCGCGGCATGGTGACCGAGATAAATCATGTCGCGGCGGAATTCCACGGAAGGCGCCGGCTCATTGCGCCAGCGTATCTGTCCCGCATCTGCCGGCGAAAGGCCGACCAGCAGCCGCATCAGGCTGGTCTTGCCGGAGCCGTTTTCGCCCTGCACGTGTAGCCACTCGCCTGCGGCGAGCGCGAAGCCGACGTCGGAAAACAGGCGGCGTTCACCGCGGGAACAGGCGAGACCTGAAACATTGAGCATGCCCCAATTGTGCCCGAAAGCGCCGCCCCATGCCTTGCGTCGGGTCAAGACGACGGTGGCTCCGGCCGCAAGACGCCGGCAACTGCTGTCAAAACCAGCAGCAGAGCGGCAAAATCCTGCCAGCGCGGCGCCTCGCCGAGGAACACCATCCCGCTGAATACGCCAACCACGGGGATGATCAGCGAGCAGAGGGAGGAAACACCGGCCGGCACCATCTGCACCAACTTGTTCCACGCCCAATAGCAGAACAGCAGGCCGATGAAGACGTTGTACCAGAAGCCGAACATGGGCCAGAAACTGATGCCGCCCCAGTCGACGCTTTCCAGCGCATGGCCCGACAGCGCAATGGGTATCCCGCCCAGCAGACCCTGCCAGGCTGTCAACGACGTTATCGGCATGGGCAACGGATCGCGTTTGTAAATCACCAGGCCACCAGCCCAGAAGATGGCGGCGATGATCATCAGGATCACCCCGACCGGGGCACTGCCGAGTTTCTCGAACTCGGCACCGATCAGCAGCGCCATGCCGCACATGCCCAGCACCAGTCCGCCCAGCCGTCGCCGGCTGATCGGTTCATCGAGCAGCCAGACCGAGAGCAAGGCGCTCCAGACCGGCATGGTGTAGCCAAGAATCGCTGCCCGCCCCGAAGGCAGCAGGCTCACGCCCCAAATTGCGAACATGTTCCAGCCGACGATGTTGCACGACGCCATGCCGATCAGTTGCGGCCAACGTCCCCGGGGAACCTTCAGGGACTGGCCGGAAAACCAGGCGACGCCGAACAGACCGGCGGCAGCCAGCAGAATGGCATCGCCACGGAATATCCAGCGCGGGATCTCGGTGATCACGACTTTCATGATCGGCCAGTTCAAGCCCCAGCCAAGGGAAAGCAGGCCGAGCAGAATGAGCCCGGCGCGCGGGATGCGAGTGGCGGACATGGTGCGCGAGTGTCGCATGGCGATAGCGCGATTACAATCCGTGGTCGCGCCGCTCCCGCTTGCCCTTGCCGGCAATTCGGGACGGCAACGCAGCGACGCCAATCCATTGCGGCCTACCCCGGCGTCATGACCTCCTGCATCAGCGCGCTGACGCAATCAGGAATGACGCAAGCAGCCAATCTCCCTATTTGCGGGCCGCCGGTGGCAGCCCGGATCGGCGGAAGCGGGAATCACAAAAACACGATAGCATAGTGGCCTGACCACCCATCAATAGGAGAATGTCATGGCCCGCAGAAAGAAACTTGATTTCAGTGACATCGCGACAGATCGCAAAAAGGAAGACCTCAACCAGAAGGATTTCTGGGCGAAATATGGCGTCACGCAGTCGGGTGGATCCCGATATGAATCCGGCCGCAATATCCCCAAGCCGCTGGCGATCCTGCTCTGGCTGCACCGCTCGGGGAAGATCAGCGACAAGGATCTCAGCGACGCACTGAAGTAAGCGATTCCCCGCTTGGGAGCGGTTCGACCGCAAGGCATTGTGGAGCGATCCCGGTCGCCCCCTGCTCCGGGCACAGCGTCGACAGACTCGTCCGCTGCAGTAGATCCATTCCCGGGAAACTTCGCGCCGGGCGGGAAAGAAAAAACTCCACGCTGCAACCGACGGCGGATATCCGTAGCGTTTCTTCCTTCGTGACATCGGCTGTCATCCGGCACAAAGAAAAGCGGCCTCCATCGCTGGAGGCCGCAGTATTACTGGTGGGCTGTGAGTGGCTCGAACACTCGACCTACGGATTAAGAGTCCGCTGCTCTACCAACTGAGCTAACAACCCGATTTGAAGAATTATATCTGACGGTGGTGGGTCGGGCGAGATTCGAACTCGCGACCAACGGATTAAAAGTCCGCTGCTCTACCGACTGAGCTACCGACCCACTTTTTGAGAGGGGCGAATGTTAGCGGCTACCCCTCCCCCTGTCAAACTGAAACAGACTGAAACAGCCGAGAATCCAACTGCTTACGCTGAGTCACTGGCCGACATCGTCGGCAAATCAGAAAAAAAAACGCAACCCGAATCGGGTTGCGATTAATCCACACCAAAGGAGGAGGGTGGAGGAGACAGGGGTCAAACGCAAACTGAACGAAACATAGTGCTTACAGCATCAGCAGGCATCAAGTCGATAAAAGTCTCGCACAAGCTTTGCTGCAATGCAAGGGATTTTTGTGCATTGCGCAACTACCACATCAACGGAATGGTTATTAGCTTGGAAAGCAGCTGAATCCATTGATTTTCCACCAATAAACCTATCCTATCTGGCCACAAGACTTATCGATAAGGTCGCCGGCGGCCCGGCGGCAAGCGCGAACCCGCATTTCTTGCTGCGACGCCACATGCCGGTTCCGGTGCCGCCGCTAGAATGCCGGCTATTGCTTGAAGGAGTGAGATGCATGGAATGCACAGTACGCTGGCATGAGGGGATGAGCTTTGTTGCGGAAACCGGCAGCGGACACCTGGTCTGCATGGATGGTGCGCCGGAAGCGGGTGGCCGCAATCTGGCACCGCGGCCCATGGAGTTGTTGCTGGCCGGTACCGGCGGCTGCACGGCATTCGACATCGTGCTCATCCTCAAACGCGGGCGCCATGAAGTCAGCGGATGCGAAGTCAAGCTTCAGGCCGAACGCGCGGAGGTCGATCCCAAGGTATTCACCAGCATCAACATGCATTTTGTCGTGACCGGCCGCAACCTGAAGGCGGAGGCGGTCGAACGCGCGGTGAAACTGTCAGCGGAGAAGTACTGCTCGGCGTCGCTGATGCTCGGCAAGACGGCGGCGATCAGCCACAGCTTCGAGGTAGTCGAAATTTAATCAGGCAACGTAGGAAAGCCGGGTCATCAGCTTCGACGAAAGCCTCATGGCCAGCTTGACCGGCGACGGCAACTCGCGCGCACCGTAGTGGTTCGCCGTTTCGGCATGGCGCTTCTCGTCAGCCTTCATTTGCTCCAGCACCTCCCATGACTTGCGATCCTGTGCCGGCAGACTGGCCATGTGGCCTTCGAGATGCCCCTCCACCTGGCGCTCGGTTTCGGCCAGGAAACCGAGGCTCCAGGCGTCGCCACATTTTCCGGCGAGCACCCCGATGGCCACGGAACCGGCGTACCACAACGGGTTGAGCAGGCTCTTGCGGCCGCCGAGTTCGGCGATGCGCCGTTCAGTCCAGTTGAGATGTTCGGTCTCTTCCCAGGCCGCCTCTTCCAACTCGCGCCTGACTGCCGGGTCGCGCGAGATCAGAGCCTGGCCCTGATACAAGGCCTGGGCGCAGATTTCGCCGCAGTGGTTGACACGCATCAGGGCGGCGACGTGTCGCTTCTCGTCATCGCTCATCTCGGCCTCGGGCAAGTCCTGGCCGGGCATCGGGCGGCGGGTCGGGGCAGCGGCGAAGACGGCGCGCAGCGCCTTGTCGAACTGCGGAATGAGCGTGTCGATCAACGGGAATTCCCTGGTCTCAGATTGAATCCGGATGCTTGCCCAGACGCAGGGCATTGCGCCCTTCGTCTGCCGTTTTGATAGGGTTCCCCATCGGACAAAACAGATCGCGACTCAACGCCGCGTGATGCCGGTTGACCGGCTTGTTTTCAATGGGCCGCCACTCGATGCGGGGGGCGCGCGACTTACTCCAGTTGCTGTCGCTGCCGCCTGTGGCGTAGTGCTTCCAGCTGCGCTCCTTGCAATACATGCCTTCAAAGCTGACGTTGGTGGCGCCGCCTGAGGTCTGGACTACCAGCACATAGCGCACCACGCCGTCGGCGCCGACCGCGAGCGTGCTTGAGTCGATGAAATACTTGTTGGTAGCCACGGCGCTAACGTAGAACTCGCGCAGGTTTTCCGGTTTGGGGAAGGCCGGCGGCTCGACATCCCGCTGTTCCTGCCAGGGCGCCTCATCCTCGTAGTTGCTGTTGTATCCCGAACGGCCGGAGCCGGAGGAACCCGGTACCTGTGCCGCTGCGCTGCCGGCTACGGCAAGCAGAAGGAAAACCCGCCAGCATTTCACTTCGTATCGTCCAATGTATCGGTTTCCCAGTGGGGAATTCGCTCATCGGGATGAGCAAAAAGGAGCCGCGCCAACTCGAGCAGGGCGGTTTCGTACACGCCGCGCTTGAACTCGATCACGTTGGCCAGCGGTATCCAGTAGCTGTTCCAGCGCCAGGCATCAAATTCCGGATGATCGCTGGCGCGCAGGCAGACGTCGCTGTCGCGGCCGACCAGACGTAGCAGGAACCAGATCTGTTTCTGCCCCCTGTAGGTACTGCGCCATTCGCGGCGAATCCAGTGCTTCGGCACCTCATAGCGCATCCAGTCGCGCGTGCGGCCGATGATCCGCACATGCTCGGGTTTGAGGCCGGTTTCCTCTTCCAGTTCGCGCAGCATCGCCTGTTCGGGCGTTTCGCCCTTCTTGATGCCCCCCTGCGGGAACTGCCAGGAATGTTCGCGTATGCGCTTGCCCCAAAAAACCTCGTTGCGACTGTTGACCAGAACGATGCCGACGTTCGGGCGAAAGCCTTCACGATCGAGCATGATGCATATTCCAATGATTGATTGGGGTCCATTCTTTCACAATCGCGCGCCGCTGGAAAGCCGCATCTGCCACGACAGCCGCATCTGCCGCCTCTGCAAATTCGCGGCCGCAGGTAAAATGCACCCTTTCCGGATTTCAGCCCACAGCCATGCGCGCCAGCCAGTTTTTTATCGCCACCCTCAAGGAAGCCCCCTCCGACGCCGAAATCGTCAGCCACAAGCTGATGCTGCGCGCCGGCCTTATCCGCCGCCTCGCCGGCGGCATCTACACCTGGATGCCGATGGGGCTGCGCGTGCTGCGCAAAGTCGAAAACATCGTGCGCAAGGAAATGGATGGCGCCGGCGCCATCGAACTGCTCATGCCGGCGGTGCAGCCCTTTGAGTTGTGGGAAGAATCCGGGCGAGGCCCGAAGTACGGCCCCGAGTTGCTGCGCTTCAAGGACCGTCACCAGAGGGATTTCGTGATCGGGCCGACGCATGAGGAAGTCATCACCGACGTGGTACGCCGCGAAGTCAGGAGCTATCGCCAGCTGCCGCGCCACTTCTACCAGATCCAGACCAAGTTCCGCGACGAGATCCGGCCGCGCTTCGGCGTCATGCGCGGGCGCGAGTTCCTCATGAAGGACGGCTATTCCTTCCACACCTCGTATGCCGATCTGGAACGCGAATACCGCAACATGTACCAGACCTACAGCCGCATCTTCACCCGTCTCGGACTGCGGTTCCGCGCCGTCGCGGCGGACACGGGCGCCATCGGCGGCACCGGCTCGCATGAGTTTCACGTGTTGGCGGACTCGGGCGAAGACGCGATCGCCTTCTGCCCGGCGTCGGACTATGCGGCCAATGTGGAACTGGCCGAGGCCGTTGCCCCCGCGAGCAGCCCAGCAAGCACTGCGGCCGCAATGGAGAAGAAAGCCACTCCGGGCAAGACGCGGTGCGAAGACGTGGCAGCCTTCCTCGATCTGCCGCTGACACAGACCGTCAAGGCCATCGCGGTGATGGCGGAGATGCCGGAAGGCAGCGAGTTCGTCCTGCTGCTGCTGCGCGGCGATCACGACCTGAACGAAATCAAGACGCAAAAGGTGATCGGCGAATTCCGCTTCGCCCGAGACGAGGAAATCGTCGCCGCGCTCGGCTGCAAGGCCGGCTACATAGGCGCGGTTGGCTTTGGCGGCAGGGTCGTGGCGGATCGCAGCGTCGCCGCCATGGGCGACTGCGTATGCGGCGCCAACGAGGAAGGCTATCACCTCACCGGCGTCAATTTCGGCCGCGATCTGGCGCCACCCGGGACCGTCGCCGACATTCGCAACGTGGTCGAAGGTGACCCGTCGCCTGACGGCCAGGGATCTCTCGAACTGTGTCGCGGCATCGAAGTCGGTCACATCTTCCAGTTGCGCACCAAGTATGCCGAAGCGCTGAAATGCACCTTCCTCGACGAACAGGGCAAGGACCAGGTGATGGAAATGGGCTGCTACGGCATCGGCGTTTCGCGCATCGTCGGCGCCGCCATCGAACAGGGCCACGACGAGCGCGGCATCGTTTTCCCGGCGAGCATCGCGCCCTTCGCCGTAGTCGTGGTGCCGATGAATTACGCCAAGTCGGAAACCGTCCGCGCCGCGACCGATGCGCTGTACGCGACCTTGCTCGCCGCCGGCATCGACGCGATTGTCGACGACCGCGACGAGCGTCCCGGCTCCATGTTCGCCGACTGGGAACTGATCGGCATACCGCATCGCGTGGTGGTCGGCGAGCGCGGCCTGAAGGAAGGCAAGCTGGAATACAAGGGCCGCAGCGACACCGAAGCGACTCTGGTTGACGCCAGCCAAATGACGGGTTTCCTTAAACAGAAGTTGTGCGACTGATTCTCCGTCTTGCGCTGTGCCTCACGGCTGCGCTGCTGCCGGCCGCGGGCCGGGCCGGAACCCAGCAGTACGAACCTCTGGCGGCCAGCGTACAGGCCGCCTTGCACGCAGCAATCGCCGACCGTGCCGCGCCCGAAGCGGAGTTCCCTTCGATCGAGGAAAAGGTCGGTTGGCTGACCGAGATGTCGTCGCGACTGACGCGACGCATGCCGGACCGCGAGGCGCGGCTGGATTTCCTCAAGACCGTGTATTACGAAGCCAAGCGCGCCGGACTCGACCCGCAGATGGTGCTGGGCCTGATCCAGGTCGAAAGCGGCTTCAAGAAGTATTCGATCTCGTCCGCCGGCGCCCGCGGCTACATGCAGGTGATGCCTTTCTGGGCGGGCCTGATCGGCAGCAAGGACAGCAACCTGTTCCACCTCCGCACCAACCTGCGCTTCGGCTGCGTCATCCTGCGCCACTATCTGGACATGGAAAACGGCGACCTCTACCGGGCGCTGGGCCGCTACAACGGCAGTCTGGGCAAGCCCGAGTATCCGAACATGGTGAGGGGGGCGTGGGAAAAGCAGTGGGCCTGGGGGCCGCGAGTGATCGGGCCGCGATAGACCGGCCCTGCGCTGACCCGCTACCCGCTCGCGGCGACGCCGGCCCGCGGCGCTTAAGGTGCCGCCAGCCCTGACATGTAGTCGGCCACAGCTTCCAGATCACCGTCGCTGTATGGCTTGAGGACCTTTGCCATATCCGGGTTGGCATTGCCGCGCTGGCCGTCCCTGATAGAGACGGCTTGGCGCAATAGATATTTGAAATGTTGTCCGGCCACCAGCGGGAAGAATTTTTCCGCGTCGCCCTGCCCTTTGTTGCCATGGCAGATGACACAATCCTTTTCATACAATGCCTTGCCTCGATCCAGGGAATTCCCCGGTCCCCGGCCGAGATTGGCCTGAATCGGGAGTGCCTGCAGGAATCGGGCAATGTCGGCAATTTCCTGCGTGGTCAGCACGTGCTCATCGGCAAATGGCGCCATCTTCGGATTGCGGCGTATTCCGGAACGGATGTCGGTCATCTGCTCGATCAACACGGTCGCATGCTGCCCCGCCAGACGAGGGTAAGCGCCGCTGCTGCTGCCGGTAGCGCCTTGCTTGTGGCAACCCTGGCAAATCTTGAAGGCCTCCTCGCCACGCGCGACGTCGCCCTGCAGTTTGAGGACCTCCCGCTTTTCGCCCTTGATTTCGTTCCATGCCCGGACTCCGCTGCCCGCAGTTGCGGGGGCCTGGCCCTGAGCCAACGCGACAAGGGGCAGCCACCACAAAGCCACCAACAGCTTAGTCATCCACTTCACCATCTTCCCCTTTTCAATTCCACCAGTTCAAAGTCCGGTCAGATACTCGGCTACCGCCTTGATTTCATCATCCGACAGGCGTTTCGTCACCTCGCGCATGAGCCTCGACCCGGCGCCACTTCTGGCATCGCTTCGAAAATCCTGCATCTGCTGGATCAGATATTCCTTGTGCTGCCCGGCGAGGCGCGGGAATCGCTTGCTGCCGGCACCAGTGGAACTGTGGCAACCGGAGCAGGCGGGCACCCCCCTTTCTTCGTCGCCATCCTGATAGAGCTTCATGCCGCTTGCTGCCATCTTTTGATCCAGCACCACGCCCGAACCCGGCTTCTGCGCGCCAAAGTATTCACCCAGCCCTTTGAACTCATCCGGATCGAGGGTCTTGGCGATTGGAGTCATGATGTCGCTCTTGCGGGCACCGGAAACAAATTCCTTCAATTCCCGCACCAGATACTCGGGATGACGGCCGGCAAGTTTCGGAAACTTGGGGTCGGTGCTGTTGCCGTCCAGTCCATGGCAGGCCGAACAGAGGTTGACGACGAGCGCCTTGGCAGTTGCCGAGTCTGCGGCCTGGACCGATCCGCTGAGCAAGAAACTCAGGACTGCCGCAGTCTGGATCAGGAAACCCGTGTGCCATGGGCTGGATTGGAAATTTGCACAGGTGCCACCGCAATCGCTTTTCAATGTTCCCCCTTTTGCGGGCTGGTTGCTTTGCTTGAAATCATAACAGGCTGCCAGGCCGGATCTGATATCCGTCCAGCCCAATTCATCCGGCCGTCCTGTTTTCGAACTCCGCTGCGCGCGCCGCGCCTTAGCGCATTCCCGGCAACATCCCCTTCATGCCCCGCATCATCTTCGCCATTCCCCCCTTGGAGAACTGCTTCATCATCTTCTGCGTCTGCTCGAACTGGTTCAGCAGGCGATTGACCTCCTGCACCGACACGCCGGCACCGGTGGCAATACGCCGCTTGCGATTGGCCTTGATGATTTCGGGCTTGGTGCGTTCCGTCGGCGTCATCGAATTGATGATGCCCTCCAGGCGTCGGACTGTCTTGTCCTCCATGCCGCCGCCGGCCTTTTGCGCCATGGCACTGAACTGCGCCGGGAGTTTTTCGAGCATGGCGGCCATGCCCCCCATGTTTTTCATCTGGGCAATCTGGTCCTTGAAATCGTTGAGGTCGAAGCCCTTGCCGGACTTCATCTTCTTGACGAATTCCTGGGCCTTGTCCTGATCTACTCCGCGCTGCGCATCCTCGACCAGTCCGAGGATGTCGCCCATGCCGAGGATGCGCGAAGCCATGCGCTCCGGATGGAATTCCTCCAGACCGGTGAGCTTTTCGCCGACGCCGGCAAACTTGATCGGCTTGCCGGTGACATGGCGCACCGACAGCGCAGCACCGCCGCGCGAATCGCCGTCGAGCTTGGTCAGAATCACGCCCGTCAGCGGCAGCGCCTCGTTGAAGGCCTTCGCCGTATTGACCGCATCCTGGCCGAGCATGGCATCGACCACGAACAGGGTTTCGATGGGCTGCAGCAGACGGTGCAGATCCTTGATCTCGGCCATCATCGCTGCGTCGATGGCGAGACGCCCGGCGGTATCGACGAAGAGCACGTCGTAGTAGTGACGCCTGGCGTAATCCAGTGCCGCCGCCGCAATGTCGGCCGGCTTCTGCTCGCCCGATGACGGGAAAAAGTCGATGCCGGCCTGGGCCGAAACCGCCTTGAGCTGATCGATGGCGGCCGGCCGATAGACGTCGACGCTGACCGTCAGCACCTTCTTCTTCTGCCGCTCCTTGAGCCACTTGCCCAGCTTGGCCGTGGTCGTGGTCTTGCCCGCGCCCTGCAGGCCGGACATCAAGATCACTGCCGGCGGCTGCGTAGCGAGATTCAGGCCGACGCCGGCGCCGCCCATCAGTTCGGTGAGTTCGCGATGCACGACGCCGACCAGCGCCTGGCCTGGAGTCAGGGAACCGATGACTTCCTGGCCGAGCGCCTTTTCCTTGACGCTGGCGATGAAATCCTTGACTACCGGCAGGGCGACGTCGGCTTCGAGCAGGGCCATGCGCACTTCGCGCAGCATGTCGGAAATGTTGTCGTCGCTAAGGCGGGCCTGTCCGCGCAGGTTTTTTACGACACGGCCGAGTCGCTGGGTGAGGTTGTCTAACATGAATGAATGGGGTTCGGATGAACGAAGAGATGAAAGGCTTGGTGTAGACTTCAGCAATGTCCGCAATCTTAATGCATCTGCTGGCCGCAGCCATTTATGCCGGCCTGGCGGCACATCTGTGGCGCACCCGCTGGCGCGGACCGGCGCTCGACCAACCGGCCGGAGGACTCAAGCTGGGCGAGCGCGGCCTGCTGCTGCTGGCGCTGGCAGCGCATGCGGTCAGTTTGCGCATGGCGATATTCGATGGCGACAGCATGCGCTTCGGCTTCGCCATCGCGCTCTCGGTGATGCTCTGGCTGGCGATTGCGCTGTACTGGATCGAAAGCTTTTACGCCCGGATGGATGGCCTGCAGGTTATCGGCCTGCCGACGGCAGCGGTAGCCGCCGTGCTGCCGGCACTATTCGCCGAAGCCCATGTGCTGACCAACGCCGGCTCGATGGCTTTCCGCCTGCATTTCCTGATGGCCATGCTGGCCTACAGCCTGTTTACGCTGGCAGCCCTGCACGCCCTGCTGATGGCAGCCGCCGAAAAGGGCTTGCATCGCGGCCGCATCTCGCCGCTGCTGGCCGGCCTGCCGCCTTTGCTGACGATGGAGGCACTGCTGTTTCGCCTGATCCATGTCGCCTTTGTCTTGCTCACATTCACGCTGGTTTCAGGTGCCTTCTTCTCCGAAACCCTGTTCGGCAAGGCACTGACCTTCAACCACAAGACCCTGTTCGCCATTCTGTCCTGGCTGATCTTCGCCGCGCTGCTGGCGGGTCGCCACTTGCGCGGCTGGCGCGGCCGGGTGGCGCTGCGCTGGACGCTGGCCGGCTTTGCCACACTGCTGCTGGCCTATGTCGGCAGCCGCTTCGTGCTTGAGGTAATCCTCGGCCGCTGATGGACGAAATACCGCTGTCCGCCCAGTTCGCGGCCCTGGCCGTGCTGCTGATTCTGTCCGGCTTTTTCGCCATGGCCGAGACCGCGATGATGGCGGCCAACCGTCACCGGCTCAGGCATCTGGCGGATTCCGGGCACCGCGGCGCGCAACTGGCGCAGGCCCTTTTGAGCCGCGTGGACCGGCTGATCAGCTTGATCCTGCTCGGCAATACCCTGATCAACGCCGCCGCCGCCACGCTGACCGGTCACATCGCGCTGCAGGTTCTTGGCCAGGAGAAATGGACCCTGGAAGCCGGAACCCTGTTCGTCACCTTCTGCCTGCTGGTGTTCTCCGAAATCAGCCCGAAGGTAGTCGGTGCCAATTATCCCGACTGGCTTGCGCCGCGCATCAGTTACATTCTTACGCCGCTGCTGCGCATCGCCTATCCGGTAATCTGGTTCGTCAACCTCTTCGTCAGCGCCCTGCTGCGCATACTGAACTTGCAGCCCAAGGCCGGCCACGACCGCCACCAGATGTCGGGCGAAGAATTGCGCGCCATCGTGCTTGAGGCGGGCCACTTCGTGCCGCCGCAGCACCGCGCCATCCTGCTCAACCTGTTCGAACTGGAGCACGTCACCGTAGAGGACCTGATGACGCCGCGCGGCGAGATCGAGGCGATCAACATCGCGACTCCGATCGCCGACATCAAGGCCCAACTGGCAACCAGTTATCACACCCGCCTGGTGGTGTTCGATGGCGACCCCGGCAACGTTATCGGCGTGCTGCACCAGCGCCGCCTGCTGCCGGGAGCTTTCGAGGGCGAGATAGACCATCAGGGCCTGCGCGCCTGCCTGACCGAGCCGTACTGCATCCCGGCGACGACATTGGCTTATACGCAACTGCAGTTCTTTCGCGAAAACCGCCAGACGCTGGGCCTGGTGGTGGATGAGTACGGCGAAATCGAGGGACTGATCACTCTGGAAGACATCATCGAGGAACTGGTCGGGAAGTTCGCCGCCAGTCAAGCCGATGTCAGCCAGCCACCGGCCTGGAGCAGCGATGGCACGGCGCTGGCCGACGGTGCCGCGGCATTGCGCGATCTGAACCGCTTGCTGGACCTCGAATTGCCGCTGGACGGACCGCGCACGCTGAACGGGTTGATCGTCGAGCACCTGCAGGACATACCCGAGGTGGGCGTTGGCGTGCGGGTGCATGGCGTAGCCATGGAGATCGTGCAAACACAGGACCGAAAGATCAAGATGGTGCGTCTTCACCGTCCCGCTCGAGAGTGATACTCTCGGCATAATCAAGGCGTAGAATGCCTCGGATCAATGTTTCAGTAGAGGCTAACGCCGGTCTTGTAAGCGTCGAGCACAGCGGCCGAGACTACTATTCAAGCGGGAGAAGCCGATGGCCACAGCAGGCAAGGCAAAAAAGGATGCCGGCCCAAAGGAATTTGATTTTTCCTGGGAAGGCAAGAACAAGACGGGCAAAGTCGTTCGCGGCGAAATCAGAGCAGCCAGCGAGGCCGCGGCGAACGCTTCGCTGCGCCGGCAGGGCATCACCGTCAACAAGATCAAGAAACGGAAGATCAGTTCCGGCGGCAAGGTATCGGACAAGGACATTACGCTTTTCTCACGCCAGCTTGCCACCATGGTCAAGTCCGGCGTGCCGCTGCTGCAGTCTTTTGACATCGTCGGCAAAGGCACCAACAATCCGGGCCTGGCCAAACTGCTGTTCGACATCAAGTCCGACGTCGAGACCGGATCCAACCTCGCCTCGGCGTTTCGCAAGTATCCCCAGTATTTCGACGCCCTGTTCTGCAATCTGGTCGAGGCCGGGGAGCAGGCGGGTATTCTCGACACGCTGCTGGATCGCCTGGCAACCTACAAAGAGAAAATCCAGGCCATCAAGTCCAAGATCAAGAGCGCCCTGACCTACCCGATATCCATCCTCGTCATCGCCTTCATCATCACCGCGGTGATCATGATATTCGTGGTGCCGGCGTTCAAGAACGTGTTTGCCAGTTTCGGCGGCGAACTGCCCGCCCCGACGCAGATCGTGATTGCCATTTCTGACGGTTTCGTAGCCAACTGGCACATCATTTTCGGCGGCATTTATGCCACCATTTACGGCACCATTCAAGCCTTCAAGCGCTCCGTGGCGCTGCAGATCATGGCGGACAGATATGCGCTCAAGGTTCCGGTTTTCGGTGACCTGATCCGGAAATCCTCCATCGCGCGCTGGACACGAACCCTGTCCACCATGTTCGCCGCCGGCGTGCCGCTGGTCGAAGCCCTTGATTCGGTAGGCGGTGCCGCCGGCAACTATGTCTACACCATGGCGACCAAACAGATCCAGAATGAGGTCAGCACCGGTTCGAGTCTGACCGCGGCAATGGAAAACTCCGGCGTCTTCCCGCCGATGGTGACGCAGATGGTCGCCATCGGCGAGGAATCAGGCCAGCTCGATTCAATGCTGGGCAAGACCGCAGACTTCTTCGAAGCCGAGGTCGACGAGGCTGTCGAGGCGCTCTCGAGCTTGATGGAGCCACTGATCATGGTTTTCCTCGGCGGACTGATCGGCGGTTTGGTCGTAGCCATGTACCTGCCGATCTTCAAACTCGGTTCGGTCGTCAGCTAGCTTGGCACCCGGCTCGTCCAACAAGCGCCGCGGATGATCGCGCTGTTCGCCGACCCGGCGCTGTTTGCTCTCGCCGCCGGATTGCTCGGCCTGGTGATAGGCAGTTTCCTCAATGTCGTCATCCACCGCCTGCCGATCATGATGGAGCGCGACTGGGCGGCGCAGTGCGCCGAGCTGAAGGGCGAGGCTGCGCCTGCCCTGGAAGCACTTTCCCTGGCCCGGCCGCGCTCGCGCTGCCCTCAGTGCGGCCACCCGATCACGGCCATGGAGAACATCCCGGTCATCAGTTGGCTCTTGTTGCGCGGACGCTGCAAGGCTTGCGCCGCGCCGATTTCCTTGCGCTATCCGCTGGTCGAAGCGCTGACCGGACTGCTGTTCGCCTTTGCCGCCTGGCACTTCGGCTTTAACGCGGCGGGGATCGGCGCACTGGTGTTCATCGCGGCGCTGGTTGCCTTGACTGCCATCGACTTCGACACCCAACTGCTACCCGACGACATCACCCTGCCGCTGCTCTGGCTGGGCCTGGGACTCAACGCCTTCGGCGTCTACACGGACTTGAAGAGCGCCGTCATCGGTGCCATGGCCGGCTATCTGTCGCTGTGGGCCGTGTATTGGGGCTTCAAGCTCGCCACCGGCAAGGAAGGCATGGGCTACGGCGATTTCAAGCTGCTGGCGGCGCTCGGCGCCTGGCTGGGCTGGCAGATGCTGCCCCTGGCCATCCTGCTCTCATCTTTCGTCGGCGCCGTCGTCGGCGTCGCGCTGATGGTCTTTGCCCGCCACGGCCGCAACGTACCGATTCCTTTCGGTCCCTACCTTGCCGTCGCCGGCGCGATTGCCCTGGTCTGGGGCAAGCCCTTGACCCGCGCCTATCTCGGCACCGTCCTCTAGCCCCTTGCAAATCGGGCAACAGGCCCCATTTCCCTGACGTCGGGATAGCAGGTCACGGCGGGCGCGCCAAGGGCTTCGGCTATAATCCCACCCCTTTGCCAGAATGCCGGAGAAAATGTCATGCCGATCTATGCTTATCGCTGCACCGGTTGCGGCTTTGAGAAGGATGTCATGCGGAAAGTCAGCGATCCGCTGCTGACCACCTGCCCCGAATGCAATACCGAAAACTTCGCCAAGCAGCTCACTGCGCCCGGATTTCAGCTCAAGGGCAGCGGCTGGTACGCCACCGACTTCAAGGGCGGCGGTTGCAAGGCCGCGGAAGCCAAGAGCGACAATCCGCCCCCTTGCCAGGGCGGAACGGGTAGTTGCGCCGCCAACAGCTGACGGCTTGCGCCTTGAAGAAGTACTTCATCACGGGACTGCTGATCTGGGTCCCATTGGCAATCACAGCCTGGGTACTGGCCCTGATCGTCCGTTCCATGGATCAGTCCCTGCTGCTGCTGCCGCAGGCCATTCATCCCGAACACCTGCTGGGCGTATACATCCCCGGCCTTGGCGCATTGCTGACTTTGCTGGTGGTGTTTATCACCGGACTGATAGCGACCAATATCGTCGGGCAGAAAATGGTGCGCTTCTGGGAAGGCGTACTTTCCAGAATCCCGGTAGTGAAGTCGATCTATTACAGCGTCAAGCAGGTGAGCGACACCCTGTTCTCCGGCAGCGGCGTAGCCTTCCGCAAGGTTCTGCTGGTGCGCTATCCGCACCCGGAAGCCTGGGCGGTGGCGTTTCAGACCGGGCACCCGGCGCGCGATGTGGCCGACATGCTGCCCGAAGAGCACGTCGGGGTCTTCATTCCGACCACGCCCAGCCCGGTCAATGGTTTCTTCTTTTTTGTCAGGCGCAAAGACGTCATCGAAATTGACATGAACGTCGATGAAGCCCTGAAGTACATCGTCTCAATGGGTGTTGCCGCCCCGCCCATGAGAAATCCAGCCGGGCGCGCCCAGAACCAGTAAGGCCCTGCGGGCATCACAACAATCCGGAAATCCTATGCGTACTCACTATTGCGGCGAGGTAAATGCCTCCCATGTCGACCAGGTTGTCACTCTTTGCGGCTGGAACCACCGCCGTCGCGACCATGGCGGCGTAATCTTCATCGACCTGCGCGATCGCGAAGGACTGACACAGATCGTCTGCGATCCGGATCGCCCGGAGATGTTCAAGACGGCCGAGGACGTGCGCAACGAATTCGTGCTGAAGATCACCGGCAAGGTGCGGCGGCGTCCCCAGGGCACCGAGAATCCCAACCTGGCCTCCGGCGAAATCGAAATCCTCTGCCATGAACTGGAAGTGCTGAATACGGCGGTGCCGCCGCCATTCCAGCTGGATGAAGACAACCTCTCCGAGAACGTGCGGCTGACGCATCGCGTCATCGATCTGCGCCGCCCGCAGATGCAGAAGAACCTGATGCTGCGCTACAAGGTGGCGATGGCTTTCCGCCGCTTCCTCGACGACAAGGGTTTCATCGATATCGAAACGCCGATGCTGACCAAATCGACGCCCGAGGGCGCACGCGACTACCTGGTGCCTTCCCGCGTGCATCCCGGCAAGTTCTTCGCCCTGCCGCAATCGCCGCAGTTGTTCAAGCAGTTGCTGATGGTGGCCGGCTACGACCGTTACTACCAGATCACCAAGTGCTTCCGCGACGAAGACTTGCGCGCCGACCGCCAACCGGAGTTCACCCAGGTCGATATCGAAACCTCCTTCCTCGATGAAGTGCAGATCACCGCGCTGATGGAGGAAATGATCCGCTGCGTGTTCAAGCAGTCGCTGAATGTCGATCTGCCCAACCCCTTCCCGCGCATCAGTTACGCCGAAGCCATGGCCCGTTACGGCTCCGACAAGCCGGACCTGCGCGTCACGCTGGAACTCACCGACATTACCGATGCGGTCACCGACGTCGCCTTCAAGGTATTCAGCGGCCCGGCAACTTCGGGCGGCCGTGTCGCGGCGCTGCGCGTGCCGGGCGGCGCACTTGGGGCAACTGCGCTGACCCGCGGCGAGATCGACGGCTACGGCGAGTTCGTCAAGATCTACGGCGCCCGCGGACTGGCCTACATCAAGGTCAACGACGCGTCGAAGCTCAACGAGGAAGGCCTGCAGTCGCCCATCGTCAAGAATCTTCACGCCGCGGCGCTGGCGACCATCATCGAGCGTACCGGAGCGCAATCCGGCGACCTGATCTTCTTCGGTGCGGACAAGACCAAAATCGTCAATGACGCGCTCGGGGCGCTGCGCATCAAGCTCGGCCACGAGAAGGGCTACGTCGACGGGTCGGCCTGGCGGCCGCTGTGGGTGGTCGATTTCCCGATGTTCGAATACGACGACGAAAACCAGCGCTGGTCGGCCTGCCACCATCCCTTCACCAGCCCAAAGGATGGCCATGAGAAATTCATGGCAACCGATCCGGGCAAATGCCTGGCCAAGGCCTACGATCTGGCCTTGAACGGATGGGAAATGGGCGGCGGCTCGGTGCGGATCCATCGCGCCGAACTGCAGGAACGGGTATTCCAGGCACTCGGCATCGGTCCCGAGGAACAACAGGCCAAGTTCGGCTTCCTGCTCGATGCGCTGAAGTACGGAGCGCCGCCTCACGGCGGCCTGGCTTTCGGCCTCGACCGCATCGTTACCATGATGGCCGGTGCCGAGTCGATTCGCGACGTCATCGCCTTCCCCAAGACCCAGCGCGCGCAGTGCCTGCTGACCGACGCGCCGTCCGACGTCGATGAGAAACAGTTGCGCGAGTTGCACATCCGCCTGCGACAGAAAGTGGAAGCCCAGGTCGAGGTCGGCAAGTCCTGAAATGCTGCGCCGTGTTGTCGCGCTGCTGTGCCTCGGCTTCGCGCTGTCGGCAGCGGCACGCGGCAACTGGCGCGATGACTCGCCCGACAGCAGCATTGCCGAAGCAAATCTGCCGGCGGAAGCGCGCACCACCCTGCGCCTGATCGACCGCGGCGGCCCCTATCCCCACCGCCGCGACGGAGTCACTTTCAAGAACCTTGAACAGCGCCTGCCGCTGAAGCGGCGCGGCTACTATCGCGAATACACGGTACCGACACCGGGCAGTACCGACCGCGGTGCGCGTCGCATCATTGCCGGCGAACAGCCTGCCGCGATGTTCTACTACACCGAAGATCATTACCGCAGTTTCCGGAAAATCAGGCGATGAGCGCAGCCGACAGCTACCAGTCCCTGTTTGCCGACGCCGACAGAGCCGGCGTGCATCATCTGCCGCATGGCGACCGGCAGCCCCTGCTTGCCGGCGCCGGCGCTGCCGGCTGTCTGGTGCAGTCGGTGGATCTGGCAGGCGCACGCGACAAGGACGGGATGCTGGCGGCGATTGGAAAGGCGCTCGGCTTTCCCGAGTGGTTCGGTCACAACTGGGATGCACTGAATGACTGCCTGCTCGACATGGGCTGGCGTCCGGCCGAAGGCTACGTGATTCTTCTCGATCATTGCGACGGCATTCACGGTCGCGCCGAGGCCGATTTCGTCACCTTGATGCGGGCCTTCCAGTCGGCGGCAGAGGAGTGGCGCGAGCAGGGCGTGCCTTTCTGGTGCCTGGTCGACATGCAGGCCGACGGCATTGCCTGGTTGCCGACGGTGGCTCAGCCGGACTGAGAACTGCCGATGAAGTACAAGAAACCCGTCTCCGTGCTGGCGGTCATCCACACCGCGGCGCTGGACGTGTTGTTGCTGGAACGTGCCCGTCACCCGGGGTTCTGGCAATCGGTCACCGGCAGCCAGGAAGACGATGAGCCGCTGCTCGAAACGGCCCGGCGCGAAGTCCGCGAAGAGACCGGCATCGAGGCTGCTGCAGCCGATTTCATCGACTGGCAGATGGTCAATCGTTATCAAATCTTCGCCGAGTGGCGGCACCGCTATGCGCCCGGCATTACGGAAAACATCGAGCACGTCTTCAGTCTGTGTCTGCCTGAGCGGTGTTCCATAGCCCTTGCGCCGGACGAACATCTGGCCTATCGCTGGTTGCCGTGGCAGGAGGCGGCTGCCGCCTGCTTTTCATGGAGCAACCGCGATGCCATCCTCGAACTGCCGCGGCGACTCGCCGCAAGCGCCGGGGCAGGTTGAATCCGGTCGCCGGCGCTGAAAATCCGCGTTGTGCCGTTTCATTGCCGGACAAGTAGAATGCCCGGAGTTACCACTTGCTCTCGCTGATACCCATGATCGAAAAGCTCTCTCCCGAAGCCAAGGCCGGTGTGCTGGCCGAGGCCCTGCCCTACATCAAGCGCTTCCATGGCAAGACCATCGTCGTCAAGTACGGCGGCAACGCCATGACCGACGAGCATCTGAAACAGTGTTTCGCCCGCGACGTGGTGCTGCTCAAACTCGTCGGCATGAACCCGGTGGTGGTGCATGGCGGCGGGCCGCAGATCGAGAACCTGCTGGCCCGCGTCGGCAAGAAGGGCGAGTTCGTCCAGGGCATGCGCGTCACCGATGCCGAGACCATGGACCTGGTCGAAATGGTGCTTGGCGGCCAGGTGAACAAGGACATCGTCAATCTGATCAATCAGCACGGCGGCAAGGCCGTCGGGCTTACGGGCAAGGACGGCAACTTCATCCGCGCCAAAAAACTGATGATGGAAAACAAGGATGCCCCCGGCGATCTGATCGACATCGGCCAGGTCGGCGACATCGTCTCCATCGATCCCAGCCTGATCGCGCTGCTCGACAGCGGTGCCTTCATCCCGGTAATCGCGCCGATCGGCGTCGGCAGCGAGGGCGAAACCTACAACATCAATGCCGACGTGGTCGCCGGCAAGATCGCCGAAGTGCTGAAGGCGGAAAAGCTCGTGATGCTCACCAACACGTCGGGTGTGCTGGATCAGGCGGGCAATCTGATCACCGGCATCACGCCCAAGCAGATCGACGACATGGTCGCCGACGGCACCCTCTCCGGCGGCATGCTGCCCAAGATCAGCTCCGCACTGGACGCGGCAAGGAACGGGGTCAAGGGCGTGCACATCATCGATGGCCGTGTCGAACACGCGCTACTGCTGGAAATCCTGACCGATGAAGGCGTCGGTACGCTGATCAAATCGAAGTGAGGGTGAAGACAACCTATCCCCCAGCCCCTTTCCCGAGGAAAGGGATGACTATGGTTCAGACGTGCTCTGCACGCCTTCCGTTTGTTACGGGCTGCCTCCTCGGGGCGGCCCTTCGGAGTCACTCATGAACGAAGCCCGCGCCGCCAAAGTCGGTGAAAAAAAGCTGCTGATCCTGCAGACCATCGCCGAAATGCTGGAACGGCCGGCGGTCGAAAAGGTGACGACGGCCCTGCTGGCCAAGCAGTTGCAGGTTTCCGAAGCCGCGCTCTACCGCCACTTCGCCAGCAAGGCGCAGATGTACGAGGGCCTGATCGAGTTCATCGAAAGCGGCGTGTTTTCGGTAATCAGCCAGATCGAAGCCGCGGAGGAATCCGGCCTCAAGCAGGCCGAGGCCATCGTCGCTTCGCTGTTGCGCTTTGCGCAGAAGAACCGCGGTCTGACCCGGGTACTGGTCGGTGACGCACTGGTACATGAGAATCCGCGCCTGCAGGCACGAATCAACCAGTTGCTGGACCGCATCGAATCCACTCTCAAGCAGTGTCTGAAAGTGGCCTCGGCGCAAGGGGCGCTGGGCGCCGGACATGATTTCGGCGCTCACGCCGACCTGCTGGTCTGCTATACCGTGGGCCGCTGGCAGCGCTTTGTCAAAAGCGGCTTCAAACACGACCCGTTGGCGAACTGGCCGGCGCAGTGGCCGCTTCTGGCGCGCTGACGCCGCCCGCGAAGCGGAATTCCCGGCGCGCAAAGCGCCGCCATCGCGTCGTCAGCCCCGACTCTTTAGCAGCGTGGCAGCCTCAATCGCAAAGTAGCTCAGGATGCCGTCGCAACCGGCGCGCTTGAAGCACAGCAGCGCTTCCATCATCACCGCATCGTGCGCCAGCCAGCCGTTCTGCGCCGCCGCCTTGAGCATCGCGTATTCGCCGCTGACCTGGTAGGCGTAGGTCGGCACACCGAATTCGTCCTTCACCCGGCGCACGATATCGAGGTAGGGCATGCCCGGCTTGACCATCACCATGTCGGCGCCCTCGTCGAGATCCAGCGCCACTTCGCGCAGCGCCTCGTCGCTGTTGCCGGGGTCCATCTGGTAGGTGGATTTGTCGCCCTTGCCCAGGTTTGCGGCGGAACCGACGGCATCGCGGAAGGGGCCGTAGAACGCCGACGCGTACTTCGCCGAGTAGGCCAGGATGCGGGTATGGATAAGCTTTTCCGCGTCCAGGCTGGCGCGGATGCGGCCGATGCGGCCATCCATCATGTCGGACGGGGCCACCACGTCGGCGCCGGCACGGGCATGGCACAGCGCCTGTTTCGCCAGGGCTTCCAGCGTCTCGTCGTTCATCACATAGCCGCGCGGATCGGCCGGATCGATCAGGCCGTCCTGACCATGGCTGGTGTAGGGGTCGAGCGCAACGTCGGTGATCACGCCCAGTTCCGGAAACTCCTGCTTGAGGCGCGCCACCACGGTGGGCACCAGACCGGCCGGATTCCAGGCTTCTTCGGCCCCCGGAGTCTTCCTGCTGCCATCCACCACCGGGAACAGGGCGAGCGCCGGTACGCCCAGAGCGAGCGCCTTTTCCGCCACGGGCAAGAGACGATCCAGCGACATCCGCTCGACGCCGGGCATTGAAGCGACGGCTTCGGTACGACCCGAACCTTCGAGAACAAAGACCGGGTAGATCAGATCACTGGCGGTGAGTGTGTGCTCGCGCATCAGGCGCCGCGAAAACTCGTCACGGCGCATGCGCCGCATCCGCGATGAAGGAAATACACCTTTTACAATCATGGGGTTGGCCTTGAAAGAAATTTTGGAATGGCTTGAACTTTACCGCAAAGGTCTTATCTTATGAACAGATGGCGACGAACACTCGTTCCCGCCGCCTCCCGCTTCACCTCCCTGAGCGGGTTGCCTTGAGTATTTCAAGGTGTTTTGCCCTCGACCTTCCTCCCCCTGGGTCGGGGGCTTTTATTTTGGCAAAGCCGGAATAAAAGCCCATCGGGCGCGTCGGCGGTATGCCCCGGCCCCCTTGCCAGAATGCCTGCCGCGCAGCGTAATCCCATGTAAGCAGAGCGAGGGGGCGACCGGCGAGTCTGACTGCGTCAGCCAGGGGATGTGGCAACCACCTCGCTGCTCAACCAGTTGCCGATCACTTTTTCGGCTTCATCCATGCCGGTCTTCTTCAAGCTGGAAAACATCTGCACGGTCACTTGCTCGCCGCGATCGGCGAGCGCCGCTCGCGTTTCGCGCAAAGTCCTGGTCTGCTCCTGCCGCGTAAGCTTGTCTGACTTGGTCAGCAGGCAGTGAATCGGCCGCCCTGTGGAACCGAACCAGCCGATCATCTTCCAGTCGAGTTCCGTCAGCGGTCGGCGCGAATCCATTATCAGCACCAGGCCGACAAGATTCGAACGGCATGTCAGGTAGTGTTCCAGCAGACCTTGCCATTGCAGCCGAACCGCCAGGGGAACCTGGGCATAGCCATAGCCCGGCAAATCGACCAGGGCGGCGCCGTTTTTCATGCGGAACAGGTTGATCAACTGGGTCCGGCCCGGCGTCTTGGAGACGAAGGCCAGTCGCGTATGCCCGACCAGGGTATTGATGGCGCTCGACTTCCCCGAATTGGAGCGCCCGGCAAAGGCGATCTCCTCGCCGTTCGGGGCCGGCAAACCGCTGGGCTGAGCTACTGAAATCTCGAAGGTGGCGTGGCGGAACAGGGACATGGGGCTATACGTCATAGGCACGCCGCCATGGCTGGCGAGCATGGGAAATCGGATGGGGTGGGATAGAATATCAGGTTTACAATTTTCGAATCCTGCAGTTTTCCAGGAGTTCTTGTCCATGAAGCGTTTTCTGCTCGCTCTGCTGTGCGCATTGACTGCATTCGGCGCCCTCGCGGCCGATACTGCCAAGGCAGCCCCCAAGGGTGATGCCGCGCGCGGCCAAGCCATCGTCGCCACAGTCTGCGTGGCCTGTCATGGCCTCGACGGCAACAGCCCGATTCCGGTTAACCCGAAGCTCGCCGGACAACATCCCGAATACCTGCTGAAGCAGATGAAGAACTTCAAGGCCGTCGGCGGCAACCCGCCCGAGCGCGTAAACGCGATCATGAACGGCATGATCGCAGCCTACGACGAAGGTCAGATGCGCGACCTGTCGGCTTATTTTGCGTCACAGGCACGCAAGGGCGAAGCGGCAAAGAGTCGCGAAACCATCGAGTTCGGCCAGAAGCTGTATCGCGCCGGCGATCTGAGCAAAGGCCTGCCGGCCTGCGCCGCGTGCCATGGCCCGGCCGGTGCCGGCCTGCCGGCGCAATATCCGCGACTCGGCGGCCAGTACGCGGAATATACGGAAGCTCAGTTGAAAAGTTTCCGCGAAGGCAGCCGCAGCAACGATGCCAACAAGATGATGCGCATGGTAGCGATCAAGATGACCGACGCAGAAATCAAGGCGGTTTCCGATTACATCGCCGGACTGCGCTAGCGATTAGCGCTTCCTCGCAGGGCATGAGGCGCAAACGCCGGTGTCACGCGACAACAGTTGCACCCCTCCGGCTTATGAACAACTGCTGGGCGCAGGCCGTGCAGTGTCAAGGCAGCGCAAGCTAGGCAGCCATTTTTCCGGAAAGCACCGGCAACTTCCTTTTGACGTAGGCCGCGTATTCCCGGTCGCGGCTCAGGACGTGGCCGATGAACCAGTTCTCGAAGAAGCCGACCAGGTGTTCATTCGCTGTCTGTTTCTGCAACTGCTGTTCCAGTTTGGCGATCTGGTCGATGAGCATGGTATGTGACTCGACGTGATCCGCTTGATCGGGATAACCGACAATTTCCAGCAGGGCCTCCTCGACCGCCAAGTGGAACTTCACATACTCCTTCAGTTGTGCCAGGAAGAACTGCAGGATATGCCAGGGATCCCGCTTTGCTACCGAGTTTTCTATGGCAAGCAGATGTTCGAAGATCTTCTTGTGTTGCCCGTCGATCGTTTCAATCCCGATCGCGAAACTGCTATCCCATTTCATCCTGCCTCCCTTCCCGCACCCTACGGCTTGCCGCGTGACGTTTGCTTGACATGTCAATTGTAGCTGCAATGGCCGGACGGCGCGCACTGCCGTCAAGTTCCGGATCCGGCGTCAGTACCGCCTGCCGCCGCTGACGCGCACGATGCCCGCCAGGTCGATGTGCTGTTCGATCCCGGTGAGGCCTGCCGTCGCCAGAAGTTGGCGCACGGCCGCAGCCTGATCGTAGCCGTGCTCAAGCCAAAGCTGCCCGCCCGGTGCCAGGTGCGCGGGTGCCGCGGCGATGATGCGGCGCATGGCATCGAGCCCCTCGGCGCCGCTGGACAGCGCTGATGAAGGTTCGTGGCGCAGATCGCCCGCGGCAAGATGCGGGTCCGCGGCGGCGATGTAGGGCGGGTTGGCGACAATCAGGTCGAAGCATTCGCCCGCCAGCGCGGCAAACCAGTCGCTCTCGCACAAGCGCAGACTTGCGCCAAGGCGTTCGGCGTTGCTGCGCGCCACGGCAAGTGCCGCCGCCGAGATGTCCGCGGCGGTCACTCGTGCCGACGGGATTTCCAGCGCCAGCGTGACGGCGATGCAGCCGCTGCCGGTGCCGAGATCGAGAATCTTCACCGCATTCCTGTCCGCGCCGGCACCGCCCTCACTCACCATGGCGCCGCACGCGGCACTCGCCAGCGCAAGTTCGACCAGCAACTCGGTTTCCGGACGCGGGATCAGCACGGCCGGTGAGACGACGAATTCGCGACCGAAAAATTCGCGCCGGCCGACCAGATACGCCACCGGTTCGCCGCCCGCCCGCCGCGCCGCGAGGGAAGCAAAGCCGAGCAGTTCGGCTTCCCCGAGCACCTCGTCGTCATGGGCCATCAGCCACGACACCGGCCGCTGCAGCACATGCCCCAGCAGCAGGCGCGCCTCGCCCGCCGGCAGCTTCGCCCGCGCCGCCGCCAACGCCGCGGCGACGGTGGTCATTCGGAAAGCGCCGCCAGCAGTTCGGTCTGATGCTCCGCAGTCAGTGCGCCCACCAGTTCATCGATGTCACCGTCCATCATGGCGTCGATCTTGTACAGGGTCAGGTTGATGCGATGGTCGGTAATCCGGCCCTGCGGAAAGTTGTAGGTGCGGATGCGTTCCGAGCGGTCGCCGGAACCGATCAAACTCTTGCGCTGCGAGGCGATCTTCTGCTGCTGCTCGCGCTGCTTGGCATCGTTGATGCGCGCTGCCAGCACCGACAGCGCCTGGGCCTTGTTGCGATGCTGCGAGCGGTCATCCTGGCACTCGACGACGATGCCGGTCGGAATATGCGTAATGCGTACCGCCGAGTCTGTCTTGTTGATGTGCTGGCCGCCGGCACCCGAAGCGCGGAAAGTGTCGATGCGCAGGTCGGCCGGATTGATGTCGATGTCGACCAGTTCGTCGGCTTCCGGCATGACCGCGACGGTGCACGCGGAGGTATGGATGCGGCCCTGGGTTTCGGTCACCGGCACGCGCTGCACGCGATGTCCGCCCGATTCGAACTTGAGCTTCGAATAGGCGCCGCTGCCTTCGATGCGGGCGATGATTTCGCGGAAGCCGCCGAGATCGGATTCGCTGCGCGAGACGACTTCCACTCGCCAGCGCTGGCGTTCGGCATAGCGGCTGTACATGCGGAACAAGTCGGCGGCGAACAGGGCGGATTCGTCGCCGCCGGTTCCGGCACGGATTTCCAGGAACAGGTTCCTGTCGTCGTTGGGATCCTTCGGCAGCAGGGCACGCTGCAGTTCGATTTCGAGGCGGGCCATCTCGGCGCCGGCGGATTCCTGCTCGGCCAGAGCGAGTTCCTTCATTTCGGGATCGCCCAGCATTTCCGCCGCTCCCGAAAAATCGGCGCTGGCAGTGCGGTAAGAATGGAAAAGCTCCACCACCGGCATGATGTCGGCGCGCTCGCGGGTGAGCTTGCGATAACTGTCCATGTCGCGGGCGGCCTGCTCGCCGCCCAGCAGACCGTCGATTTCGGCCATGCGTTCGCTCAAGCGTTGCAGTTTTTCGAGGATGCTTTTTTTCATAAACCCAATGTCAGGCTGGCTGCGCCGGGTGGCGGATCATGCGCTTGCCGGCGATGCGGCACGGGCGATGCGCTGGATGCTGTGACGCACATCCGCCGCCAGCAGCAGTTCGGTCTGCGCCGCAGCGAGGGTAATGCGCTCGTCGAACTGCAGCAGACCGGCAGCGTCAGCCTGCAGGATTCCGGCATCTGTCAGATTGCGGATCACATTGGCGAACAGCAGCTTTTCCGAAAACTCGGCCGAATTCTGTTCGTAGAGCATGGCCAGCCGCTGCGCCAGCAGGTGGGTGGCTTCCTCGAGTTCGGCGCGGGTCAGTCGCCCGCTGCCGTGATGTTGCAGCAAGGCCAGGGTGAGGAACTGCCGCTCCAGCGTAGGCCGGATGATTTCGCCCAGTTGCTGCAGTTCCGGGCTGGCCTCGCTGTTGGGCGGCGGCGCGTGCAGCATCCCGCTCGAACTGTCGGCGAAGATCAGCCCGCGCCGGCATAGCGCCGCTTCGGTGCGGTCGATCACCGCATCCAGTTCCGCCGCATCCCAGGGCAGGAAAAGCTCGGCGCGCAGCAGCCCGTAAATCCCCTTGATGGCCTCCTTGGCGCGCTGCCGGGTGAGCATCTGGTTGTGGCTGACCAGGCAGGCCAGCAAGGCAGGCAGGGCCAGCAAGTGCAGCACGTTGTTGCGGAAGTAGGCAAGCAGTGCGGCCTGTTGTTCCCCGGCGCGGACCATGTCGCCCAGAGGATGCGGGTAACTTTCCACCAGATCGAGCCGGCGCACGTAGTCGATTACCTCGCCGGCCGGCAGAGCGCAGGGAATTACCGAATCAGCATACGGAGTTTCGGTCAGCAGGAACTGCACATGCTCGATCTGCTTCTGCAGCAGCCCCACATCGGCGGCGTGCTTGGGCGTCGACAGCAGCGTCACGGCCAGCAGATTCACCGGAGTGACCACCGCCAGTGCATTGACGCTGCGCGCCAGCGCCGTCGCCGTGGCATCCACCGCGTCGCGCAGCCAGGGGGCCTGGGGCTCGACGCTCTCTTCGCGCCATGCGGGGCGGTGCGCATCAAGGAGTTCGGCCAGCGCCAGAGGCGGGCCGAAATTAACATGCACTCTGCCGAAGTTGCGCTGCAGCAGCCGCACCGCGCCGAGTATGCCGATCAGCGACTCGGATTGCTTGGGCCGGCCGTGGAGTTCGGCCAGGTAGCTGTTGCCCTCCATCAGTTTCTCGTAACCGATGTACACCGGAACGAACACCAGCGGCCGCGAACGGCTGCGGACGAAACTTTGCACCGTCATGGCCAGGATGCCGGCCTTGGGCGCCAGCATGCGCCCGCTGCGGCTGCGTCCACCCTCGATGAAGTATTCGAGGGGAAAGCCGCGCTCGATCATCAGGTGCAGGTATTCCTGGAACACCGCCGCGTAGAGCGGCTCGCCCTTGACCTTGCGACGCAGAAAGAACGCCCCCGAACGGCGCAGCACGGAACCGACCAGCGGCAGGTTGAGGTTGGCCCCGGCAGCGATGTGCGGCACCATCAGTCCGCGGTTGAAAATGAGGTAGGAGAGCAGCAGGTAATCGACATGACTGCGATGGCAAGGCACATAGACGATGCCGTGACCCGGCGCCACGGTGGTCACACGCTCGAAGTTGTGCACCTCGACGCCGTTATAGACCTTGTTCCAGACCCAGGTCAGAAACAGGGCAAACGCCCGCACCACCGAATAGTTGTAGTCCGAGGCGATCTCGAAGGCGAATTCGCGGGCGGATTTCTGCGCGGCCACCAGGGAGATCGACTTGGTCTCTGCTTCGACGGCAATCGCCTTGCGTACCGAGGGCATGTTGAGCAATGCGCGCAGCTGGGTGCGGCGATGCGACAGGTCGGGACCGATCGCCATTTCGCGCTGACGCCGGAAGTGCACCCGCAGGATCCGCCCCAGCTTGCGCACCGCGTGCGGCTCGTCGATGCCGTCGTTCAACAGGTCGCGCAGCGAAATCGGCGCGTTGAAGCGCACCACGGTATGGCGCCCGTGGATCAGCATGGCGAGCAGGTGGCGCAGCGTGCTGACCTGCTGCCAGGTCTCGGCAAAGAAAGCCTTCAGTATCGAGTCCTGCTTGTCCGGCTCGCGCCCCCACAGTATCGTTACCGGCACCAGTTGCACATCGAAGCGCGGGTCGGCGACGGCGGTTCTGACCAGCGCCTTGAGCATCTGAGAATGTTCATTGCGCGGATTCGGCACCAGGCGTCCGCGCTCGTTGCGCGCCAGGAAGAAGAAGGATCGCTGCGAGGTGAACGCCGGGTCCCGCAGCGGTCTCAGGGCCGGCGGCAGTCCCAGTTGGCGGCACTCGTGGTCCAGTACCAGCAGATTGGAAAGATGGTGCTCGTGAAGCACATAGCATACCGGCAGGTCGGGCCGAAGTTTGAGCTCCTCGGGCGTTTCCGGGAAAACCCGTGTTCGCGTTCCCAGATACAGAATCCGGCGATAAACGTCCAGGGTCCAGCCGGTAAAATCGAAAAAGGGCAAGTTGCTCACGGGCGGCCGGGCTCGCGCCCGGGCGATCTATGCGAATCCACGCCGCTACTCCCCGGCGTTGAGGTGATAGATGCGGGAGATCAGCGCCGAAACCTCGGTGCGCTCCTTGCCTTCAGCCTGATTCAGCGCGTGAGTTGGAGCGTGCAGCAGTTTGTTGGTGAGGCCATGCGACAGCGCGTCCAGCACCTTGGCCGGATCATCGCCGCGCGCCAGAAGTTTCAGGGCATGCTCCACTTCGTGACGCCGCGCGCGTTCGCCTGCATCGCGCAGGGCCCGTATGGTCGGCACCGTCTCGCGCGATTCCATCCAGTGCAGGAATCCGGAAACGCGGTCGGCAATGATGGCCTCGGCCTCGACTACCGCAGCCTGCCGCGACTCAAGGCCGGATTCGACAATCTGTCCGAGGTCATCGAGGGTATAGAGAAAGACGTCGTCCAACTCGCCGACTTCCGCTTCGATGTCGCGCGGCACAGCCAGATCGACCATGACCATCGGTCGATGACGGCGGGCTTTCAAGGCGCGCTCGACCATGCCCAGACCAATGATGGGCAGCGAACTGGCGGTACAGGAAACCACGATGTCGTAATCCGCCAGGCGCTCGCCGAGCTGGTCCAACCGCATGGCGTCGCCGGCGAAGCGCGCCGCCAGATCGGCGCCGCGTTCGAGCGTGCGATTGGCAATGGTCAGCCGCTTCGGATTCTGGCCGGCAAAATGCGCGGCGCACAGTTCCACCATCTCACCGGCGCCGATGAACAGCACCTGTTGCGCTGCCAGGCTGTCGAAAATGCGTGCTGAAAGATGCACGGCAGCCGCGGCCATGGAAACCGTATTGGCCCCGATCGCCGTCGTTGAGCGGACTTCCTTGGCCACCGCAAAGGTACGCTGGAACAGTTTGCCCAGCAGTGTGCCCAGCGTTCCGGCCTCCTCCGCGACCCGCGCCGCCTGCTTCATCTGGCCGAGGATCTGCGGTTCGCCCAACACCATCGAATCCAGCCCGGCGGCAACACGGAACATGTGGCGCACGGCATCCTGCTGCGGATGCTGGTACAGATAGGGATGAATCTTCTGCGGCGGCAGCGAGTGATACTCGGCCAGCCAGTCCGCGGCAACCTGCGGATGTTCCGCCGCGCAATACAGTTCCGTGCGATTGCAGGTCGACAGGATCGCCGCTTCGCGCACTGTCTTCGCCCGCAACAGGTCGTGCAGAGCCTGGCCCATGCGCAACGGGTCGAAAGCCACCTGCTCGCGTACTGACAGCGGGGCCGTATGATGGTTGATGCCGAGAGCGAACAACTGCACGGCTATATGCCCTTGAGACGAAACAAGAAATGACCAGCAGCGGGTATTAGAAACCGTTTGGACCCAAACAACAAGGCTGGCTGCCGCCCGTTGCCCCCGTAATCCGATCCGCAGCGTGATTATACCGGCAGCGGATATCGTCGTCCGGCAGCCGCAGCGGGATTGAACCCGAACAGGTAAAATCGCGCGCTCTCGCTGTGCTCGTCCTGCGCAAAAAGGCTCGGGGGCGCCGCGCAGGGCGTTCCTGCAGGGAACACCGACACTTGGAGAATTTCAGTGCAACTTGTTTGTCTCGATCTCGAAGGCGTGCTCGTTCCGGAAATCTGGATCGAGTTTTCAAAACGCACCGGCATCCCGGAACTCTCCCGCACCACCCGCGATGAACCGGATTACGACAAGCTGATGAAATACCGGCTGGACTTGCTGAAAACCCACAAGCTCGGCCTGCCGGACATCCAGAAGGTGATTTCCGACATGGGGCCGATGGCCGGCGCCAGGGACTTCCTCGACGCCCTGCGGCGCGACTATCAGGTGATCATCCTCTCCGACACCTTTTACGAATTCGCCATGCCGCTGATGGCGCAACTCAACATGCCGGTGCTGTTCTGCCACAAGCTGGAGGCCGATGCCGCCGGCTTCGTGGTGAACTACCACCTGCGCATGCCCAACCAGAAAATGGAAGCCGTACAACGCTTCCGCGAATTGCAGTTCAAGGTCATCGCCGCCGGCGACTCCTACAATGACACGGCGATGCTGGGCGCTGCACATGCCGGCATCCTGTTCCATCCGCCGCAGAAAGTCATCGACGAGTTTCCGCAATATCCGGTGACCATGAACTACACGGAACTGCGCGCCGAGATCAACAAGGCCTCGGCGCGAATCTGATGTCCCGCCGCCGAGCCGCCTCAAGGCGGGACAAGTCATCGACCCGGAAGCCGCGCAATGCGCGGCTGAACCACTATCAACCCCTTCCTCCGGAAGGGGAACGAGGGGAAGGGATTTAACTTGCACCGCGCACGCTTCTATACCCTCTCTGCTTCCTGCCCCGACCAGGTCGGCATCATCGCCCGCGTCACCGGCTTCATCGCCGAGCATCAGGGCTGGATTCTGGAATCCCGCTTCCACGCCGATGACCTGGACGGCCGCTACTTCATGCGCATCGAGGTCAAGGCCGATTCGCTGCCCTTCCACCTCGCCGAATTCCGCAATCGTTTCCAGCCCCTCGCCGACGAACTGCAAATGGACTGGCGCATCAACGATTCGGCTGTCAAGAAGCGTGTCGTGGTGCTCGTCTCCAAGCAGGAGCATTGCCTCTATGACCTGCTGGCACGCTGGCAGTCGAAGGAACTCGACATCGAGATTGCCTGCGTCATCTCGAACCACGACACCTTCAGGGGTTTCGTCGAGTGGCACGGCATTGCCTTCCATCATGTCCCGGTGCCGGCCGACAACAAGGAAGCCGCCTATGCCGAGGTGCAGCGCCTGTTCGAGGAAGTTCATGGCGACACCATGGTGCTGGCGCGCTACATGCAGATTCTCTCGCCTGAACTGTGTGCCGCCTACCCGGGGCAGATTCTGAACATCCACCACAGCTTCCTGCCCTCCTTCGTCGGTGCCAAGCCCTACCATCAGGCCTACACGCGCGGCGTCAAGCTGATCGGCGCCACCTGCCACTACGTCACCGAAGCGCTCGACCAGGGCCCGATCGTCGAGCAGGACGTGATCCGCATCGACCACTCGGATTCAGTCGAGGACATGGTGCGCTACGGCAAGGACATCGAAAAGACCGTGCTGGCGCGGGGACTGCGCTACCACCTGGAAGACCGGGTGCTGGTGCACGGCAACAAGACCGTGGTGTTTCGCTGAAAAGTCGGTAGCGAACACAAGTCTTGCCGGGACTTGACCCGGCCGACGATGGTGCAGGGCACATGCTGCACCGGCCGGACACTCGGCATTGCAACGCCACCCCTTGCGACCACCCGGAACCGCCCGGAACAAGCCTTTCGCCGCTGCAGCAGCACGCGTCCGCCGCTGATCCGGCAAGCCCCAACCCGATCGTCATTAAATGATTACATTTGAATATCGTTATATATTGATATAGGTCAATATTGCATAGCACCAAGGGCATAGGATTTCTCTGCCGCCTTGTACAGCTGGCACCTCAGCCGGGCGGGGGAAGCCGTTTGTCGTGTGGCGAAGGAGAGTGTTATGCGTATCGCAAACCAGCTGGCTACCATCGTGGCGGCCTTTTTTCTTGCCGCAGCAGTTCCGGCCATCGCCGAACCGGCATCGGCGAAACTGCTGAAATCTACAGCCGATCACGGCAAGTTCAAGGTTCTGAATCAGGAGTTCGCCTCCGGCCCCGAGGTTACCAAGGCATGTCTCAGCTGCCACACCGAGGCCGCCAAGCAGATTCACCAGACCCAGCACTGGAAATGGGAGTTCGTCAATCCGCAAACCAAGCAGGTCCTGGGCAAGAAGCACATCGTCAATAATTTCTGTACCTCGGTGGCCTCGAACGAGGCTGCCTGCAACAGTTGCCACATCGGTTACGGCTGGCGCAACGACAAGTTCGACTTCTCGGTAGAGGAAAACGTCGATTGTCTGGTCTGCCATGACCATACGGGCAAGTACAAGAAGCCGTCCGGCTTTGCCGGCATGCCGGTGACCAGAGACACCGAATTCCCCCCCGGCTCGGGCAAGATCGTCAAAGGCATCAATCTTCAGGAAATCGCCCAGAAGGTCGGCCCGACTACGCGCAACACCTGCGGCAGTTGCCACTTCAACGGCGGCGGCGGCGACGGGGTAAAGCATGGCGACCTCGACAGTTCGCTCGAGGCTCCGGGGAGGGATCTCGACGTGCACATGGACGCCAAGGGCCTCAACTTCAGCTGCGCCACCTGCCACAAGACCGACGTCCATCAGGTACCCGGCAGCCGCTACGCCCCGACAGCGCGCGACAAGGCACCGGCACACATGCGCGGCGAGGGCGACAAGAGCAACCCGGCCACCTGCCAGGCCTGTCACGGACAAGCGCCGCACAAGGCGGCCAGGCTTAACGGCCACACCGCCAAGCTCGCCTGCCAGACCTGCCACATTCCCGCCTTCGCCCGCGGCGGCCAGCCGACCAAGATGTTCTGGGACTGGTCAACAGCCGGCAAGCTGGGTCCGGACGGCAAGCCCATGGTCACCAAGGACGACGATGGCTATGACTCCTATATGACCATCAAGGGCGACTTCGTCTGGAAGGAAAACGTCAAGCCCGAATACGTCTGGTTCAACGGTACGGTGAAGTACACCCTGCGCGGCGACAAGATCGAGAAAGGCGACAAGCCGACGGCCATCAACAGCTTCGAGGGCAGCCCGACGGACGGCAAGTCGATGATCTGGCCGATCAAGATGTTCCGCGGCAAGCAGCAATACGACCCGGTGAACAAGACTCTGGTCATTACCCACCTGGCAGGAAACGACGATACCGCCTTCTGGAAGAACCTGAATTGGGAAAAGGCCGTTGCCACCGGCATGGCCAGTGCCAACGCCCCGTTCTCCGGCAAGGTCGACTTCATCGAAACCTACAGCATATGGCCGATCACGCACATGGTCGCACCCAAGGAAAAGGCGCTCGCCTGCAGCGAATGCCACAGCAAGAGCGGCCGCCTGGCCGGCATCCAGGGCATATATCTGCCGGCACGTGACGGCAACAAGCTGGTAGACACGGTCGGCTGGAGCATGGTCCTGCTGACCCTGCTCGGTGTGTTCGGCCACGCCGTCCTGCGCATCGTCGCCAGCCGCAAGCACTAAGGAGAACTGAAATGGCTGAACGTATCTACGTTTTCAAACGCTTCGAGCGCTTCTGGCACTGGTCGCAGGCCGGTCTGATCATGTTCCTGATGCTCACCGCCTTCGACATCCACGGCACCTACACCATCTTCGGCTTCGAAAAAGCGGTGAATTACCACACCATGGCCGCCTGGTCGCTGGTCGGTCTGTGGGTGTTTGCAATCTTCTGGCATTTCACCACCGGCGAGTGGAAGCAATACATCCCGACCACGGAGAAAGTCGTGGCGATGGCCCGGTACTACCTTTTCGGCATATTCCGGAACGCGCCGCACCCCTTCCGCCTGACGCAGCTGCGCAAACACAATCCGCTGCAGCGGCTGGCCTATCTGGGCGTGCTGCTGTTCATCGGTCCGCTGATCTGGATCAGCGGCTGGCTGTATCTGTTCTACGCCGACTGGCCGGCCTGGGGACTGACCGGGCTGCAACTGGAATGGGTCGCGACCGGCCACACCATCGGCGCCTTCCTGATGCTCGCCTTCCTTATCGCCCACGTCTATCTGACCACCGCCGGCCATACGCCGCTGGCTCACATCAAGGCCATGGTGACCGGCTGGGAAGAAGTCGACGACTAAGGACCGGCAGCAAAGCCTGCCCGGCAAGAATTTGTACTGCTTACTCTCGTGGAGAATTTCATGAACAAGACATTCAAGAAAAAATTGCTCGTCACCCTGTTGGCCGCCATGTGGTTGCCGCTGGCAGCCAATGCTACCGAGGCCGACCTGTTGAAGAAGATCGACGCCTTGGCGGCAGAGATTCAGACCTTGCGCAGCCAGGTCAAGGCCAACGAGGAAAAGACCAACAAGGCCGCCGAACAGGTGAAGACCCTTGCCACCAAATCGGATAGCGCCGGCCTCGAGGATCTCAAGGGTCAGGTCAAGAAGCTTGAAGACAAGTCGCTCGGCAAGTGGCTGACTGTCGGCGGCGACTATCGCTTCCGCGTCGACTCCCTCAAGGGGCAGACCAGGAACTTTACCGACGTGAATGCCACCTTTGCCAACGCGCAGCAGCGTCTGCAGGGTGACTTCTTCGGCAATCCTTCGACGGCAGCCGGATCGTCGTCCTTCTTCGGCGCACCGGCCGCAGGCGGCATGTCCACGGCCGGAGCGCTGAGCGCGTTGATGGGATTCTCCCAGGCGATGGCTGGAGTCGCCACCTATGACCAGGCACGCGCCTTCCTTGCCAATCCGATGAACGCCGGCCTGGTCATGGGCATGGGCGGCTTCGCTGCCAACGTGCCGGCCTACAAGCCGGAGAACAGCAGCCTCTACACCAATCGCTTCGGGCTGGATTTGGGCGTCAAGGCAACGCAGGACATCAGCGTCAATGCGCGCATGGTGATGTACAAGGTATTCGGCTCGCAGAACGACGGGGCGGTGACCAACGCCGGCGCCGCTCCCTTCTTCGCCGATCGCGTCGGCGTCTTCGACGGCACTCTGGGCCATGTACCCTCCAACAGCTATCTCGAAGTCGACCGTGCCTACGCCACCTGGAGCAACATCGCCGACAAGGAGATGTGGTTCTCGGTCGGCCGCCGCCCATCGACCAACGGCGCACCGAGCAACCTTCGCCTCAACAACCCGCGTCCCGGCAACGGCGGCACGCCGTCGCTGCTGGTCGATTACGCTTTCGACGGCATGACACTGGGTTACGCCCCGGACATCGACGCCCTGCCCGGCGCCTACGCCAAGGTCTGCTACGGTCGCGGCTTCGAGAGCGGCTACCGCAATCCGGCGGGAAATTCGCTCAAGGACACCGACATGGTCGGCATCGCCGTGATCCCGATTGACACCGATCCCCTGCGGGTCTGGTTGCAGTGGAACCGCGGCATGAACATCTTCGATGCGCCGACGATGAACGCCACCTACTTCGGCAACACCATGGCCAAGACCAACCTTGGCGACATCGACTGGTATGGTGCCGGCTTCATGAGCACCTTCAAGAAAGTCGGACCCGGCGAACTGCAGGTGTTTGGCGATGTCGGCCTGAGCAAGACCCATCCCAACGGCAATGTGTCGGCACAGTTCGGCTTTCAGGGTCTGATGACCGGCGGCTTCTTCGCGCCCGAGGCGCCCACCGGCAAAACCGGCACCGCCGTTGCCCTGGGTATCCGCTACGATCTGCCTTCGAGAACCAAACTCGGCTTCGAATTCAACCACGGCTCGAAGGACTGGATAACCTTCGCACCTGCCGCCGACGACATGTGGACGGCCAAGGTCGGCACGCGCGGCGACGTCTATGAGTTCTATGCCATCCAGGAACTCGACCGGCAGCCAATCTCCTCCTACTTCAGCCGCGCCTTCTTCAAGCTCGGCGTCCAGCGCTACAACTTCAAATACACCGGCAGCAACAACTGGGTCGGCGCCCCGGTGAAGATCAGCGACGTCAATGGCCAGATGATGACCACGACCCCGCTGGAGAACGCCACCAACCTTTACGCCACATTCGAAGTGAAGTTCTGATCTGACACCCTGACACATCGGGCGGAAAACATTCCGCTCGCCGATCACTCACGAACCATAGGAGTCGAAAATGAAAAGCAAACTTTCCAGCATCATCCTCGCTGCCGCGCTGGCCCTCTCCAGCATGACCTATGTCGGCAACGCCGCCGCCGATGAAGGCAAGATGGTCGGCCCGATCACCAAGATCACCCTGGCCGCCGACGGCAAGTCGGCCGTCGCCCTTGTCAAGGACGCCAAGTCCGGCGAAACCGTGACCCTGACCATCACCGACGACCTGACCCTGGACAAGTTCAAGGACAAGCGCATCGTCGTCGGCGACGAAATTCGCGCCCGCTGGGAGAAGGACGGCAAGAACACCAGCAAGTCGTTCAAGAAGACCGCCGGCTGCTAATCCGGCTGGCAAGTGCCGCGGCGACAGCAGTTTTGCCGCGGCCGCTGCGTCAGGCTAACCGGCTCGCGCGCCGCGCCGCCGGCGCGGATATTCGCTCACCGGCCGGCGGGTTTCCTCAGCAACAGCCACAGCCCGAACGGCAGCATCGGCAGGCTCAGCCACTGCCCCATGCTGACAACGTAGGACAGGCCGAGAATGCCGTGATCCGGCTCGCGGAAGAACTCGGCGACAAAGCGCAGCGTGCCGTAGCCGATCAGAAACAGCCCCGATACCGCGCCCAACGGGCGCCGGCGTGAGGAGTACAGCCACAGTATGACGAACAGCAGCAACCCCTCTCCCGCCGCCTGATACAAGGGCGAAGGGTGACGCGGCAGCATGTCGACATTCGGAAAAATCATGGCCCACGGCAGCGTGGCATCGGCCACCCGCCCCCACAACTCGCCGTTGATGAAGTTGCCGATGCGCCCGGCCAACAGGCCCAGCGGCACCAGCGGGGCGATGAAGTCGGTCACCTGAAAAAATGTCTTGCCGGACTTGCGGCCCCACAGCGCCATCGCCACCAGCACGCCGAGGAAGCCGCCGTGAAACGCCATGCCGCCCTTCCACACGGCAAGGATTTCCAGCGGATGCGCCAGGTAATAGCCCGGCTCGTAGAACAGCACCTGCCCCAACCGGCCGCCGAACACCACACCGAAAACACCGTAGAACAGCAAGTCGTCGAGATCCTGCGCGCTCATGCCGTGCCACGACTGCGCCGCCGCCCGCCGCTTGCCGAGCCAGAGAAAAGCGAGAAAGCCGGCGAGATACATGAGGCCGTACCAGCGCACGGCCAGAGGGCCGGCTTGCAGGGCAATGGGATCGAACTGGGGATGGATCAGCATGGCATTTCAGGCACCGTGGCACTTCTTGAATTTCTTGCCGCTGCCGGATCTGCCATCAGGCCTTTCAGCGGCGCATGGGCCGCCGCTTCGCGACGGGCATCGGCAAACGCAATCGCCGCCTCTGGAAAGGGTTGCGGGAAGTGTTCGGTCTGCGCACGCAGCGTGTTCCAGGCTTCGGACATGAGAATGTTGGCGAAAGATGAAGTCAGTCAGGGTACAAGTTCAGGAGTGGGCAGCGGTGGCTATGGTATCAACACCGCAGCCGTTGAGGCCGGCCATCTCGATCATTTGTCGGAAGCGGCAGGTGGACTGGTGCCGGATTGCCGCAATTCGTCTTGCAACGCATACTTGCGGAATTGCTGCAAGAATACGCGCCCAGCCACATCACCCGCCACCCACGTACAGAAGGACGCCAATGAACGCTGACGAACTCCGCCAACTGCAGGCTCCGATCAAGGCAAAATACAAGGAAGATCCGGCGGCGGCGCTACGGACATTCCATGCAGTCGGTGTCTTGCTGCCCGATCGACCGACATGCCGGATCGAAACGCGGTTCGGCACAATCGACGCCGGACTCCATCCTGCGGCCGGCGGCGACGGCAGCGAGGCATGCTCGGGCGACATGCTGCTTGAGTCCCTGGTAGCCTGTGCCGGCGTGACCTTCAATGTCGTGGCGACGGCGATGAGCATTCCCTTCCGCTCAGCCAGGGTAATCATCGAAGGCGACGGGGATTTCCGCGGAACGTTGGGAGTTTCCAGGGAGGTCCCGGTCGGGGTAACCGACATCCGCATGCGCTTCGAGGTGGACTCCGATGCGAGCGACGAGCAACTCGCGACACTGCTCAAGCAGACCGAGCGCTACTGCGTGATTTACCAGACCTTGCTCACCCCGCCGCGCATGGCGGCGACCCTGCAACGGATCAACACCTGAAGCGGCCTGAACCATCGGGTACTGCGGATTGAGGCGCGGCCCGGCGCCGGAGGAAGTGCGGAGCAAGGCGATACAATCACGCCTTCTCTCTCACCCATTCGCGCCGGAGACTTCTCATGCCCGCCTACCGTTCCCGCACCTCCACCCACGGCCGCAACATGGCCGGCGCCCGCTCCCTGTGGCGCGCCACCGGCATGACGGACGGCGACTTCGGCAAGCCGATCATCGCCGTGGTCAATTCCTTTACCCAGTTCGTGCCGGGCCACGTCCATCTCAAGGACATGGGGCAACTGGTAGCGCGCGAAATCGAAGCAGCGGGCGGCGTGGCCAAGGAATTCAACACCATCGCCATCGATGACGGCATCGCCATGGGCCATGGCGGCATGCTCTACAGCCTGCCGTCGCGCGAACTGATCGCCGACTCGGTCGAATACATGGTCAATGCCCATTGCGCCGACGCCATGGTATGCATTTCGAATTGCGACAAGATCACTCCGGGCATGCTGATGGCCAGCCTGCGGCTCAACATTCCGAGCGTGTTCGTTTCCGGCGGCCCGATGGAAGCCGGCAAAGTGAAGTGGCAGGGGGCTTACCGCATGGTCGACCTGATCGACGCGATGATCGAGGCCGGCGACGGCAGGAACAGCGATGCCGATGTGGAGCGCATGGAGCGCTCGGCCTGTCCGACCTGCGGCTCCTGCTCCGGCATGTTCACCGCCAATTCGATGAACTGCCTGACCGAGGCGCTGGGACTCAGCCTGCCGGGCAACGGCTCCTTGCTGGCGACCCATGCCGACCGCGAGAAGCTGTTCCTCAAGGCCGGCCGCATCGCCGTTGAACTCTGCAAGCGCTGGTACGAAGGCGACGATGCCTCGGTGCTGCCGCGCTCCATCGCCAGCTTCGGCGCCTTCGAGAACGCCATCGCGCTCGACATCGCCATGGGCGGCTCGACCAACACCGTACTGCACCTTCTGGCCGCGGCGCAGGAAGCGGGCGTCAGCTTCAACCTGGCCGACATCGACCGCATGTCGCGCAAGGTGCCCTGCCTCGCCAAGGTGGCGCCGGCAACGCAGAAGTACCACATGGAGGACGTGCATCGCGCCGGCGGCATCATGGCCATCCTCGGCGAACTGGATCGCGCCGGCCTGATCAACCGCGACTGCCCGACGGTGCTCTACCCGACCCTGGGCGAAGCGCTCGACTGCTGCGACGTCATGCGCAACGACAGCCCGGCGGTGCATGAGTTCTACCGTGCCGCGCCCGGCGGCGTGCCGACGCAAACGGCTTTCTCGCAGAATCGCCGCTATCCGAAACTCGATCTCGACCGCGCCGACGGCTGCATTCACGATCTGGCCCACGCCTATTCCACGGATGGCGGCCTGGCCGTGCTGTTCGGCAACATCGCCGAGCGCGGCTGCGTCGTCAAGACCGCCGGGGTTGACGACTCGAACCTCAAGTTCACCGGCCGGGCGCGGGTCTGCCAGTCGCAGGAAGAAGCGGTGGAGAAGATTCTTGCCGACCAGATCGTCGCCGGTGACATCGTGATCATCATCTACGAAGGCCCCAAGGGCGGTCCCGGGATGCAGGAAATGCTCTATCCGACGTCCTACCTCAAGTCCAAGGGCTTGGGCAAGGTCTGCGCCCTGCTCACCGACGGCCGCTTCTCCGGCGGCACCTCGGGCCTGTCCATCGGCCACGCCTCGCCGGAAGCCGCCGCCGGAGGAGCCATCGGCCTGGTCGCAGAGGGCGACACCATCGAGATCGACATCCCCAAGCGCCGCATCCACCTGGTTGTAGAAGAGCCGGTGCTGGCGGCACGGCGCGCGACGATGGAAGCGCGCGGGGCCGCTGCATGGAAACCGATCGATCGCCAACGCGAAGTCTCGGCCGCACTGCGCGCCTATGCCGCGATGACGACCTCGGCCGATACCGGCGCGGTGAGGGATCTGAGCCAGCTGGGATGAAGGCCGCAACGCGACGCAGCGGCGCCGGAAACCTCCGCCGGAGTCATTGTTTGTGGTTCTGCACGGAGATAGCTAGGCAGTTCCAGCCCGTATTCGCGGTTTTGGCCGCTTACGGCGTAAGGCATAGTGCGTGCTATTCGCCATCGCACGGACAAGACCATGCCGGATCGCACCTCACTCAAGTTCCTGGTAGTCGACGACTTTTCGACCATGCGCCGTATTGTGCGCAACCTGCTGAAAGAGCTCGGCTTTACCAATGTCGATGAAGCCGAGGACGGCGCCGTGGCACTGGGCAAACTGCGCGAGGGAAATTTCGAGTTCGTCGTTTCCGACTGGAACATGCCCAATATGGACGGACTCACGCTGTTGCAGCGCGTGCGTGCCGACGCCAGGCTGAAGACCTTGCCTTTTCTGATGATCACCGCCGAAGCGAAGAAGGAAAACATCATCGCTGCCGCACAGTCCGGGGCTTCGGGCTATATCGTCAAGCCTTTCACGGCAGCTACACTGCAAGAAAAACTCGACAAAATCTTCGAAAAAATGGGAATCTGAACATGGCCACGAAAAAGGATATCACCGCCAAAAGCAGCGCCCGGACAAGCCCGCCGCGCCAGGCAACAACACGCAAGCCAGCCGCCAAACCGGCCGTGCGACGCGCGACTCCCGCCCGTGCCACCGGCGCCGTCCTGTCGGAACTCAAGTCGCTGGCCCGCGAGCTCAACAAGGCGGCCAAGGGGCTGAACAAGAAACGCAGCGGCAATCCCAAGGATGTCTCCAGCATACTCGGCAATGTCGAGCGCATGACCGCGGAGGCCGCCACCAAGTCGCTCATCGAAGCCGAGAGCGCCAAGCTGATTGTCGGCAGGCTGACCGACAGCCTCAGCCGCGACTGGAGCCGCAAGGACATCGAAGCCTCGCTCAAGGAACTCGGCGGCCATCTCACCAACATCATCGTCGCGCAGGAATTCCAGGACCTCGCCGGACAATCGATCCGCCACGCCCTGAAGGCGCTGGTAGGGGCCATCATCGTCACCGAAGGCAGCGGTCCCACCGAGGACGGCCGCCTGTCGCAAAACGAAGTCGACAGCCTGCTCAAGGGCCTGATGCCCTGAGGGTTATAGCTGAGTAATTTTATCGGGTATTATGGAGGCCTCCTTTTCGAGGCCTCCTTGATGTCCACGCTGCACAACCGGCTCGCTGCCGAAACCTCACCCTACCTGCTGCAACACGCCGACAACCCTGTGCAGTGGCAGCCGTGGGATCAAGCTTCGCTTGCCCTCGCCCGCCAGCAGAACCGGCCGATCCTGCTTTCCATAGGCTATTCGGCGTGCCACTGGTGCCACGTCATGGCACACGAATCCTTCGAGGATCCGGACGTGGCGGCGGTGATGAACCGTTTGTTCGTGAATATCAAGGTCGACCGCGAGGAACGTCCCGACCTCGACCAGATCTACCAGACCGCGCACCAGATGCTGACCCGGCGTAGCGGCGGCTGGCCGCTGACCCTGTTCCTCGCACCGGACGGAACCCCCTTCTTCGGCGGCACCTATTTCCCCAAACAGCCGCGCTACGGCCTGCCCGGCTTTGCCGACCTCTGCCGGCGCGCGGCAGAGGCCTTCGACAATCGCCGCGAGGACCTCGAGGCGCAGAACGCCGAACTGCGCCGCGGCCTTGCCGGCACGCTGCCGGCAGCAGTTGAGGACGTCGCCGGGTTCGATCCGTCACCACTGGCGACTGCCGGACAATTGCTGGCCCGCAGTTTCGACCACGACCATGGCGGCTTTGGCGGCGCGCCGAAATTCCCCCATCCCACCGATCTGGCTTTTCTGCTGGGGCGCAGCGACCCGGCGATGCGCCGGATGGCGCTGACGACGCTGACACGGATGAGCGAAGGCGGCATCTATGACCAGATCGGCGGTGGCTTCTGCCGCTACAGCGTCGATGAACGCTGGGAAATCCCGCATTTCGAAAAAATGCTTTATGACAACGGGCCGCTGCTCGCGCTCTCTGCCGACGCCTGGGCGCAAAGTGGCGATCCGCTGTACGCCCGTGTCGCCGAAGAAACCGCGGCTTGGGTGATGCGTGAAATGCGCTCGCCCGAGGGCGGCTATTGTTCCTCGCTCGACGCCGATTCGGAGGGCGAAGAAGGCAAGTATTACGTCTGGGATCGCAGCGAACTGCAGCAACTGCTGACGCCGCAGGAATCGGCGCTGGCGCAACGGCACTGGGGTTTCGACGGTCCGCCGAATTTCGAGGGCCACCACTGGCACGCAAGGGTTGCCGGCGAAATCGCCAGCGAAGAAATCCCGCTGCTGGCCTCGGCACGGCTGAAGCTCTTTGCCGCGCGCGAAAAGCGCATCCGGCCCGGCCGCGACGACAAGGTCCTGACCAGTTGGAACGCGCTGATGATCGAAGGCATGGCCCATGCGGCGCGCGTATTCGGTCGCCCGGCGTGGCTCGTTTCGGCGCAGCGCGCAATGGACTGCATCCGCCGCACGATGTGGCATGAGGGGCGCCTGCTGGCGACGGCAAAGGATGGCCGCGCCCATCTCGATGCCTATCTCGACGATCACGCCTTTCTGCTGGCCGCCTTGCTGGAACTGATGCAAGCGGAGTTCCGCAGCGAGGATCTGACGTTCGCCATCGAGCTTGCCGATACCCTGCTGCACCGCTTCGAAGACCGCGAGGCGGGCGGCTTCTTCTTCACGGCACACGACCACGAGGTATTGATCCACCGGCCCAAAACCGGCCACGACAATGCCACTCCCGCCGGCAACGGCGTCGCCGCATTTGCCCTGCAACGCCTGGGACACCTCCTGGGCGAAGGCCGCTATCTGGCGGCAGCCGAAAAAACGCTGCGTCTGTTCTGGCCCGAGATCAGCCGCTCGGCGGCCGGCTTCGGCAGCCTCCTGCTCGCCTTGGAAGAAGCGCTCACTCCACCGGACATCATTGTCCTGCGGGGGCCTGCGCAGAGCATGACAGAATGGCGCCGGGGACTGGGCGCCAGCCCGCGCCGGCTTGTGCTCGCCTTGCCCAACGGAATTTCCGGCCTGCCCGGCAGTCTCGCCAAGCCGGAAAGCGATCAGGTCAACGCCTGGGTATGTCGCGGCGTTACTTGCCTGGCACCGACATCGAATCTGGCGGACCTGATTTATTGATTTGAAGCATTTTTGGATGCATGCTGAATCCGGTAACATTCGCCACGTGGTAATTTCGGTCACGGCGCTTGAAGCCGATAATGCTGAAACTTCGTTTGCCCTGCTCTTCCATTCTCATCAACACACAAGGAATTCAACATGAAATCGGTATTGATCTCCGCGCTGGTTGCTGCCGGCGTCATGGCGTCGGCTCCGGCCTTTGCCAACAAGGACCTGGCCACCAAGAGCGGCTGCCTGGCCTGCCACCAGATCGACAAGAAACTGGTCGGCCCCGCGTATCAGGATATTGCCAAGAAGTACAAGGCCTCCGATGAAGCCCGTCTGATCGAGCGCGTAACCAAGGGCACTGCGGCCACCGGCGGCCAGGTGTGGAAGGAAATCAACGGCGGAGTGGTTCCCATGCCGCCGAATACAGCGGTAAAGCCTGAGGACGTGAAGACTCTGGTCAAGTGGATTCTCGCCGGCGCCAAGTAATTCCGGCCGCCTGAAACGAAGTTTCAGCGGCAGCCGCAAGTTGAATGGCCAGTCCCACCAAGTGGGCCTGGCTTTTTTTATGTCCGAGTCCTTCTTGGACGAGGACGGTATCCAGCGGAATGTCCGAGTCCTTCTTGGACGAGGACGGTATCGCCCGATGCCGTCCCGCAACCGCCGCCGGTCAGCATTGACAAGTGATTGACGGAAGGCAAGAATCCTCCCGGCTGTTTTATCATCAGCAGCCTTATCCAGTCATTTGTCGACCATAACGGAGCATTGCCATGAACCTGCCCACAAAAGCCCTCTCGCTTTCCGTGATTGCTGCTATTGCCCTGGCGGGTTGCGGCAAGGAACAACCGCCACCTCCGCCGCCGGTACAAGCTGCACCGCCCATGGTGATCAAGATCGGCAGCGTGGCGCCGCTCACCGGCGGCATCGCGCATCTGGGCAAGGACAACGAGAACGGCGCCCGCCTGGCTGTCGACGAAGCCAACGCCGCCGGCACGATGCTGGGCGGCAAGAAGGTCAGCTTCGAACTGTTGTCGGAAGACGACCAGAGCGACCCGAAGGTGGGCAATACCGTGGCGCAGAAACTGGTCGACGCCAAAGTCGCCGGCGTCGTCGGCCACCTCAATTCCGGCACCACCATTCCCGCCTCGGCCATCTACAACCAGGCCGGGCTGCCGATGGTTTCCGGCTCCGCCACCAACCCGGCGCTGACCGAGCAGGGCTTCAAGGGCGTGTTCCGCGTCGTCGGTCGCGACGACCAGCAGGGCCCGGCAGTCGCCAACTATCTCGCCGGCCAGACCAGGCCCAAGACCGTGGCCGTGATCGATGATGCCACTGCCTACGGCGAAGGCCTCGCCAACGAGGTCGAGAAGACCCTCAAGGCCGCCGGCGTCAAGGTACTGCCGCGCGAGAAGGGCACCGACAAGACGGTGGACTGGAAAGCCGTGCTGACCAAGATCAAGGGCAAGAATCCCGACGCCGTGTTCTACGGCGGCATGGATGCCACCGGCGGGCCGCTGCTCAAGCAGGCGCGCGAACTCAAAATGACAGCGGTATTCGCCTTCGGCGATGGCGCCTGCACCGACAAGATGGCCGAACTCGCCGGCCCCGCGGCGGAAGGACTGCTCTGCTCGCAGGCCGGCATACCGGTGCAGGCGGCGGGCAGGAAGTTCCTCGACGCCTACAAGGCAAAGTTCAAGATCGATCCGATCCTCTATTCGCCCTTCACCTACGACTCGACCAATCTGCTGATCAACGCCATGAAGAAAGCCGACTCGAGCGACCCGGCGAAATATCTGCCGGCACTTGCAGCCAGCGACTACAACGGTGCCAGCGGCAACATCCGCTTCGACGAGAAGGGCGATCGCAAGGATGCGGAAATGACGATCTTCACCCTGAAGGAAGGCAAGATCACGCCGGTGGCCATCCTCAAGAGCGGCAAGTCGATGACTCTGGATGAGTACGCCCGGGCCAGCGCTCCTGCGGCTCCTGCGCCTGCAGCGGCAGCGGTTGCCGCTTCTGCTCCGGCAGCGGTGCCGGTTCCCGCCGCTCCTGCCGTAAAGAACTAGGTACGCGCCGGACCCAACCGGGAAGTCGCCTTGCGGCGACTTCCCCTCCCCGTGTCTCCGCCGCGATGCCGGGAACGGTATCCACCTAGGATTGTTCGACCGGACTTATGGAGATCCTGCTCCAGCAGATCATCAACGGCCTCACCACCGGCAGCGTGTATGCGGTTGTAGCGCTGGGCTATACGATGGTTTACGGGGTTATCCAGCTGATCAATTTCGCCCACGGCGAAGTGGTGATGATCGGCGCCATGGTGGCTTTCTCCGTCATCACCGCACTGGCCGGCAGCGGTCTGCCGCCTTTGCTCATCGTCCTCGCGGGTGTGCTGGCGGCGATTCCGTCGTGCATGCTGATGGGTTATCTGCTCGAACGCGTGGCCTATCGTCCGCTGCGCCACGCGCCGCGACTGGCGCCGCTGATCACCGCAATCGGCATGTCCATCATCCTGCAGCACCTGGCCTTGCTCGCCTGGGGCCGCAATCCGCTGGCTTTTCCGCAGATCATCGACAACCGGGTGTTCTCTGTGGGCGGCGCCGCGATCAGCACGGTACAGATCGCCATCATTCTCTTGTCATTGGTCATGATGGCCGGATTGAGCGGGTTCGTCTACCGCACCCGCTTCGGCATCGCCATCCGCGCCACCGCCGAGAATGTCCATGTTGCCGGCCTGATGGGCGTCAACGCCAACCGGGTGATCGCCGCCACCTTCGTCATCGGTGCCGCGCTCGGTGCCGTGGCCGGCGTGATGTACGGCAGCTACTACGGCATCGCCCACTACACGATGGGATTCAACCTCGGCCTCAAGGCATTTTCCGCGGCCGTGCTGGGCGGCATCGGCAACATCGCCGGCGCCATGCTCGGCGGCATTCTGCTGGGCCTGGTGGAGGCCCTCGGCACCGGCTACGTCGGCGAACTGACCGACCTCTGCGACTGGCCCCCGGCGCATGACTGGCTGACCGCACAATGCGCGGATGGCGGCAACTTCGTGCTGTTCGGCAGCAACTACCAGGATGTGTTCGCCTTCCTGATGCTGATCCTGGTGCTGGTGTTCCGCCCCTCCGGCCTGCTCGGCGAACGCGTCTCGGAACGGGCATGACGACCTTATGAACCGAAGAACTTCACCACAGAGACACAGAGACACAGAGAAAGGCGATAAATCAATTGCTTGTCGGGCGACAGGTTTCCGACTGATTGTCGATCCGGCTTGGCGACGTGACGCCCTTCTCTGTGTTCTCTGTGCCTCTGTGGTTCAACCGCGTTTTCCAGGATGAAGACAAGCCGCGAGCGCATCGGCCTGGCCCTGGTCGCCATCGCGCTGATCGCCCTGCCTTTCGTCCTGGCTGCCGCCGGCACGGCCTGGGTACGCATCACCAACTTTGCCGTGCTGTTCGTCCTGCTTTCCCTCGGATTGAACATCGTGGTCGGCTTCGCCGGCCTGCTCGACCTCGGCTACGTGGCCTTCTTTGCCGTGGGTGCCTATGTCTACGCGCTGCTGGCCTCGCCGCATTTCGGCCTGCACCTGCCCTTCTGGCTCATCCTGCCGATCGGCGCCACGGTGGCCTGCATTGCCGGCGTGATGCTCGGCGCACCCACCCTGCGCCTGCGCGGCGATTATCTGGCGATCGTCACGCTGGGCTTCGGCGAGATCGTGCGCATCTTCATGAACAACCTCTCGGCGCCGATCAACCTGACCAACGGCCCGAAAGGCATCAACCGCATCGACCCGTTCCAGATCGGAGCGCTGAACTTTTCCGCCAGCGACACCATCGGCGGCCTGGTCTTCAGCGGGCCGATCAAGTACTACTACTTTCTGCTGCTGGTGCTGCTGGCCGTCATCGTCATCAACCGGCGCCTGCAGGATTCGCGCATCGGCCGCGCCTGGGTGGCGATCCGCGAGGACGAGATCGCCGCCAAGGCGAGCGGCATCAACACCCGCAACATCAAGCTGCTGGCCTTTGCCATGGGCGCGTCCTTCGGCGGCGTCGCCGGCGGCATGTTCGCCGCGATCCAGGGCTTCGTCAGCCCGGAAAGCTTCGTCCTCAATGAATCCATCATGGTGCTGGCCATGGTGGTGCTGGGCGGCATGGGCAACATCTGGGGCGTGATTGCCGGCGCGCTGCTGTTGTCTTTCGTACCTGAACTGCTGCGCTACACTGTGGAACCGGCGCAGCGCGCGCTCTTCGGCAAGCTGCTGGTCGATCCGGAAGTGCTGCGCATGCTGGTCTTCGGGCTGGCTTTGGTGCTCACGATGCGCTTCCGCCCCGCCGGCCTCTGGCCGGAAACCAGGCATCGTCGCGAGATGGACGAGAACCGGGCATGACGTCAAAACCATTAGCCACAGAGTTCACAGAGAGCACAGAGAAACCCCTTCTGCTGCTTCTCTCTGTGGACTCTGTGACCTCTGTGGCCAAAAGGTTTTCCGATGCCTGAAGTCCTGCTCGAGGCCAGCAACATAGGCAAGCGCTTCGGCGGCGTGCAGGCGCTGAAGGATGTCTCGCTGACCATCCGCAGCGGCGAGATCTACGGTCTGATCGGCCCCAACGGCGCCGGCAAGACCACATTGTTCAACGTGTTTACGGGACTCTATCCGCGTGACAGCGGCGAGGTCCATTTCGCCTCTGCGCCGCTGAATCTGGCGAGCCCGCACGAGGTCGCCGCTGCCGGCATTGCACGCACCTTCCAGAACATCAGGCTGTTCGGAAACATGACGGCACTGGAGAACGTGATGGTCGGGCGTCACGTACGCACCCGTGCCGGGGTTCTCGGCGCCATCCTGCGCACCCGTGCCGAGCGCGCCGAAGAAGCGGGCATCCGCCGCCGCGCCGAGGAACTGCTGCATTACGTCGGCATTGCCGGTCATGCCGGTGATCTGGCACGGCAGCTTTCCTACGGCGATCAGCGCCGGCTGGAAATTGCCCGCGCCCTGGCCACCGATCCCAAACTGCTGGCGCTCGACGAACCCGCCGCCGGCATGAACGCCACCGAGACGGCGGCGCTGCGCCGCCTGATCGAAGGGCTGCGCCAGGATGGACTGACGGTGCTGCTGATCGAGCACGACGTCAAGCTGGTCCTGGGATTGTGCGACCGCGTCGCCGTGCTCGACTACGGCGAGAAGATCGCCGAAGACGTGCCGGAAGTGGTGCGTGCCGATCCGAAAGTCATCGAGGCCTATCTTGGCAAGAGCGCTGCTTGAGGCACTGAACCTCCAGGTTCATTACGGCGGCATCGCGGCCGTAAAGGGCATTTCATTCGTGGTCGAAGAGGGCGAGATGGTCTGCCTGATCGGCGCCAACGGCGCCGGCAAGACCTCCACGCTCAAGGCGCTGGCGCGCATGATCCCGTCACGCGGCGAGATTCATTACGACAGGGAGCGCATCGAGGCGCTGCCCGGCCACGCACTGATCGCCAGGGGACTGGCGCTGGTGCCCGAGGGCCGCGGCGTGTTCGCCCGCCTGACCGTTGTCGAGAATCTGATGATGGGCGCCTATCACCGCGAGGACAGCCGCGAAATTTCATCCGATCTGGAAAAGATCTACGGCTTGCTGCCGCGCCTGAAGGAACGCCGGACACAAGTGGCCGGCACCCTGTCCGGCGGCGAGCAGCAGATGCTGGCCATCGGCCGTGCGCTGATGGGCCGCCCCAGGCTGCTGCTGCTCGACGAACCTTCGATGGGCCTGGCGCCGCTGATGGTGGAAAAAGTGTTCGAGGTGGTACGCAAGGTCGCGGCAGAGGGCGTGACGATACTGCTGGTGGAACAGAACGCACGCCTTGCGCTGGAAGTCTGCTCTCGCGGCTATGTCATGGAAAGCGGTGCGATCACCCTGGCGGACAGCTCGGCCGCACTGCTCGCCGATCCGCGCGTCCGCGCCGCCTACCTCGGCGAATAGTTTCCGGGGAAATACTGCGGCGCCCGGATGCAACACTTGCGGCAAAACAGTCCGGATGCCGGCGGGAACCGGCAAACAGTGATCATGCGGGAACCGCGCCATCTATGGCGGTTGCATAGCTGAACGCATCGGCGAAAAACTCTTCCGGCGGCAAACCCTGCGCGGCGAATTCGCCGCGCGCAGCGTCGATCATGGCCGGCGCGCCGCAGGCGTAGACCTGGTACGCGGAAAGATCGGCATGGTCTTCCAGCACGGCGCGATGGGCCAGTCCGCAGCGTCCCTGCCAGCGATCCTCCGCTGCCGCCTCGGACAGCACCGGTACGTAGCGGATATGTTTGTGCGCGGCGACCCATGCCGCAGGCAGGTCGGGCAGGTACAAGCCGGCGCGGTTGCGCGCACCCCAGTAGATTTCCATCGGGCGCGTCATGCGACTGTGAATGGCGTGTTCCACCATGGCCTTGACAGGCGCGAAACCGGTGCCGCCGGCGAGCAGGATGACGGGTTTGGCCGAATCCTCGCGCAGGAAAAAGTTGCCGCAGGGGCCCTGGAAACGCAGGATGTCCTTTTCCCTCATGCTGCCAAAAACATGGCCGGTAAATTCGCCGCCGGGGATCAGGCGCACATGCAGTTGCAGGAAACCGTCGTCATGCGGCGCATTGGCAATCGAAAAAGCGCGACGCCGGCCGTCCTTGAGCAGAAACTCGATGTACTGGCCCGCCAGAAATTCCAGGCGCTCGCTGGCCGGCAACTTGAGGCTCAGCACCATCACGTCGTCCGCCATGCGTTCCATCTTCTGTACCCGGCAGGGCATGATCCTGAGCGGAACCTCTTTGGCCGCGCCCGCCTCGCGCGATTCGAGCACCAGGTCGGAAAGCGGTCTGGCGCAACAGAACAAGGCCAGGCCGCCGGCGCGCTCCGCCGCGGAGAGGGCCTGCTCCTGCGCCAGTCCGTGATCCACCCGGCCGTCGACCACCCTGCCCTTGCAGGCGCCGCAGGCGCCATTGCCGCAGCCGTAGGGCAGCGCAAGACCGGCATCAAGCGCCGCCTGCAAAATTGTTTGGCTACCGTCGGCGCCAAAGCAGTCCCCGCCGGGCTGAAGCGTAACGCGGAATGAGCCAACTGGAGCCATGCGATAATCGTCCGATGCGTAGATTGCTGATAATCGGTTGCGGTGACGTAGTACGCCGCGCTTTGCCGCAACTCGTGCTGCGCTGGCACGTGCTGGCGCTGGTGCGCCGGCGCGACCCGCAACTGGCGACGCTGGGCATCACGCAGATCGAGGGCGATCTTGACCGGCCCGACACTCTGACACGACTGGCCGGCATCGCGGATGCGGTGATCCACAGCGCGCCGCCGCCGCCGCAAGGTACCGGCGACGTACGCACCCAGAACCTGATAGCCATCCTGCGACGCGGCAAAAGTCTACCACGGCAGCTGGTCTACATCAGTACCAGCGGCGTCTATGGCGATTGCGGCGGCGACCGGGTAAGTGAGACACGGCAGCCCGCAGCACAGTCGGCGCGCGCGGCGCGGCGGGTGGATGCGGAACAACGTTTGCGCCAGTTCGGGCGCGAACGCGGACGTCACTGCCGCATCAGCATCCTGCGTGCGCCCGGCATCTATGCCGCCGACCGGCTGCCGCTGGAGCGCCTGCAGCGGCGCCTGCCGCTCATGCTTCATGCCGAAGACAGTCACACCAACCACATCCACGCCGATGACCTCGGGCGCGCCTGCGTCGCGGCACTGGCTCATGGACGGGCGAACCGGATCTATAACATCAACGACGACTCGTCGCTGGCTATGGGCGAATGGTTTGACCTGCTGGCCGACGCCTTTGCGCTGCCGCGCGCGCCACGCCTGTCGCGTGAGGAGGTGCGTCGCGCAGTGCCGCCGCTGCAGTGGTCGTTCATGAGCGAATCGCGCCGCCTGGACAACACGCGAATGAAGCGGGAACTGCACCTGCGTCTGCACTACCCGACCGTGGCAACGGGAATCTCGGCCGCCCCATAGAGGAAGCATCATGCTCTGGATAAAAGCGTTTCATATCGTCTTCGTGGTGAGCTGGTTCGCCGGTCTCTTCTACCTGCCACGAATTTTCGTCAACCTGGCCATGGTGCCCGCCGACAGCAAGGCCGAACGCGAACGCCTGCTGCTGATGGCCGGGAAACTCTATCGCTTCATCACCCCGATCGGCGCGCTGGCAGTAGGGCTGGGCCTGTGGCTGTGGTTCGGCTTCGGCTTCGCCGGCGGCTGGCTGCATGCCAAGACAGCACTCGTCATCGGCCTGGTCGCATACCATTTCTGGTGCGGCAGGCTGCTCGCCGGCGTCGCCGCCGGCAGTTCGACGAAGACTCATGTCTGGTTTCGTTTCTTCAACGAAATGCCGGTATTGGCGCTGACGGCCATCTGCATCCTGGCGGTGGTGAAACCGTTCTAGTCGCGGCAGCCGCGCTAAAGGCCGATAATACCGGCGTTGGCCCTCACTGAAAGCTGCGCTCTTGAACCACTATTTTTCAACCTGCCCGCGCGGGCTCGAGTCGCTGCTCGCGGAAGACCTCGCCGCTGCCGGCGGCAAGGACATTGCGACGGTGCCGGGAGGTGTCGCGTGCAGCGGCAGCCTCGAAACCGGCTACCGCATCAACCTCGAGTCGCGCATTGCGACCCGCGTCTTGTCTCGCGTTGCGCAGGGCAGTTATCGCAACGAGGCCGGGGTTTACCAGCTGGCCTACGACGTCGATTGGTCGCGGCTATTTTCCGTGGATCGCTCGATCCGCGTCTATGTCACAGCGATCCGCTCGCCGCTGAAGAGCCTTGAGTTCATCACGCTGAAGGTCAAGGATGCCATCTGCGACCGCTTCCGCGCCGAGACCGGACGGCGCCCAAGCGTCAATACAAAAAATCCGGAGGTCCGCATTCACCTCTTCATCACCGAACAGCAGGCGACCTTGTATCTCGACATGTCCGGTGAGCCTCTCTATGTGCGCGGCCACAAGCTGGCCAAGATCGGCGCGCCACTCAAGGAAAACCTCGCCGCCGGCATCCTGCGCCTGGCCGGCTGGCTGCCGGGCACGCCGCTGCTCGACCCGATGTGCGGCAGCGGCACCTTCCTGCTCGAAGCCGCGCAGATCTGCCTCGACGACGCGCCAGGGCTGTCGCGCGAGCCGGGGAATTTCGGCTTCGAACATCTCAAGTCTTTTGACGCCGGCATCTGGCGCCAGCTGCAGCGCGCAGCCGCAGAAAGACGTCGCGAGGCTGTCGCCCTGCCGCTTTATGGCAGCGACATAGCGGCCGATGCCGTCGCACGCACGCGGCAAAATCTGGCCCATGCCGGGCTCGACAAACTGGTTACCCTGGAACAGGCCGACCTGCTGACGCGACCGGCGCCGGCGCCGGCGGGGACAATGGTGGCGAATCCGCCCTACGGCGAAAGACTGGGCAGCGAGGAAGAACTGGCCGCGTTCTACCCGCCTCTGGGCGATGCGCTGAAGCAGCGCTTTGCCGGCTGGAGTTGCTGGTTTCTGTCGGCCGACATGCGCTTGCCGAAGCTGATCCGGCTCCAGACCTCACGCAAGATTCCGCTCTACAACGGCGCGCTCGAATGCCGGCTTTACAACATCGAAATCGTCGCCGGCAGCAGGCGCGACAAAAAAAACCCGGTGCCGGCAGCGTACGAATCCCCGGGGCGCAACTAGACCAGTGCTTTTACTGCCGGCCAGAAGAACTTGAAGCCCAGCACCAGAACGATCGCCCACGCCAGCCACCGGCTGCGTATCAGCATCCCCATCAACTGAACCAGGCCCTGCACCTGGCTGCTGGCAGTGGTTTCGGCCGGACGCATTGCCTTGGCTTCCACCCCGCGATGGGATCGGGTAATCGTATCGCGTGAAACCAGCGGATCGTCCAACGGGTCGATTCCCAGTCGCGCCTGATCGCCTTCGTCCACCAAACGATACGCTTCCTCGACTTTCAGGCTCAGTTTCGATGCCAGCGCCAGAGCGCGCAGCATCTTGTTGACCTTTACCAGGAAAAGAATCTCGATGGCAACCTCTACCGGCAAGCCCTTGCGTGCGCCGTCGCGTGCATCCATCAGCAGAGCGCTCAGGAAAGCATCCAGTTCGGGGGTTCCCCAGATAGTGCAAATCTTCTGCGTCAGATGGCCGATGTCTTCCACCGCTGCGCGGCTGTCTGTCTGATCGGATCGATTCTGCATATCGGCAAGCATGGTCTGTGATCACATCCTGAATGCACGCCGCCATGCGGCGCTAGTTTGCCCGTCGCCGCATGGCGCGGCGGGCGACGGCGTCTCGTGTAATTATACGATTACTGCTGTCGGGTTAAATAGTGAATTGATTCAGTTGTTTGTAGCGGATACCTAGCGGGGGAATGTACTCGGCGCCGGTAAGGCCGGGTGCGTTACCCCCCGAATTCGCCCGGGCAGTCCCGCGTCAGTCATGGCTTTCAGCAATTCACTCCATCCTCTCACCCGGCAACAGTGGCTACCCGTATAACTAAAGATATGCCAAGAAGGAGACGAAAGAAATACCGCGATAACCTTAGCCTCACTACCGGGAAACAGGTATCAAGGCCCGCGAAAGCACACAGTATGGTGAATCACGAAAAACGCTTTAGACGATATCCAGATGCTGGATGCCGGTATTGCGATCCATCGTCTGCGAATCCTTGCCGTACAGCTTGATCTGCAGGCGCACTTCGTTCATGGAATCGGCGAAGCGCAAAGCGTCGTCGTAGCTGATGCGCCCCTCCTCGAACAGATCGTAGAGCGCCATGTCGAAGGTCTTCATGCCGAGTTCCTTGGACTTCTTCATGACCTCCTTGATGCCGTGAATCTCTCCCTTGAATATCAGATCGGCGATCAGCGGCGAGTTGAGCAGGACTTCGACGGCGGCGGCACGGCCCTTGCCATCCTTGATGGGTATCAGGCGCTGAGACACAATGCCCTTGAGATTGAGCGACAGATCCATCAACAACTGCGGCCGGCGCTCCTCGGGGAAGAAGTTGATGATCCGGTCGATCGCCTGATTGGCGTTGTTGGCGTGCAGCGTACCCATTGCCAGGTGGCCTGTTTCGGCAAAGGCAATGGCGTGCTCCATCACTTCCCGGTCGCGAATTTCGCCGATCAGGATGACATCGGGCGCCTGACGCAGGGTATTCTTCAATGCGATTTCCCATGAATCGGTATCGACGCCGACCTCACGCTGGGTCACGATGCAGTTGCGGTGCTCATGGACATACTCGACCGGGTCTTCGATGGTGATGATGTGGCCGTAGCTGTTCTGATTGCGGTAACCGATCATCGCCGCCAGCGAGGTCGATTTGCCGGAACCCGTGCCGCCGACAAACAGCACCAGGCCGCGCTTGGTCATCGCCACATCCTTCAGCACCGGCGGCAGTTTCAGATCATCGATTTCGGGAATCTGAACGTTGATGGTGCGCAGGATCATGCCCACCCGCCCCTGCTGAACAAAGGCATTGACGCGGAAGCGGCCGATACTGGCCGGCGAGATGGCGAAATTGCATTCCTTGCTCGCCTCGAACTCCGCCGCCTGCTTGTCATTCATGATGGCGCGGGCCAGTTCCTGAGAGTGCTGGGGTGACAGCACTTGCGTGGTCGCCGGCGTCATCTTGCCGTCTATCTTCATGGCCGGCGGAAACCCGGCGGTGATGAACAAGTCGGAGCCCTTCTTCTGCATCATCATGGTCAGAAGCTGGTACATGAATTTGAGGCCTTCGTCGCGTTCCATGGTGCAAATCTCCGTTCGTTTCTTCGTACTCTAGCCGCGGCAGCGGCTCACATCAGTAGCCTCCCCGCGAGGGGAGGATGGGAGGGGCGGGTGTAACTTGCCGCAAGGATAATTTCCCTGGCTTCAGCCCGGGAAATTATCCTTGTTGGCGGCCTTGGCCCGCGCTTCCGATGGAGCGATGATTCTCTTCTTGACCAGATCCTGAAGGTTCTGGTCCAGCGTCTGCATGCCGAACTGCTGGCCGGTCTGAATCGCCGAATACATCTGGGCCACCTTGGCTTCGCGGATCAGGTTGCGGATCGCCGGCGTGCCGACCATGATCTCATGCGCGGCAACGCGGCCCGCGCCGTCAGCCGTCTTGCACAGCGTCTGGGAGATTACCGCCCGCAGCGATTCCGACAGCATGGCGCGGATCATTTCCTTTTCCGCGGCCGGGAACACGTCGATGATGCGGTCGATGGTTTTCGCCGCCGAGGAGGTATGCAGTGTACCGAACACCAGATGCCCGGTTTCGGCGCCGGACATGGCCAGCCGGATGGTTTCCAGATCGCGCATTTCGCCAACCAGGATCACGTCCGGATCTTCGCGCAGGGCAGAGCGCAGGGCATTGTTGAAGGACAGCGTATGCGGCCCGACTTCGCGCTGGTTGATCAGGCACTTCTTGGATTCGTGCACGAACTCGATGGGATCTTCGACAGTGAGGATGTGGCCATATTCGTTTTCATTCTTGTGATTCACCATTGCCGCCAGCGTCGTCGACTTGCCCGAACCGGTCGGCCCGGTCACCAGCACCAGTCCGCGCGGGTAGTCGGCCAGTTCTTCAAAAATCTTCGGTGCCTTGAGATCTTCCAGCGACAGGATCTTCGACGGAATGGTCCGCATCACCGCTGCCGCGCCGCGGTTCTGGACAAAGGCATTGACACGGAAGCGCGCCAGATTCGGTACCGCAAAGGAAAAGTCGCACTCGAGGTTTTCCTCATAGACCTTGCGCTGCCCGTCGTTCATGATGTCATAGATCATGGCATGCACGTCCTTGTGTTCCATCGGCGGCAGGTTGATCTTGCGCACGTCGCCGTGGACCCGGATCATGGGCGGCAGGCCCGACGACAGATGCAAGTCGGATGCCTTGTTCTTGACGACGAAAGTGAGCAGTTCGGTGATGTCCATGTGCGCTTTCCTGTAGATGGGGTGCGATATACTTTGCAGTCGCAATATGACATCAATCGCCGCCAACTTGCAAGCTGTGCGTGCACGAATCGCCGCCGCCTGCATTGCCGCCGGCCGGCCGGCGGAGTCCGTGCAGTTGCTGGCCGTTTCCAAGACCCGGCCGGCGGCCTCGGTGCGCGAGGCTGTGGCTTCAGGACAGCGTGCTTTCGGCGAAAACTACGTGAGCGAAGGCAGTGGCAAGGTGGCGGAGCTGGCCGGCCTGAATCTTGAATGGCATTTTATAGGACCGCTGCAGAGCAACAAGACGCGGCAGGCGGCTGAAAACTTTGCCTGGATACATTCGGTAGACCGCCTGAAGATCGCCGAGCGGCTTGCCGCGCAGCGCCCGCCGGATCTCGCTCCGCTGCAGTTCTGTATTCAGGTGAATGTATCCGGGGAGGCCTCCAAGAGCGGCTGCACTCCCGACGAGGCGGCGGCCCTGGCCCATGCCGCCGCGATGTTGCCGAACCTCCGGCTGCGCGGACTGATGGCTATCCCGGAGCCGACCGGCGACGAGGGACTGTTGCGCAGCCGCTTCGCCCTGCTGCGCCGCTTGCGCGACCGGCTCAACGCCGAAGGCCTCGTTCTCGACACGCTCTCGATGGGCATGTCGCATGACCTTGAAGCCGCCATAATGGAAGGCGCGACGCTGGTCAGGGTAGGCACCGCGATCTTTGGAGAACGAACTTGAGCCTTTATCCGGAGAAGGACGTGCGCCCGCGCAGTCCTTCGCAAAACTTGACGACCCGACCCCGTTCCCGCTGTAGCGCGGGCGGTTCAGTGGAGACAGCATGAAAATAACATTCATCGGCGGCGGCAACATGGCCGTCGCCCTCATCGGCGGCCTGCGCAAGCAAGGCTATTCGGCTGCCGGCATACAGGTAGTGGAGCCGTTCGAAGGCGCCCGGCAAAGGCTGATCGCGGCTTTCGGCGTGCGCTGCACGGCAACGGCCGATGCCGCGGCGCTGAACTGCGAAGTCCTGGTACTGGCGGTCAAGCCGCAGCATCTGAAGGAAGCCGTGGCCCCGTTTTGCGGCAAGCTCGACAAGCAACTGGTAATCAGCATTGCCGCCGGGCTGCGCATGGCGGATATTTCGCGCTGGCTGGGCAACTACAAAAAGCTGGTGCGCACCATGCCCAACACGCCGGCCTTGATCGGCGCCGGAATTACCGGCTTGTGCGCCGACCCCGCGGTAGACCTTGAAGGGCGCAACAGCGCCGAAAAGATTCTCAAGGCGGTCGGCAGCACGGTATGGATCGGCAACGAGGAGCAGATGGATGCAGTCACGGCGGTTTCCGGAAGCGGCCCGGCCTACGTCTTCTATTTCATCGAGGCCATGGAGGCGGCCGCGCTGAATCTGGGTTTTGATCCGCGCTCGGCACGACAGCTGACGGTTGAAACCTTTCTCGGCGCCGCCCGCCTGGCCGAGCAGAGCGACGAGTCGATTTCGACCCTGCGCGAACGCGTGACTTCCAAGGGCGGCACCACGGAAGCAGCGCTGCTGTCATTCGGCAGCAGTGGAATTGCCGGCGCCATCGGGCATGGCATCATGGCGGCGAAAGTGCGCGGCCGGGAACTCGGCGAAATCCTCGGTAAAGACTGATGCTGAGCCAGATTGTTCTCCTCATCCTCGACACCGTCTGCGGCTTGCTGACGCTGGCGCTGCTGGTGCGCTTCACCATGCAGTGGCTGCGCGCGCCATTCCGCAACCCGCTGGGACAGTTCATTGTCGCCATCACCGACTGGATGGTGCGTCCTCTGCGCCGCCTGATTCCCGGCCTGTTCGGCCTTGACATGGCGAGCCTGCTGCTGGCCTGGTTGTGGCAGGTGATCTATCAGGGGATAGCGCTGGGGTTCTCCGGCGTACTGCTTGCCGTCTCGTCCGCACCGGTTCTTCTGGTGGCGGTTCTGGCAGCGCTGGAAGTGGCGAAAATCAGCCTGTATCTGGCAATGGGGGCCGTGCTGGTCTCGGCGGTACTTTCCTGGGTGAACCCCCATGCGCCCATGGCCGACGTATTCAATACGGTGGCACGGCCTCTGCTGCGGCCCTTCCGCCGCGTCATTCCGCCGATCGGCGGCGTGGACCTGTCGCCGCTGGCGCTGCTGTTGCTTCTGCAGATAGGCCTGTTTGTCATCGCCAGCCTGCGCAACAGCGTCTTGCCGATGATGCTTTTATCATGAACGACTTGGCCGCCGGCCGCGGCTCGCTGCGCTCGCGGGCTATTGCCGGATCTGCCTCGGGGCGGCGCGGCGGCAACTCGTGACCTGGCTGGTCGCCGACGCCGGTGGCGTGACGCTGCGACTGCACATCCAGCCCGGAGCGAAGAAAACCGAAGTGGCGGGGCTGCACGGCGAAGCGCTGAAAATCCGGCTTGCGGCGCCGCCGGTGGATGGCAAGGCAAACGCCAGCCTGATCTCCTTTCTCGCCGCTCAGCTTGGCGTTGCCAAGGCGGCAGTCAGCCTGCTCAGCGGCGAAACCTCCCGTGCCAAGCGGGTGCGCGTCAGCGGCATCGATCCGGCTTCTGTCAAGCGATCACTCGCAATCCCCGACTGATTCTTGTGGGTGGCGCGGTGATAGCCGTTGCCGTCAGCCGGCTGCACCGAATGATTACGGCGTTTTCACCCAGAATCCGATTCCCGGCCCAAGGGTCTTGTTGGCCAAGGCGTAGTCCAGATAGCCCTTGCCGGCGATGTAATCGCTGAGCACGCTGCCACCCATGGCCTGCAGACCCGGCGCGTAGAAATACCACTTTGACTGCCCGCTGTCCCACGCCCATAGCGTGGTGTAATTTGCGGGCACTACGCCCGGCGCCGGGGGCGAGGTGCTGAGGTCGGTGTTGAACGCGCCTGGTGTCCTGCTTTCGCCTGTGGAAATCAGATGCCACCCGGAACCCATGTTTTGAAACGCGGTGGCGGCCACCGCAGCGCCGGCCGGCAAAGGGACGCTCATGCCGGTCGTGGCGTAGACCCAACAACCCTCGCCGGCGTTGATGGTGCTGAGGAAGTCATAGCCTTTGCTGCTTGCGTAGGCCCGGCCGCCATCGCTTTGGCCGGGTGTGTAAAACGCCCAGGTCGGGTAGGTGATGCCGGCAGTGCTGCCCTGGGTGACCCACTTCCAGACGCTCGCCACCTTGCCGGCGTCGCCAAAGGAGGCGGCCACCGTGATGGGTGCCGAGACACTGTTGCCGACCAGATTCCAACCGGCGTTGACCATGATCGCGTCCTGTCGCGCAAATATGCGGATGACGCTGTCGGCGTAGCCCGCAGCGATATATTTTCCATCAGGTGAGAGGCTGATGCCGGTGACCCCCGGGTAATTCCGGATGACGGTGGGATCAGGTCCCTGCGAGTCTGATCTCACCGCCGCGCTGTGGCTGAAGACCAGCGTGCCGTTGCGGTCATAGAGCAGGGTCTGGTAACCCCTGCTGCCGACTGCAATCAGGTTGCCGTCGGGCGTCAGGGAAAGGGCGTTGTGACCGGGACCAAAGATGCGTTCCCAGGCAATACCTTGCGGCGAGATATCGGGCAATGCCGGCAGGAATCGTTGCCACAACAGCTGCCCTGCACTATTGATTGCCTGCAGCAGACCGTTGAAGGTCGGCACTACCATGATCGAGGCATCAGCCGAGATGCCGGGCCAGGCTTCGTTGGAGGTATGTGCCAGACGATGGCGCCAGCGCAGCTTGCCGTCCTTGTCCCAACTGAACACTTCGCGACTCTTGCCGGCAGCATAAGTGTTGTACGCCTCATCGACTTCCAGCCACAACGGGGACACGCCGATATTGTTTCGCCAGATCAGCTTGCCGCTGTCGTCGAACATGGAGATGGGGCCGCCACTGCCGGCCACTACTCGCTTGCTGTCCGCACTCCAGCGCGTCTTGTAGCCGCCCTGCGGCCCTTGCCCGGCGGCAACGTCGCGGCTTGAATCCCAAACCACGGTGCCGGTGCCTGCATTCATGACCGTAAAGCCCGTAATGCCGGAGCCGATGCCGTCACCCAGCAAATAGCGCCCGTCGGGCGAGAAACGCACATCGGTGACCGACGGACTGCCGATGTGCACTTTGTAAAGCAGCGCTCCGTTCAGGTCGGCCACATAGGCGTAGCCGTCGTAACAACCGGCAGCAATCCGGTTGCCGTCGCTTGAGACATCCAGCCCCCAGCACTGCTGGCCGGTTTCAATTCGCCACAACTCCTTGCCGGTCAAATCAACAGCGATGATGTGGCCGGGCGTGCTCGGGTCGACGGGCGGATGCTGACCCTGCACCGACACAACGCGGTCGCCGTTGCCGGCGAAGCGGATCCACCAATAGGCCAGCTTGCCGCTGGTGGCAAGTTCGCCAACGAGCTGGTAGGAGGGCAGCGGTGAGCGCGCATTCAGAATTACATTCCGGGTCACCGTCTGTCCGCTCCCGGGGGCCAGTCCGCCCTGGTAGGCCATCGTGTAGCCATCGGCTTCCACCGTGATGAAGTAGTCGATGCTGGCGTAAGGCAAGGTCCTGGGCCCCATGATGGTTTTCATGTCATCCGCGGACAGGACGCCAAAGCGGAAATTTCCGTCGGCATCGGTGCGGACATGCTGCTCAAGGTTTTCATTGAAGGCGGCAACACTGACCAAGGCGTTGGCAACCGGCAGACTGTTGCCGGAGGTCACGCGACCGGCAATGGTCGAGGTTTTCGTCTCCCGCAGTTGCATGATCTGATCGTCGCCTATGAATGTGACGCTCAAAGTGCCCTGTTGTCCGGTCTCCTTCACCTGGAAAGTGAACGGCAGAGTGGTTTGCACGGGCTGCCCGCCACTCACGTCCTTGCTCACATAAAACTCGAGCGTCGCGGATGCGCCGGGCGCCAGCACGGTGCTTGCGGGTCCTCCGCCATAACCGAAAAACTTGAAAAAGTGGAATAGCCAGTCCGGCTTGGTTGACAGGATTTCATCCCACGACGAGAAATCCAGCGTCAATGGCTGGCTGCCCTGATTCCTGGCGACGAAGTAAAGGTTGGTGCTGTTTTCGGCCGGCGTGATGGTGACCGGACTGATACTGCTGACGGTCACCGACCCGAGACTGAGCACTTGCAGGGCGTCGGCCGGGGCTCTGATCGCGTAATAGGGGCTGGCCGAAGTTTGCGCCATGGCGGCTGTCGGCGAACCAAGTGCATATGCAAGGAGGATTAGCGAACAGCGAAGCATTGAATGCAGCATACGAGACCCGTATTTGGAGGTGCGTGGCTGTGCAATCGAGAACCCGCATCAGGATCGGCTTGACGGCACCACATCCTGGCACAAGTCTTCGCCGGCAACACAAGGCTTTTGGCAAACGGTACGTCTATACCGATTTGAGTCTTTGCCTATGTGTTGCTGTTGTCAAGGCGACATGAAATATGAAACACACGGTTTCATATCGGCCCGCCGTGTTCCTGCCAAAACGCAGGCTGCACGGCGTGGCGGGCCCGACAATATCTCAGCTGAGCGTGCCGTCAAAGGCCAGGTGGCCGTCGATCAGGGTATAGCGCACGCGGCCGGGGAACTCGTAGCCGATGAAGGGCGTGTTCTTGCCCTGGCTCCGGAGGTTCTCGCGGGTTACCGCGAATTCGGCCAGCGGATCGAAAACGCAGATGTCGGCCGCGGCACCGATTGCCAGCGAGCCGGCCCTGACACCTAGAATGCGCGCCGGATCCGATGTGACGCGGGCCAGCGCCGTGACCAGCGGCAACTTCATTTCCTGCGCCCACTTCAGGGTCAGCGGCAGCAGCAGTTCCAGCCCGGTGGCGCCCACTTCGGCTTCCTCGAACGGCCGTTGCTTGCCATCGTCATCAACCGGCGTGTGGTCGGAACAGACCGCATTGATCGCGCCCGACGCAAGGCCGGCACGCAAGGCATCGCGGTCGCGCTGCGAGCGCAAGGGCGGGTCGAGCCGGGCATTCGCGTTGAAGAAACCGATATCCATTTCGCAAAGGTGCAGGTGGTGAATCGCCACGTCGCAGGTCACGGCAATGCCGGCGGCACGCGCGGCGACGATCATTTCTACGCCGGCTGCCGATGAAATGCGGGTCACGTGCACCCGGGCGCCGGTCTCCCTGGCCAGATGCAGAATGGTTGCCAGGGCGATGGTTTCCGCCGCCACCGGAATCCCGGCGAGGCCGAGGCGGGCGGCAACTTCGCCGTCATGGGCCACGCCCTTGCGCGCAAGGAAAGGGTCCTGCGCCTGCAACCAGACCGGGAAATCGAAGGTCGCCGCGTACATCATGGCGCGCAGCAGCACCTGCGTGTCGACAATGGCGCGGTTGGCCTGGCCGAAGGCGATGCAACCGGCTTCGCTAAGCTCCGCCATTTCGGTGAGCTCCTTGCCCTCCAGTTGCGTGGTCAGCGCGCCCACCGGATGCACGTGGGCAAACTCGGGCAGCCGCGCCCTATGAGTCAGCATTTCCACCAGCCCCGGCTCATCCAGCACCGGATCGGTATCGGGCGGGCAGGCCAGCCGCGTCACGCCGCCGGCTGCGGCTGCCGCCATTTCGGATTCCAGCGTGGCCTTGTACTCGAAGCCCGGCTCGCGCAACCGCGCGGCGAGATCAACCAGGCCCGGGCAGACGATGCAGCCGCTCGCGTCCAGCACGCTGCTGGCCTCGAAGCCGGCCGGCGCGCTGCCGACAGCGACGACCTTCCCCGCGGCGATGAACAGATCCAGAGCCTTGTCGGTCTTGCTCGCCGGGTCGATCAGCCGGCCATTACGGATATGTATTTTCATGGGTTCAAAACTCGTGAAGAAATCGTAGCGAGCGGGCCGCAACGGGGTGCGGCCGGAGCGCAGCTACCGGAACATATGTTGTTATATGTGAGGATAGCGAGCACCGCCCAATCCCCGATCCGGCGCGCGCAGTAGATTTATTCACGAGTTTCCGGCCAGCATGGCCATCACCGCCATACGCACCGCGATGCCGAACGTGACCTGCGGCAGGATCACGGCCTGGCCGCCGTCGGCCACCGCAGAATCGATTTCGACGCCGCGATTCATCGGTCCCGGATGCATGACGATGGCGTCGGGCTTGGCCAGCGCCAGCTTCTCCGGAGTAAGGCCGTAGGACTTGAAATACTCCTGCGACGAGGGCAGCAGGGCGCCTTGCATGCGCTCGTTCTGCAGGCGCAGCATCATGACCACATCGACGCCGCGCAGGCCTTCGCGCATGTCGTGGAACACCCTCACGCCGAGGCGTTCAACCCCGGTCGGCAGCAGGGTCTTGGGCGCGATGACGCGGACTTCCGGCACGCCGAGGGTGGTCAGGGCATGGATCTGGCTGCGCGCCACGCGCGAGTGCAGCACGTCGCCGACGATGGCGATGGTGAGCTGGGTGAAATCCGCCTTGTAGTGGCGGATGGTGTACATGTCGAGCAGGCCCTGCGTCGGATGGGCATGGCGGCCGTCGCCGGCATTCACCACGTGGATATGATCGCGCCCGGTGGCCGCCAGATGCTGGGCGATCAGATAGGGCGCGCCGGAGGAGGCGTGGCGCACGACGAACATGTCGGCCTGCATCGCGGCGAGGTTGTCTGCCGTGTCGAGCAGGGTCTCTCCCTTGTTCGCCGACGAGGTGCTGATGTTGAGGTTGATGACGTCGGCGGAAAGCCGCTTGGCGGCGATCTCGAAGGTGGTGCGGGTGCGCGTCGAATTCTCGAAGAACAGGTTGAACACGCTCTTGCCGCGCAACAGCGGCACCTTCTTCACTTCGCGTTCGGCGACTTCGGAGAAGGGCGCGGCGGTATCGAGAATCCGCGTCAGCACGTCGCGCGGCAGGCCCTCGATGGTCAGCAGATGCTGCAGTTCGCCGTGGCTGTTGAGTTGCGGGCTCTGTGGCTTGCCGAATTCGCTCATTTGTCTATCAGCCGGAAAGAAAGTCCGCCGTCCTCGGCCCGCTCCAGCGCCAGTATCTGGGCGGCGGGCAGGCTCAGCGAGTGCGGACAAAAACTGGGCGCGATGGGAAGTTCGCGGCCGCCGCGATCGGTCAGTACAGCCAGGTCTATTCTGGCCGGCCGGCCGTAATCGAAAAGCTCGTTCATCGCCGCACGGATGGTGCGGCCGGTGTAGAGCACGTCATCGACGATGACGATGTGTGCGCCCTCGACATCGAAAGGAATCTGCGAGGTCTTGGCGTTGGCAGGCAGGCCGCGCTGGCTGAAATCATCGCGATAGAAAGACACGTTGATCGAACCGGGCGGAATTTTCAGGCCCAGCGCCGCGTGCAATCTCTCGGCGACCCAGACGCCGCCGGTATGAATGCCCACCAGAGCGGTGGCGGCGGGATCGACGTGAGGCCGCATGGCCTCGGCGAGGGCGACACAGAGTGCTTCGGCGTCAGGCAGTTGCGTGGCTATGGGCATGAATATCGGACCAGCTTTGGAGAATGATGAACGCGGCTTCGGCATCGACCTGCGTCTTGCGCTGCTGCCAGGAAAGTCCTTGCTGGCGCAGGTTGGCGTCGGCCTCGGTGGAACTGAAGCGCTCGTCGACGTCCTCGACCGGCAGGCGGAAACGGCCGCGCAACTGATTGGCGAAACGCTCGCAGCGCGCCGTCATTTCATGCGGCGAGCCGTCCTCATTGAGGGGGCGCCCCACCAGCAGGCGCACCGGCTGCCATTCGGCAATCAGTGCGGCAATGGCGGCGAAGCGGGCGTCGTTGGCCTCGCTGTCGATGGTGGTCAGGGCCCGCGCCGGGCCTGTGCGTCCGCCGCCCAGCTGCGTACCGATGGCAACGCCGATGCGCTTGACGCCGAAATCGAAGGCCAGCACCGAACCCGCGGCCTCATGGTCCCCACCCCCCGCCCCCCGCCAGGGCGGGGGTGACGCAGGTTCGCCGCCCACGGGCGGCTCCGGGTCGAACGCTGCGCTTGCCTTGGGGCGGCCCGGCGGCAAGCGCTCACGCATGTCCGGCCACTTCCGACAGGTTGGCAAAATCCACTCCGAGCAGTTGCATGGCGGCCGGCAGGCGCGCTTCGGGGGGTACGTCAAAAATGATGCCGACATCGGCTTCCACCGTCAGCCAGGCGTTCTGCGACAGTTCCCACTCGATTTGTCCGGCGGTCCAGCCGGCATAGCCAAGGCTGACCAATACCTCGGACGGCTCGCCGGTGCTGCTCATCGACAGCAGGATGTCGCGCGAACTGGTCAGCGCGATGCGGTCGCTGACATTCAGTGAGGACTGCCATTGTCCGGCCGGCCGGTGCAGGACAAAGCCGCGATCAGTCTGCACCGGGCCGCCGAAATACACCGGCAGGCCGGAGAGTCGTGCGCCGGCCTGGTCGTCTTCGAGCGGAATGCTGACCCGGTCGAACAGTCCGGCAAGCTTCATGTCGATCGGGCGATTGACGATGATGCCGATGGCGCCGTCGGCGTTGTGCTCGCAGATGTAGGTCAGCGTGCGGGAAAAATTCGGGTCGGCCATGGCGGGCATGGCGATCAGGAAGTGGTTGGCGAGACTGACGGTTTCCATGGCAGTGCCGACATTGTAATCTCTCAGTCCCTTCCCGAGTATCCCTCAAGATCATCCCATGACCGCCGCCCTTGTCTGGTTCCGTCGCGATCTGCGTGTGCAAGACCACGCCGCCCTGCATCACGCCCTGAAAACGCACCGGCGGGTGTATTGCTGCTTCGTTTTCGACACCGGAATCCTCGATCCGCTGCCGCGCCGCGACCGGCGGGTGGAGTTCATCCTGCGCGCAGTGGAAGAAGTCGACGCCGCCTTGCGCGAGACGGGCGGTGCGCTGATCGTGCGCCATGGCGATCCGCTGATCGAGGTGCCGCAGCTCGCCGCGGAACTCGGAGTGGATGAGGCATACGTCAATCGCGATTACGAGCCGGCAGCCCTTGCCCGCGATGCCGAAGTCAGGCACCGTCTCGGCAGTATCGGCCTGCTGGATTTCAAGGATCAGGTGATATTCGACCGTGCCGAGGTGATGACCCAGGCCGGCACTCCTTTCTCCGTATTCACGCCCTACAAGAATGCCTGGCTGAAAAAACTCGATTCGGACGGCCTGCGCTCCTGGCCGGTCGACAGCTACGCCGGCCAACTGGCGCCGCCCGCCGGCGCGAGGCAACTGCCGACGCTGCGCGACCTCGGCTTTGAAGCCGGCGCACCCGGCGGGGAGCCGCTGCCCGCAGGCATGAGCGGGGCGCAAGCGCTGTTCCGCGACTTCATCGAGCGCATCGATGACTATGCCCGCCGCCGCGACTTCCCGGCCATGAACGGCTGTTCCGGGCTGTCGGCGCACTTGCGCTTCGGCACGATTTCGATCCGCCAGCTCGTAGCCTATGCCCAAGCCCAGCCCGGCCAGGGTGCCGCGACCTGGCTCTCGGAACTGATCTGGCGCGACTTCTACCACGCCGTCCTCTGGCATCACCCGCGCGTGGTGACGCAGTGTTTCAAGCCGGCCTTCGACGCTCTGCGCTGGGATTCCGCACCCGACCTGTTCGACGCCTGGCGCGCCGGTCGCACCGGCTATCCGCTGGTCGATGCCGCCATGCGCCAGCTGGCCGGCAGCGGCTTCATGCACAACCGCCTGCGCATGATTACTGCATCTTTTCTGAGCAAGGATCTGGGGCTGGACTGGCGCCGGGGCGAAGCCTGGTTCGCCGAAAAACTGCTCGACTTCGACCTCGCCGCCAACAACGGCGGCTGGCAATGGGCAGCCTCCACCGGCTGTGACGCGCAGCCGTGGTTTCGCATCTTCAACCCGGTGACGCAGTCGGAAAAGTTCGATGCCGAGGGCCGTTTCATCCGCCGCTATGTGCCGGAGCTTGCCCGCGTCCCGCAAAAGTTCATCCACGCGCCGTGGAAAATGACCACCGCGCAACAAACCGCCTGCGGCGTCAGCATCGGCCGCGACTATCCGGCGCCGGTGGTCGATCACGCCGCAGCGCGGATACGCACGCTGGCAAGGTTTCAGGCAGTTCCAAGGATCGGCCCTGTTGCAGGGCCATGATGCATGACGGGCCGGGGCCGGCCCGCCGCCTTCAGTCCTTGGCAGGCGGCCGCTTGGACGGCAGCGCGGGCAGGAACCAGATCAGCAGCAGCGGAATCACCGGCAGCGACAGAGCGAACAATATCCACAGCGTCTTCGACCGCCCCTTGCGCCGGGCAATCATTCCGGTCGGAATGGCCGTCACCAGAGTCAGCACGCTGATCCAGATAGCACCCGACATCAGCGCCTCCATGAGTCCGGCGTCGAGTCCCAGTTGAGTGATCAGAGCCGTGGTATTCGGATCAAGCACGTCGGAGGCGTCCCGGTAGGTTTGTGTCGCGCCGGCGCTGCGCAAAGGCCGGCGGGTCTCTTCGCTCCGGCAGGCTGCCGGCCGAATGGTGCGCCCGGCGGGGAACTCACTTCCCACCCCGCTACCCAGCAAGTATATGATGAATAAGGCCTTGCGAGCGGGCGACAATCGACCCTGTACTACGATTCTGTGGGGTCGACTTGTGGCTTTTTACAGGAGATTCATATACCTGAACAAGTCTTTCGGTACTACAAGGTTGGGTTGCCGGTTGCAGCAACTCTGCGTCCATTGGTATCGCTGCCTCGTCATCGCCAGAAATGGCGCAGAATAGGATCAGTATCTGTACTGAGTAATAACGGCGGCCTAGAGAATCTTTGGGCCATTGAAGCCGGTTCTATTATGCTCTGCCCAAACGACCCTAATCGAAGCAGTCAATTTGTGACAAGTACCGCGGGGATGAAGCGGTAGCAGTACCAAACTCAGAAAATTCCTTATTGAGCCCATGGAACCTCCTGAACTACAAATACCTCAAGCCTATCGTTCGCACGTATATCTTTATAGTTCTTCAGTTTTACACCGCACTCGAAACCTTCCTTGACTTCAAGCACATCATTTTCAAAGTGCCGCAATGACGCAACTTCATCCGTGTGAATAGTTTCCCCTTCCCGCAACACTCTTACTGACGCACTCAGTTGGATCCTCCCGGAAAGCACTATACAAAGCGCTACCGACCCCACTTTGTTGATACGAATTACCTTTCGTACCTCCAGCACGCCTATCGCCGATTCGTACTTTTTTGGTGGAATCTGAAATAGCACAGCATTATCATTCCATCGATTTATAACCTTGCCGCTCTCTATCGAAAGTGGATAGCCACGTGACAGGATATTCTTCAGAGCTATCTGGAGCTTCGGCTTGCCAGTTGTATTCAGATGTGCCTCATACGTTGCGTCGTTGAGGTTTATCTCCAGAAGGCCAGAACCGCCATAACTATCGTCCGCGAGCTTCAACAAAGCGTCTCGAATTATTGCATCGGGATGTATGCGATAGAGGTGACGAATCCCAAGACGATAAGCGATCCACATGGCGTCAAGGTCATTCTGGTAACGCTCCTCTTTCAGTTTTCTGTTTGTCTCAACCCACTCACCGATACACCATATTGCAAAAACACCTAAGGACAACTTGAAAACAAGACCTGGTGCAACCGTTATGCCTACGATCGCTGATACAAGCCCGATGATCAATAATGGTGTCATGTGAAGGAGTCACTGATTGCTGCAGGCGAATTTCCACATTTCCTCAAGAAAGTCTCTCGGAACCACCGGAATCCAATTACTTCGGCTCTTGTAAGACGTTACGGTGGTACCGCTGCCCATGCCTCCGGAGCGTAATGAAAGATAAACCATACGAAGCCGCTTTTTTTTGCAGTCATATTCTTGGTGTGAGATAGCTGACGAGAACTTATAACCGTGCAGGGTTGTGACTTCTGCGTAATCTAGTACATCCTCCATTGTCACCACGTCGCCCCTCTTGCGAATGGTTGCAGCATTAGCGTACAGATTCTTACCATCACCCTGCCCAATATGAACCAACTCGGCCATTACGCCGCCACTCATCGTGGCAAACAGCAGCATCAAAATGATTTTACGCATTGCGCTACCTTGAGAAAATTTGTCGTGCCAATACGCAGCTGTATCGCTCCCAGACTCCAGATATTATCCGGGCTTCAACCAACTAATCGTACTTGGGGATTACCCTCCCCAGCGACAGTTCCTAGCCAAATTGGAATCGTTGTAGCGGAAGCACGGTTACCCAAGATAGGCCCGATCACAGCCTCAGTGTACCAAGGGGGTACCAGCATAGCCACGCCCACGTTCAACCAGCTTCTGAAGCCGTTGTCGTGCGTTCGTCAGGCTATCTTGTGCCGGAGCAAGGACAGCGAAGTAGATTCTTCTGCCGAAAACACCCCAACCGGATATTCGAGACGGCCACCACACCAGCGTCTAACCAAGACGTCACCGACATTGTCCACGATAGCAACAGTCAAGTCGTCAGCCTCAGCTGATTCAAGGGCCTCGTCGAGGGTGTCAAAGGAACGAGCAGGATCAGAACGGAAACAGAACAAGGAAGCCTCCAAGCAGTCAAAAAAACGACTGTATTGGAGGCCAATGCCGGTGCACAAGACCGATTAGCCAGAACTGCCATCACCGCCAATCTGACCGGCCACAGCGGAGACACACTGCAAGCAGACACCTGCGACGACAGAATTTCATGAAAATTCTTCCCCGCCCCTACTGGCCTTTGATAACCATGTCGCCATGTTTCATGCTGTGGTCATTTGAAAGGCATCAGACTGAGACAGAATTTCTGTAACCTGAATTGCTATATGGATAGATGCAACAGAACTTCTGAACAGTTTGAAAGGTGATTCCACAATCTCAAGGTCGTTTTCAGGGTGTGCTGAAGACCGCAAGACACTTGTGTTTTAGCTGGTTGACGCTAATTCAACAGAAGTGTTTTCTGCAGCAAAGGTAGACCCGAAAAAAGTGATACCTTTGAAAAAGCTAGTGGACAACGGTTGACTAGCGGGGGTGCCCCCCGCTTTATAGCCAGTTACTCAACCTAGCCAGTGCAGTAGCCAGTGCAGATAACAATATCTAGCAGATAACACAATAAATAATTTTGTAATCAATGCGCTAGACGTGAGATAACAACTTCTGCGCCTTATTAGTAAACATAGCCGCCCTGCCTATGCTGCGTTCACCTAACCTTTGTTGAAGAAAACACTTTTTCAGCCGCTACCTTTTCAAAATGCCGCATCAACTTTAGCCCTGTCGCTTTGTCCAAATTCTTGAGAGCTTCCATATCGTAGCAATCTGGACTGTCGTAGCAATCAGGCATTTCACTACGGTCAGGCAAATCATTGCGTTCAACACTTGGTTCCATCTGGTGCGCCCGTAGCACCAAATTCGCTGCCCGCTTACTTGGATTGCCCAGTCGGTAGATACCTTTGTACCTACCCGACATTTTCTGCCTTCGTACCAACCCCCGCTTAATCAAATCGCGCCCGACCAGTGCAAGAATATCTGCCTTTGGTACCAGCAGTATTACCCGCTTCCGCAGCAACGCAACCAGATCAAACGTCGCCAAATCACTAAACTTGGTAATGCCCGCCGCCACCATTGCTGCTTTCCCGGACAACCGCAACTCGATGTGCAGGCACGGCTTACCATTTACCTTTGACACCTTGCTTGAGTAGGCCACCAAGTTGCTGGATGCGCCGCGTGAGTCTGTATAACTGGTTTCAACGGTATATGGTTGATGCTTGCCGTTCCCAGAGTTACCCGATTCGTACCACTTGTTTCTGGTCTGGAACGTCTTGAATGATCTGGCGTCCCATTCCCTTTGCATCAACCGTGCAGACTCTGACCCTGCCGCAATAAAGTCGTACGCAAATTCCCCTCCATTAACCAGTGCATCGGACGGAATGTATGGTTCCAGCAATCTAAGCTGTTCCCCCGTGGGTTGCCTGATGTCAAGCCGCTGATGGTATGGGCCCCAAGGCATCGTGTAGTTCCAGTCCCGTATGTTCGCACCTGATCGCTGCCTTGCATCCTCAAGCTGCTCCTCCCAAAGCGGATACTTGAGCCAAACATACACCCGATCAAAGTACGCTACATGATCGAGGGCTGGCGTATCAAAAAGCGAGAAGTTCATCATCCTATCCCTGCACAGACAACGCTATGCCATTAGCTTGATGGTAGCAGGTTCGCTTTTCATGGCAAGCTGTTTTTGCCTATCAATTACGCAGCGGCTTCGGCGCCTCGTAGGTATTGATAAATGGTTTCACGGCTAAGCCCAAGATCCCTTGCAACATGGGTAACTTTTGCTCCCGCACGAATCCGAGTCAGGAGATCTCGAACTTGGTCTTCACCAAGTGCAGCCTTGCGCCCCTTGTATGCACCGCGTGCCTTTGCAAGTGCAATACCCTCAAGCTGCCGCTCATGAATCAAGCTGCGCTCGAATTCGGCAAAGGCACCCATCATGCTCAGTAAGAGCTGAGACATAGCGCTGTCATCGCCAGTGAAAGTAAGGCCCTCTTTATGGAACCGCACTACAACGCCGCGAGAAACCAAGTCGCGGACAGTCTTGCGAAGGTCATCCAGATTGCGGCCCAGCCGATCCAAGCTGTGTACGTGCAGCGTGTCGCCCTCCCGCAAGTGATTGAGACATGCCAGCAACTGAGGCCGTTTAGTATCCTTCCCGGACGCTTTATCTTCAAAAATCCTGTCTAGCGTTATGCCATCCAACTGTCTGGCTGTGCTTTGCACAACGCAACTGACCCGAACGTAACCAACATTTTGACCACTCATGTTTTCACTCCTTCCCGAAGCAGAATTAACAAACTGTCAGGTTAAAGTGTAAGACATCGTCATGCAGGTGCCAAGAAGTAGTTGAACCAACCCTAAATCGACATCTTTCGTGTCAGGTCACATTGTGGGGTTAGGCTGTAGCCAAATCTGACTGCGATTGAAGCCCCTCGGCTTTTCTGCAATCGGTTCGGTGAACACGGGAATTTCGCAATTGCCAATGCTTCGTTACTGATCCTGCTTTCGCTTCAGCAGTGCCCGCCGCAATACCTGCTTTCTGTTCTTCGCTACTGCCAGCGCAGCAAGTGCCGCTTTAATATCAAGCGGGGCAACATCCTGTAGGAAGTCAAATTGCAAGGCATCAATTACGACGACGAGTTCATCCGCACCCCGATCCTTTGCGTATCGCTGCGTACTCTGCGAGTTTCCCCGTTCATGCCCCGCAAGCTGCGTCATTAGCCGCTCAGGCAGGTTCTGGCGTTCCAGTGCTGTAATGAAGCAGTGGCGAAGTGAGTGAAACGTTTTGCGTCCATCACGAGGCATACGCAGTTTGCGTCCCAGTAGTCTGTCGTTGAACCAAGCCCCCGCCGGTTTGCCGTAACCCTTGGTCTTGTCGTGGCGCAGTTCTGGAAATAGTCGCTCCTCCCCCGCCGCTCGCAAGGCTTCAGCGTATAGCGGTAGTCCAAGGCGGATCAGAACAGGATGCAGAGGAACCAAACGAACGGAATTCGCATTCTTGAGGGATTTGTCTCCTTCCCTGCTGATTTTGCCGCCCTCATCGTCCAGCTTGTCAGGTTGGATCAGGTTGAAGTCAAGATACCATTTCCCCGTCTCGGACTGCTTGATGTCGTCGAGGTAAAGCTGTGAAATCTCGTTCAAGCGTCCGCCAGATAGCAGGCTAATCAACGGCAACCAATACATAAACGGACGAAAGTTTTTGTCGCTGCCCTTTCCGTTTTTGTACCAGCCCAAGGAGAAAATGCACCGGAGTTCTTCTGGCGTAAATACATCACGCTCGTCCTGCGCCCGTTGTTTGGTGTTGCGTCCTCGTCCACGCTTGTAATCTGCCGCAGGATTGAAGCGCATCATGCCGTTGCGTACAGCGAAGTTGATGATTTCGCTGACTCGTCCAATGTGCCCCTTAATCGTCTGTGGGGATTTGCGACCCAGCGATTGCGTCTCCGCTACTTCGATCAATTCCTCAACACTGGTCACGTTATAGCGCCGTCGTGCCAAGGAGATGTCAGATGGCACCAATGACAGACGCCGTGCATATTTCAAAATGGCTTCAACATCTATGGCGTCCAGCGTTGGATCGTTCATCAAATCCACAAACAGCTTCGCTTCCGTGCTCATGCGCCGTTGCTGATCTTCTCTCCACTCCCGACTATTCTTGTACAGGTCGAACAATGTGGAAAACCGCTTCTTGCCATGCTTGGACGTTATCGGATCAGCCGCTGAGGGTTCAGGGGGCGTTACAGCGATAAACGGAGCATTCGCTGTCAGGTTGCCCAATCGTGCACGGATGGCATCCACGTCTGACTTGTTGGCCAATACCGCCGCAACACCCATTTCGTGCTTGGCATCACAGAAAACAGCACCACCCGCACCAACACGAAAAATGTCGCCGATGTAACTGCTCGTCGCTATCAGGCTACCTATAGCCGCTGCGCTATCAAGTGGCTGGACCGCACCCGAGTAGATGCGGCGATTACCCACTTCCTCCACCTCGTTCATCAAATACGAGCCGTTGGATTCCTGTGCAATCGTTGCCAAGGTATCCACCTGCCAGCACGGCCATTCGTTAGCATAGGCAGTAATTGGACACTTTCCGTTGAGCAGTTCAGTCAGCAGGGTGGTTGTTGATACCCCGAGCAGTCGTGCCGCCTCATCAACCGACACAAGTCCTTGCCCATGCAGCAACGTCTCTGCTTTTGTCAGTGTGCCCGTGTCCAGCGCCATGAAGTGTTCCTGCCAATTAACCTGGATTCGTAATGATGCAAGTTTGGCAGCATTCCAGTCACGCAGGCTAGTGGAAATGTGCATCTCGGTCTTGCCGAGGGTGTGGCGGTGTCGTGTTGGGACAGCAATGCGGACGACGTAGATACCGCTTGGACGACGGTACAGCCCAGAGTTTCCAGCCATAGCGACTACCTTGTAGTAGTCCTGCTGGGTACCTCATGTTCAACCTAACTGAATGCTATTTGAATCAGATAGATATCGAATCATTGGTGCGCTCGGCGGGGATCGAACCCACAACCCCTGGCTTCGGAGGCCAGTACTCTATCCATTGAGCTACGAGCGCACGAGGGGGCGAAGCATAACCCGTTCAGCTGCCGGCGTCCATGGCGGAGCCG
>CAINHS010000117.1 GCA_903848955.1 uncultured beta proteobacterium
CTCCTGGGCTATTCGGTGCGCGGTGGATTACTTGTTCTTCCAGACCGGCTTGCGCTTCTCTATGAACGAGTTGAGACCTTCCTTGGCATCTTCGGTGGCCATCAGATCCTTGAGGTAGTGCTGTTCGATGTGGAACAGGGCCTCATAGAACGGACGGGTTGCCGCTTCCTTGACGGCTTTCTTGGTGTGTAGCAGCGCAACCCGGGACAGCGATGTGAATTGTTCGAGGAATCGGGCCGTATCGGCCGCAAAGCTCTCCTTCGGAAACACGCGATTGACGAGGCCGATACGATGCGCTTCCTGCGCATCGATGATGCCGCCGCCAAGCAGCAGTTCCATCACCTTGATCATCGGAATCTGGCGCGGCAGAAGGATCGCCGCTATCGGCGGGAACACGCCCAGTTTGATTTCCGGCTGGCCAAGCTTGGCGTTCTCGGACGCCACCACCATGTCGCAGGCGATGGCCAGTTCGCAACCGCCGCCCAGCGCGGCCCCGTTGACCGCCGCCACGGTGGGTATCGATACCTGCATCAGACGCTTGAGGATGCCGTGGAACACATCGATCATCTTGACCACCTTGTCCGGCGTGTGATCAACCACGTCAACGCCGGAAGAGAAGGTCTTGTCACCGTTGCCGGTAATGATCAGGACTTTGGCCGTGGTGTTTTCCATCGCCAGATCGAGCGCGGTATTCATCTCCTCCATGGTGGCGATGTCCAGCACGTTGTATGGCGGCCGGTTGATGGCGAGGCGCAGCGTTTCGCCGTTGTCCTCGTAGGAGATGAATTTGAAATCTGCCATGAATGTTCCCCTTGAGTTCCCGCTTGCTCCGGTTAGAAAAGATCGTCCATTTCATCCGCGCCCCCACGCCAGGCGGCCGTCGCCGCCGCAACCAACCTTTGCGGAGGTGACGGCACACAGGAAGGCAGGGCTGTCCGCCACGTCGGGCAAACTGTCGCCGGGTATGCCGAGCAGATCGCCGCTCTGCGCTCCGATACCGGGGAAGGTCGCATCAAAATCCAGGTCGCTCAATGCATCCACATTCGCAATGCGGGCATTATAGTTGAGGCTCACGTCGCGCTTTTCGACTTCCGCAAGCTCCTGATCGATCACGGCCAGCAGCACGCGGTAAGAGGGGATTTCGTAGCGGGCCATGCCCCGCGCAGCGCGGAAGCGATCGGCAGATCTTCCGCGCTATAGGCGCACATCGTCGCCACAACCTGACCACTGGTGCGGCCCTTCCAGGCTCGAGCGTAGTCGTGCCGATTCTCATACCCGTCCTTGAACCGGTCGAACAAACCATCAGCCATTGCTGCCTCCTCGTTGGCTATCCGCCGCACCGCAGTGCCCGTGACGCGCCTTTCTGTTAATCAGGCCGAAGACTATTATTCCAAGGATGAAACATAATGCACGTTCGGAGCCGAGTATGAGTTATTGGAAATTTTGCGTCAAGCGCATGATGCAATATTCTGCCTTTTCCGAATACACCTATATTTCATTGTATTTCATTGTGTTACGTGGCTGTTATGGCGCCCGGGCGATCAATATAATTGCACGATAGTTGACGCACATCAAAACACTGCACTATAGTTCCAACCCAACGGAGCAAGTACTCCAAAGACCGGACCCCGATGGGCGGGCACTATGAATGCGAGCACGAAATTCGAAACACCGGCGTCCTCCAGCCTCGTCGATCAAGCCGACGCCGAGTTCATCCTGGCACTTGGCGTACGCGTTCGCGAAGCACGGGCGCGTCGCGGCATGTCGCGCAAGGCACTGGCACTCAGTGCCGGCGTTTCCGAGCGCTACCTGGCGCAGGTCGAAAGCGGCGAAACCAATCCATCCATCATGGTCCTGCGCCATGTCGTCACTGCCCTCGGGATATCACTGATCGAACTGCTCGAGCCGCAACACGGTTCGCCGGGGTACCGGCTGATCGCCCGCTTCCTTGAGCAACTCACCCCCGACCGGCTGGAGGAAGCCCTGTTGCGCCTGATGCGGGATTTCGGCAACGAGGACGCCTCGCGCCGCAAGCGCATTGCCCTGGTCGGCCTGCGCGGTGCAGGCAAGTCAACGCTCGGGCGCGCACTCGCCGGCGAACTCGCCATGCCCTTCGTCGAACTCAACAACGCGATCGAAGCCGAAGCCGGCATGAGTCTCAACGAAGTATTCATGCTCTATGGCCAGCCCGGTTTCCGCCGCCTCGAACGGCGCTGCCTGGAAAACTTCATCGCCGAGAATGAAAGCGCAGTCATCACGGTAGGCGGCGGCATCGTTTCCGAAGCGGAGACATTCAACCTGCTGCTGATCAACTGCTACACCGTCTGGGTCAAGGCAAGCCCGGAGGAACACATGTCGCGCGTCGTCGCCCAGGGCGATTTGCGTCCGATGGAAGGCAACACCGAAGCCATGGAGGATATGCGCCGCATTCTCCTCGCCCGCGAGCCCCTCTATTCGAAAGCCGATTTCACGCTCGACACCACCGGCCGGCAAGCCGGAGATTGCCTGGCGCAATTGCGCCAGGCTGTTACAACCTGAAGCTGATCAACACGAGACGGAGCAGCGAATGACTTATCCCGAAGCCCCCCCGCAGACCATCACCTATGACACCCACCCCGCTGCCTACAAGCACTGGCGCCTGAGCTTCGACGGCCAGGTCGCGACGCTGCACCTGGACATCAGCGAGGACGGCGGCATCAAGCCCGGCTACAAGCTGAAGCTGAACTCCTACGACCTCGGCGTCGACATCGAACTCTACGATGCGCTGCAGCGCATCCGCTTCGAGCATCCCGAAGTGCGCAGCGTCGTCGTCACCTCCGGCCGCGATCGCATCTTCTGCTCCGGCGCCAATATCTTCATGCTGGGCCTATCGACCCACGCCTGGAAAGTGAATTTCTGCAAATTCACCAACGAAACGCGCAACGGCATCGAGGATTCCAGCCGCCATTCCGGACTCAAGTTCATCGCCGCCTGCAACGGCACCACCGCCGGCGGCGGCTACGAACTGGCGCTGGCCTGCGACGAAATCATCCTGGTCGATGATCGCTCCTCCGCGGTCAGCCTGCCGGAGGTTCCCCTGCTCGGCGTGCTGCCCGGCACCGGCGGCCTCACCCGCGTCACCGACAAGCGCCACGTCAGGCGCGACCATGCCGACATCTTCTGCACCCTGACCGAAGGCGTGCGCGCCCAGCGCGCCAAGGAATGGCGGCTGATCGACGACTATGCCAAGCCCCAGGCTTTCGCCGAGAAGGTCAAGCAGCGTGCCGAGCAACTCGCAGCGCAAAGCGACCGCCCGGCCGATGCCGCGGGCGTCGCCCTGCCCGCGCTCAAGCGTCGCATCGACGCGGCCGGCTATCACTACGAAACGGTCGACGTCCTCATCGACCGCAAGGCACGTCGCGCCACGCTGACCGTCGCCGCCCCGGCAAGCGCCGCGGCCGACAGCATCGACGGCATCGTCGCCGCCGGCGCCGCCTGGTGGCCGCTGCTGATGGCGCGCGAACTCGACGACGCCATCCTCATGCTGCGCACCAACGACCTCGAAATCGGCACCTGGGTGCTGAAGACCCGCGGCGACGCGGCGCACGTGCTTGCCGCCGATGCCGCGATGAACCGGCACAGGCAGCACTGGTTCGTGCGCGAAACCATAGGCATGCTGCGGCGGACCCTGGCCCGCCTCGACGTCACTTCGCGCACCATGATCGCCCTCGCCGAAGGCGACAGCTGCTTCGCCGGCACGCTGGCCGAACTGCTGCTCGCCGCCGACCGCAGCTACATGCTGTCACTGCCTGACGACGAAAAGTCCGAGGCCGGGATCACGCTATCGGAGATGAATTTCGGCAGCTACCCGATGGTCAATGGCCAATACCGCATCGCCGCGCGCTTCTATGGCGAGGAAAGTCCACTCGCTGCCGCCAGGTCGGCAATCGGCAAGCCGCAGGGCGCCGCCGCCGCACGCGAACTGGGGCTCGTTACCGCAACGCCCGACGAGCTCGACTGGGCCGACGAGATCCGCATCGTCCTCGAAGAGCGCGCCAGCCTTTCGCCCGACGCCCTCACCGCGATGGAAGCCAACCTGCGCTTCGGCCCCGGCGAGACCATGGAAACCCGCGTCTTCGGCCGCCTCTCGGCCTGGCAGAACTGGATTTTCATCCGTCCCAACGCCGTCGGCGAAACCGGCGCCCTGAAGGTTTTCGGCAGCGGCAACAAGGCCAAGTTCAACTGGGAACGCGTTTAACACCCCCTACCCCAGACCTTAACTACAGAGACACAGAGGCACAGAGAAAAGCAGGCAGAAGATTGTTGTTGAATTCCGCTGTGTCTCTGTGCCTCTGTGGTGAATGTTCTTATCGTCTCAAACTTCGGAGAATGCAATGAGCATCGATTACAGCCAGAAGATCCCCAACAACGTCAACCTCAACGACAACAAGACCCTGCAGCGCGCCCTTGAGCACTGGCAGCCGGAGTTCATCAACTGGTGGCGCGACATGGGCCCGGACGATTCTCAGGCCTTCGACGTTTATCTGCGCACCGCGGTCAGCGTCGATCCCGGCGGTTGGGCGCACTTCGATTACGTCAAGATGCCCGACTACCGCTGGGGCATCTTCCTCAACCCCGCAGAGGAAGGACGCAAAGTCAATTTCGGCGCGCACAAGGGCGAGGCCGCCTGGCAGGAAGTGCCGGGCGAGTACCGCAGCAACCTGCGCCGCCTGATCGTCACCCAGGGCGACACCGAACCCGCCTCGGTCGAGCAGCAGCGCCACCTCGGCCTCACCTGCCCCTCGCTCTATGACATGCGCAACCTGTTCCAGGTCAATGTCGAGGAAGGCCGCCACCTCTGGGCCATGGTCTACCTGCTGCATGCCTACTTCGGCCGCGACGGCCGCGAGGAAGCCGAGGCCCTGCTCGAGCGCCGCTCGGGCGACGCCGACAACCCGCGCATCCTCGGCGCCTTCAACGAGGCAACGCCGGACTGGCTGTCCTTCTTCATGTTCACCTACTTCACCGACCGCGACGGCAAGTACCAGCTCTGCTCGCTGGCCGAATCCGGCTTCGACCCGCTGGCGCGCACCTGCAAGTTCATGCTGACCGAGGAAGCGCACCACATGTTCGTCGGCGAGTCCGGCGTCGGCCGTGTCATCCAGCGCAGCTGCGAGGTCATGAACCAGTTGAAGACCGACGACGTGGCAAAAATCCGCGCCGCCGGCGCCATCGACCTGGCGACCATACAGCGCTATCTCAACTTCCATTTCAGCGTCACCATGGACCTCTTCGGCGCGGACGTTTCGTCAAATGCCGCGACCTTCTACAACACCGGACTCAAGGGCCGCTATGAGGAAACCAGGCAGGATGACGACCATCAACTCAACGATGCGTCCTATCCCGTGCTCGAAGTCGGCGATGGAAAACTCCTCACGGTGCAGGCGCCCTACCTCAATGCGCTGAACGAGCGGCTGCGCGACGACTATGTCCGCGACGCGATCGCCGGCATCGAGCGCTGGAACAGGATTCTGCAGAAACAGGGCATACCCTTCGTCCTCGCTGCCCCGCACAAGGCTTTCAACCGCAAGATCGGCCCCTTGTCCGCGGCAAAGATCTCGCCGGCGGGCAAGGTTTTGTCGGAAGCCGAATGGACGCACCACCACCTGCAGTGGCTGCCTTCGGTAGAGGATCGCGCCTTTGTCGCCTCGTTGATGGGGCGCGTCGTCGAGCCCGGCAAGTACGCCAACTGGATCGCGCCGCCGGCACGCGGCATCAACAACCAGGCGGTGGACTTCGAGTACGTCCGGTTCAACTGAAGAAATCTGAACCACAGAGACACAGAGTCACCGAGAAAAAGCAATCTTGCAGGAGATGCCAAGTCACACGCGGGCCTGTCTTGCATTTCTCTGTGCCTCTGTGTCTCTGTGGTGAAATGCCGGTTTTTGGCACCCCAACCGCAAGGACATTGCAATGACAGCGACCGCCATCCTGCGCCAGCACCTGATCGATCCCGAGATATGCATTCGCTGCAATACCTGCGAAGAAACCTGCCCGGTGGATGCGATCAGTCACGACTCGCGCAACTACGTGGTCGACGCGGCCAAATGCAAGTACTGCTACAACTGCATCTCGCCCTGCCCGACCGGAGCCATCGACAACTGGCGCCATGTCGCGGCAGAAAATAGCTATTCCCTTGCCGAGCAATTGTTATGGGATACGCTGCCGCAACAGGTCGCGTTCGATCAGGCGACACCGGCCGGCGCGAACAGTGCCGCGGCGCTGCCCGACGAGGTGGAGAAGATCGCCGCCGCATCGACTGCCGGCCAGGGCGGCGCAGCGCCGCCGCCGTGGTCGGCCGCGCATCCCTACGTCAATCTCTACTCGATCCAGAAACCCGCGGTGGCAACGGTCAGCGGCAACTTCCGCCTGACGGCGGAGGATGCTTCGAGCGATATCCGTCACATCGTGCTCGATTTCGGCAATGCCTCGTTTCCGGTGCTTGAAGGACAGACCATCGGCATCCTGGCGCCCGGGCTGGACACCGACGGCCGGCCGCATCACGTCAGGCTGTATTCCGTCGCCAGCCCTCGCGACGGCGAACGGCCGCGCTACAACAACCTCTCGCTCACGGTAAAGCGCGTCAGCGAGGATCACGAAGGCGTCGCGGTCCGCGGCGTTGCCTCGAATTTTCTCTGCGACCTCAAGAAGGGTGACAAGGTCAATGTCGTCGGCCCCTACGGCACCAGTTTCCTGATGCCGAATCATCCGGGCAGCAAACTGCTGATGATCTGCACCGGCACCGGTTCAGCGCCGATGCGTGCCATGACGGAACGCCGGCGGCGCAAGTCGCTGCCCGGCGAGGATGGCAAGCTGATGCTGTTCTTCGGCGCCCGCACAGCGACCGAACTGCCCTACTTCGGGCCGCTTACCCGGCTACCGAAGGAATTCATCGACATCAACTTTGCTTTTTCGAGAGCCCCCGGCCAGGCCCGGCAATACGTACAGGATCTCATCCGCAACCGGGCCGACGAGGTTGTACGCCTGCTGCGCGACCCCGATACCTATGTGTACCTGTGCGGCCTGAAGGGCATGGAGACCGGCGTCGACCAGGCCTTCAGCGATATCTGCAGCGGTGCTGCGCTGAACTGGAAGATACTCCAGGCCGAGCTTCTGCTGCAGGGGCGTTACCACGTCGAAACCTATTGACCGCCGGTTCCGCGCCCGCAGTCAGATACCACCAAGAAAAAACCCGCACGAAGCGGGTGTCTTCTTTGCGTACCCGCCCTCTCGGGCGCATACGGCATTTCAGGATGTTGACGAGCCTCAGTTGACCAGAGTCCAGTCTCCATTCTTGATTTCCAGCATGCGGAAAGCCGACTGATCCAGGCCCATGTGATCCGTTGCCGACATATTGACCTTGCCGCCGGTGCCGATGTAGCCCTTGGTGGCTTCGATCGCATCCCGCACCTTGGCTTTGTCCGTTGAACCGGCGCGCTTGAAGGCATCGACCGCGATCATCAGTCCATCGTAAGCATGGCCGCCGAAGGTCGACACATCCTCCTTGAAGCGCTCGCTGTAAGCCTTGCGGTATCCCGTGGCGACGGGCTTCTGCGGGTCGCCAGCCGCCAGTTTGTCCGCCACCAGCAAGGCTGCCGCAGGAAGACGGACACCTTCAGCCGCCGGCCCGGAGAGCTTGATGAACTCTTCCGAAGCGACGCCGTGCGCGTGGTAGAGCGGCAGGGTGATGCCGAGTTGCTTGTAGTTCTTGTTGACCACCGAGGGACCCTGCCCCAGACCGAAGACGAATACCGCCTGCACGCCCGCCGTGTTCTTGATCTTGGTCAGTTGCGGCGTCATGTCGGTGTCCTTGGGCCCGTAGGTCTCATTGGCCACCAGGGTAATCCCCATCTTGGTCGCCATGGCCTCGGTTTCCTTCTTGCCGGAGGCGCCGAAGCCGCTGGTTTCGGAGAACAGTGCAATCTTGGTGAGATTACGCTTCTTCATGTCGTCGAACACCTTTTCCGCCGCCATGCGATCGGTATGCGGCGTCTTGAACACCCACTTCTTCACCGGCTCGACGATGACCACGGCGCCTGCCAGTGAAATGAACGGCAGTTCCGCCTTTTCGACCAGGGGAATCATCGACATGGTCGAACCCGTGACGGTGCCGCCGACGATGATGTCGACCTTGTCATCGTCGATCAGGCGCTTGGCAAAACCGTTGGCCTTGGCGGCGTCGCTGCCGTCGTCGTAATGCACCAACTGCAGCTGGCGGCCCAACACCCCGCCTTCCTTGTTGATCTTCTCGATGTACAGCTGCAGCGTTTTCAGTTCGGGATCGCCCAGGAAAGCGGCCGGGCCGGTGACCGAAAGCACGGACCCGATCTTGATCGGATCCGCCGCCAGCGCCGAAAAGCTGGCACCGACTGCAATCGCGGCGGCAGTGACGATCTTGAGCAAAGAGTGTTTGACCATGGTTGTTTCCTCCGTATATGTTTAGTGACAGCTATTGCCAGGGGGTGATTCTAATGAACATTTCAAGGCGTGCGAGGTGTTGCCTCCGATCAGATGCCAAGATAGGCGGATCTCACCTGCTCATTGTCGAGCAATTCACTGCCGGTACCGGATAGAACGGTTTCTCCGGTCTCGATCACATAGGCCCGGTCCGCGATGGACAGTGCCGCCTGGGCGTTCTGCTCGACCAGGAAAACGGTCTTGCCATGCTCGCGCAGGCTGATGATCGCATTGAAGATCTCCTGGATCAGCAGCGGCGCGAGGCCCATCGACGGTTCGTCCAGCAGGAGCAATTTCGGCCGTCCCATCAGGGCCCGCGCCATCGCCAACATCTGCTGCTGGCCGCCGGACAGGGTTCCCGCTGCCTGGCGGTACTTCTGCCTGAGGATCGGGAACATGCCGTACATCTGCTCCATGTCTTCCGCAACCGACACCTTGTCGCTGCGGGTATAGGCTCCCAGGCGCAGGTTGTCTTCCACCGTCAGGGGACCGAATACCTGGCGTCCCTCGGGCACCTGGCAGATACCCAGCCGGACACGCTGGTCGGGGCGCATGTGCGTAATGTCGTGCCCGGCAAAAACCACCTTGCCGCCGGATGCCTTCTGCACCCCGGAGATCGCCCGCAACAAGGTCGTCTTGCCGGCGCCATTGGCACCCACCAGAGCCACCAGCTGGCCCTGCCTGACTTCGATATTGACACCCCGCAGCGCCTGTATGCGCCCATAGGAACTGGTCAGGTTGGCCACCGACAGCAGCACCGGATGCGCTTCGACCACAGCATTCGCTGCGCCGACGAGACCGAAACCAATCGGTGCAGGCGCCTGGTTGACGATGCGCGACATCAGGGCACGGAACTCGATCAGGGCGCTTTCGCCGAACAACGGATCACGGCTGTCGGCAAACGCGCTATTGATTCCTTGCCAGTCTGCCTCGGTCAATACTCTGCGCGCCAGCGGAAACAGGTCGCTTTCCTCTTTCATGATGTGCTGCCGCATCATCGAAATGTAGTCTTCAAGTGTCTGCCGGAACTCGCGAGCCCCTTCCGGATAGGCGCCGACGACCGCCTTCAGCCGGGCACGCAGCCGCGCCACATCAGCCGGGGTATTGGCATGCTCGCGCTGGAACTCGGCGATCATTTCGTTGCCTTCACTGCTGCGGGCGAGCACGGCCTTGTACAGAAACGCCTCCTCTTTGGGTTCGTGCACCCGCTCGACATACTGCTCGATGTAGTCAAGGATCATGCCGAACAAGGCGGCATCCGGCTTTTCCTCGCCCTTGCCGAGATGCTTGCACAATTCTTCAAGAACCACGGTCAGCTGCCACATGCTGCGGTGCTCGTTGCTGATGATCTGCAGAGCCTCTGTCACGAAATTCTCCTGGGATCCGGTCTCATACGTTGCTGCCCAGATAGGCGGCTATCACGTCCGGGTTCTCCCGCACTTCCCTGGCCGTGCCCTCGGTCAGCTTCTTGCCGTAATCGAGCACCAGAATGCGATCGGAAATGTTCATCACCATTTTCATGTCGTGCTCGACCAGTACCACGGTGACGTTGTTGTCGGCGACCTTGCGCACCAGTTCATCGATCTCGGCGGTCTCCCTGGAATTCAGCCCGGCCGCCGGTTCGTCGAGGAAAAGAATCTGCGGCTTGGCGGCAAGCGCGCGGGCGATCTCGAGACGCTTCAGCGCGCCGTAGGGCATCGAGCTGGCGCCGAGATTCCAGTAGCTTTCGAGTCCGACAAAACGCATCAGTTCGCGTGCCTCGTCGCGCAGTTCGCGGTCGCGCCGGGCGAGACCGGGGAAGCGCAGCATGGCTTTGACCAGGTTGCGGTCAAGCTGCAAATGCGCACCGACCATGACGTTTTCCAGCGCGGTCATGTTCATGCAGACCTGCAGGTTCTGGAATGTCCTGGCCATGCCCTTCAAGGCCAGCGCATGCGGAGCGATGCCGGCGATGGACTGGCCCTCGAGCCGGATGTCCCCTTCGCTCGGCGTGTAAATGCCGGTGATCAGGTTGAACAGCGTGGTCTTGCCGGCCCCGTTGGGCCCGATGACCGAGTACACCAGGCCGCGCTCGACCGCAAAGCTGACATCCTGCACCGCCTTGACGCCGCCGAAAGCCTTCGAAAGATTGTCGACTTCGAGCAGTGCCATCAGGGGTCCTCCCGCCCGTTGCGGCCGAAGCGGGCCGCCAGGGTGGGCACCAGTCCCTTCGGCATGAAGATCATGCACGTCATGAGAATCGAGCCGAAAACCACCGTTTCCCAACCCTCGAAAGTCGACAGCGCCTGCGGCAATGCGGTCAGCAGAACGGCGCCGATCAACGAGCCGTAAATGGACGCCATGCCACCGATCACGACCATGGTCACAAGTTCGATGGAATGGAAGAAATCGGCGATGTTGGGGGTGACGAAGCCGATGTAATGGGCGGTGACGCTGCCCATCAGGCTGGCGAAAAAGGCCGACAGAACGAAGATGGCGACCTTGTAGCGGACGATATCGACGCCCATCACCTGCGCCGCAACCTCGGAGCCGTGCAGCGCCCGCAGAGCCCGCCCGAACGGCGAATCGATGAGGTTCTTCGCCGCCCAGAAACTGAACAGCAGCGTCGCCGCGAGTACCCAGTACCACTGCTTTTCGCCCGCGATCTCGAAGCCCATCAGGCCGATCGGCGCCACCGGCATGCCGTCCGGACCGCCGGTATAGGCCGCCTCGTTCTTGATCACGATGGCGATGATGATGCCCATGCCGAGAGTGGCCATGGCCAGATACTGTCCCTTCAGGCGGAAGATCGGCCGCGCCAGTATCGCCGCGATGGAACTCGCGATAGCTGCGCCGGCGGCCATCGCCAACAGCGGGTGCCAACCGAAATGGGTCGGCAGGATGGCTGAAGCATAGGCGCCGATGCCGATGAAGCCGGCGTGTCCGAGACTGATCTGGCCGGCAAAGCCGATGAGAAGATTCAAGCCGAGCGCGATTATGGCGTTGATCGCCATCCGTATGACGATGTCGTAGTAGAAGTTGTTGGGCAGCACCAGCGGCAGCAGCAGCAGCACCGCGGCCAGAAGCATGAGGGAGTAATGCCGGCGCACGCCGCTCATACCCGCTCCGTGACCTGCGCGCCCAGAATGCCGCGCGGCATGAAGAAAAGAATGAACAGGATCAGGATGAAGGGCACGGCATCCTTGTACGCCGACGAAATGTAGCCCGCCGCCATGGCCTCGATGACGCCGACCAGCAGCCCGCCGAGAACGGCGCCGAGGCCGCTGCCGAGACCGCCGACCACGGCCGCGACAAAACCCTTGAGTCCCAGCATGATCCCGACATCGTAGGAGGTCAGGGTAATCGGCGTCAGCAGCACGCCGCCGATGGCTCCCAGCGCGGCCGAAAGCGCGAAGCTGACCAGCAGCACCCACTGCGTGTTGATGCCGACCAGTTCTGCGGCCAGACGGTTGCAGGAGGTGGCGAGAATTGCCTTGCCGGCCAGCGTACGGCTGAAGAAGTACCACAGGGCAACCACTACCAGTGCCGTAACGCCGAGTACCCAGAGGCTTTGCGGCAGCAAAGTAGCGCCGCCGATGTGTATCGGGTCGCTGCCCGAGAATCCGGGATAGCTGTGCGCTCCTTTGCCCAGCCATATCTGGATCAGACCGCGGATGACCAGAGAAGCGCCGATGGTGATGATGATGAGCGTCACCACCTCGGCGTCGCGCGCCGGCTCTATCGCCAGTTTCTCGAGCAACATGCCGACTACCGCCGGAATCGCGATTGCCAGCGCAACCGCCACAGGCAGCGGCAGGCCGGCCTGCATGAAGTAGAACACCAGCATGCCGCCGAGCATGATGAATTCGCCCTGGGCAAAATTGATCACGTTGCTGGCGTTGTAGATCAGCGTAAACCCGAGCGCCGCCAGGGCGTAGGTGGCGCCCACCGTGATGCCCGAAAACAGAAACTGCAGGAACTGCGGCAGCATGTCGTCGGCGGACCTACTTCGGCCGCCGGTCGATCACCCGCCGCGCTTTGCCCACCAGTGTTCGTTCGACCTTGTCGGTTTCGACGACGTGAACATCGGCGCTGACCCCCACCAGGGACTTGATCTGGTGCTGCACGGCGGCGCCGATTTCATGTCGCCTGGCTTCGCTCAGGCTGCCCGAGAGTTCGCTGCGAACTTCGACGTAGACATCCAGCTTGTCGAGGTGCCCGTCGCGGGAAACCTGCAGCTGGTACTGGGCGCACAAGCTGGAGTTCTTCAGCAGAATCTCTTCGATCTGGGTCGGGAAAACATTCACGCCGCGGATGATCAGCATGTCATCGCTGCGGCCGGTAATTTTTTCCATGCGCCTCATGCTGCGCGCCGTCCCCGGCAGCAGGCGGGTCAGGTCGCGGGTGCGATAGCGCAGAATCGGCAAGGCCTCCTTGGACAGGGAGGTAAATACCAGTTCGCCGATTTCCCCGTCCGGCAGCACTGCGCCGGTTTCCGGATGGATGATCTCCGGGTAGAAATGATCTTCCCATATGTGCGGACCGTCCTTGGTTTCAACGCACTCGCAGGACACGCCGGGGCCCATGACCTCGGACAGGCCGTAGATATCAATGGCATCGATGCCCAGGCGCTCCTCGATCTCGCGCCGCATTTCGTTGGTCCACGGTTCGGCGCCGAACAAACCCACGCGCAAACTGCTGCCGTTCGCCTTCATGCCCTGCTTGATCATCTCGTCGGCGATCGTCAGCACGTAGGAAGGGGTGCACATGATCACGCTGGGCTTGAAGTCCTGAATCAGCTGCACCTGCTTTTCGGTCTGGCCGCCGGACATGGGAATGACCGTTGCGCCGAGGGCCTCGCCGCCGTAGTGCGCGCCGAGGCCGCCGGTAAACAGGCCGTAGCCGTAGGAATTTAGAATGATGTCGTCGGCCGAGCAGCCCGCGGCGCGCAGCGAGCGCGCCATGAGTCGAGCCCACATGGCAATGTCGTTGGCGGTATAGCCGACTACCGTCGGTTTTCCGGTGGTGCCGGACGAGGCGTGCACCCGCACCACATCGCGCATCGGCGTCGCGAACAGGCCGTAGGGGTAGGTATCGCGCAGATCGGACTTGGTGGTGAAGGGAAACTTGGCCAGGTCCGACAACTGCTTCAGGTCATCCGGATGCACCCCGGCGGCGTCGTACTTGGCGCGATAGTGCGGCACATTGTCGTAAGCGTGCTTGAGCGACCACTTCATGCGCTGAAGCTGCAGCGCCTGCAGTTCATCCCGGCTGGCCTTTTCTATCGGTTCCAGGCCGCTGCCCGGCACATTCTGCTTGCTCATGTTTCTCCTCCCGGCGCGCTTGCGCGATGAACCATCTGTTTGACGAAGGCGAGATTTTCCACCACCTTGGCCTGAATATGTGAAATCTGATCCGGACTCAGGTGACGGAAGCGGCCCATCGCCTTGAGATACTCGGTAACCGGCAGCGGCTGATCGACCGGCCGCGTGAAGCGCAGGCCGGCACCGGGGGTGTAATCCCACAACATGACAAAGTTGGTCTCGACCGCCTTGCGCGCCACTTCCATGTTCTGGTCGGTCGGAAAACGCCAGCCGGTGGTGCAGGGCGAATAGACGTGCAGGTAGGCAAAGCCCCGCTTGGAAGCCTCTATCGCCTTGTCGAGCTTGTCGTAGAGATCTTCCATATAGGCCGTTGACGCCGTGGCGACATACTCGCAGCGATGGTTGACCATGATCAGCGGCAGATTCTTGGCATCCTGAGTCTTGCCCTGTGACGGCATGCCGCCCGATCCCTTGCCGACCGGCGTGGTAGACGTCCATGCCCCGTAGGGCGTACAACTCGAGCGCTGCATGCCGGTGTTCATGTAGCCCTCGTTGTCGACCACCATGAAAAGTATTTGCTCATTGCGCTCGGCCGCGCCGGACAGTGACTGGAAGCCGACGTCGGAGGCACCGCCGTCGCCGGCGATGGCCAGCGCCAGCACCTCGCGCCCGACCCGCTTGTACTGCCGCTTGATGCCGGCCAGCATGGCGGCGGTATTGGTCAGCAGGGGATGGAACACCGGGATCTTGGTGCCGGTGGTGCCGTTGAAACCGACCGAACCCATGCCGGGCACGCAGCCCGGCGGCGTCGCCAGCACGGTGTCCGGTCCCACCCGGCGCAGCGTATGGCGCATCAGGAGTTCGGTATTGCAGCCCTGACAGCCGGCCAGGCCCGGTGCAAACAGGTCCTCCCAGTCGCCGACTTCGTTGTAAATGCGGGAGGTGGTGATGTAAGTCAGCGCCCCGTGGGGGCAGGCCGGTACGCATGCCGGAGAGCCCGCCGGGCTTTCGTAACACATGTCGCACTTCGCAACGTGACCGCTGCCGGCGTCAAGCGCGATGCCGGCGTAGGCGCAACCGACCGTGCACAGCAGGCAATCGACGCACTTCGCCGCGTTCCAGTCGATGACGCCGCTGGCGCCGTCCTTGGTCAGCGCCCCGGCCGGACACACCGTCACGCACTTTGGATCGCCGCACTGACGGCACAGCGCAAGTTCGAATCCCCCGCTTGCGTCGCCCACGATCTGAATCCGCGAACGCGTCTTGTCCTGCGTGCCGGTCTTGGCGCCGGCGCAGGCGGTCATGCAGTCGCCGCAGCCGTCGCACCTGGCGGCATCGAAGGCGATGGTGTTGTAGCCTCTTCCCATATTCGTCTCCTAGCGCCAGAGTTTCGACATCAGTTCGCGGCCCACCGCCAGCGGGTTTGCCAGGAAGCGCTGCTTGACCGCCGACAGATCGACCCGGCGCAGGATCAGCTGGCACATGACGCCGCCGTCAAAGAATTCGTTGACGCCGTAGATGCCGAGCAGCCGGTCATCCTTGAAGATCGCCTTGAGATAGCGGCCGCTGGCTTCGTCGAAGCGTGTCACCACCTCGGCGCCTTCCGTCAGTCTGCTGCTGCCCACCGAAATCGCATGGCGGCCGAAGAAATGATAGGTGTTGAGCGGCACGCCGCCCGGGTAGTGCTTCAGTCCGGGGTCTCCGGCCATGGCCATGCCGGCGATGCGCCCCTGCTCCGTCGCATCCGGCAGAATTGAATTCATCACCTTGTCGTCCGAGAAAAAGCTCTTGGCCTGCGCGCAATCGCCCGCCGCCCAGACGTTGGCGACGCTGGTCTGCATGCTGTCGCCGACCAGAATGCCCCGGTCATGAGCCACGCCGCTGTCGCCGAGAAAATCCATGTTCGGCTTGACTCCCGTGGCCACCAGCAGCAAGTCGGCCTCCAGCGTCTTGCCGTTTTCAAGCGTCAGCGTCGCACCGACGGCCGACGGCGCCAGCTTCACCACCCGGCTGCCGGTGAGGATGGTCGCGCCGTTGTCGACAAAAGCCTTTTCGATCATCTGCGCCGCCGTCGGGTCGAAATAGCCGTCGGTCAGTTGCTTCGCCATTTCGACGATGGTCACCGAGGCGCCGGCCTTGACCAGGTTCTCCGCCGCGTGCATGCCCACCAGCCCTGCACCCAGCACCACCGCGTGTTTCGACTGGCTGATCGCCGCGTGCAGTCTGGTGGCGTCGTCCAGTGTGCGCAGGACGTGATACTTGACCTGATCGAGGCCCGGAATCGGCGGGATGGCGGGTGCCGCACCGGTAGCCAGCAGAACTTTTTCGTAGATGATTTCGCTGCCGTCGGCCAGTTCGGCCGCATTGCGCCCGGTATGCAGGGCTTCCAGCGCAGCGCCGCGCCTGTAGTCGACCCGGTTCGCCGCAAAAAACTGCTCGTCGCGGAGGAACACGTCGCCCGGTGCCGAGCGGCCGGACACGACGTAGGGCAGAACGGTCGGCGAGTAAGGCAGAAGCGTGTCGCGCGTGACCAGCGTCAGGCTGCCTTCGGCATCGTGCATGCGGATCGCCGTCACCGCTTCGAGCGCGGCGTGGCTGCTGCCGACGACGAGGTATTTGGTCTGTTCCATCGCTAGTCCCTCTCGTTGAGCCAGACCGGCTCGGTCGGCGCCGGGCCGGAAAGCAGCTTCTCCGTGGCCTCGATGACGCGATGAAAATGCCCCACCGTGATGTCGGCTCCGGCCAGGCCGCCGATAAAACTCATCGACGGCACATGCCGCCCCAGACGATACAGGGCTCCCATGGTCTCCTGGTACATCGGCCCGCAGTTCCAGCGGAAGCCGACCGAACGGTCGACCACGCCCAGAGCCTGTATCTTGGCCAGGGACTTCAACAAGGCCTCGACCGGAAAGGGGCTGAAGGTCTTGAGCTTGATCAACCCGACGCGCTTGCCGGCATCGCGCGCCTCATCGATCGCGTCCTTGGCCGCGCCGCTCATGCTGCCCAGGGTCATGATGGCGTAGTCGGCGCCGTCGAGGCGGTATTCCTCGACCAGCGGCGCGAAGCGGCGGCCGAAACGCTGCGCCCACTCCTCGTGCACCTCCTCGATGACGCGCAACGAGTTCTGCATGCCGCGGCACTGTCCCTTGCGGTAGCGGACGAAGGTCGCCGGCCCCTTGCCGCCCGAACCGCCGGTCAGGGGATCGACCGCCATCGGCCGCAAAGGGTCGAGCGCCACATGCCAGTTCACGTTCTTGACGCCGAGGAAGGCGTCCACCTCCGCCTGATCGGGCAACTCGACGCGCGAGGTGCCATAGGAAAGGTAGTTGCCATCGAGGCAGACATTCACCGGCAGCATGACATCGTGATGCTCGGCGATCTTGAACGCCATCACCGTCGTATCCAGAACCTCCTGCACCGTTTCACAATACAACTGCACCCAACCGACCTCGCGCACCGTCATCGCGTCCTGGTGTCCGCCCCACACCGATTGCGGCGTGATGCCGTCGCGGGTGACGATCGACATGACGATCGGCAAACGCATGCCGGAGGTGCGGAAATACGGTTCGAACATGAAGGCCAGGCCCGGGCCGCAGGTTGCGGTGTAGGTCCGCGCCCCGGCCAAGGCGCCGCCCTGCAGCACCGAGAGCACCGAATGTTCGCCTTCGGCATCGACGATATCGGCGTCCATGCGGCCGTCTGCGATCAGCTTGGCAACATGCTCGACCAGCGAGGACTGCGGCGTGATCGGATACACGGCCACCATGTCGGGGCGCGCCAGAGCCACGGCCAGAGCCGCGGCCTCGTTGCCTTCGCAGAGAATTACCTTCTGCTTCGCCGGCCCGGCTTGGTCGGGCACATCAAGCGCGGCGGTGTTCATGTCGCCTCCGGAATCATGGTGATCGCCCGTTGCGGGCACTCGTTGGCGCAGATGCCGCAACCCTTGCAGGTTTTCAGATTGAAATCAAACCAGGCCGGCCTTTCCTCGACGCACTGTACCGGACAATACAGCCAGCAAACCGCGCACTTGACGCACTTGTCGCGATCGACCACGGGCCGCATGCTGCGCCAGTCGCCGGGCAACATCGGGCTGACCTCGGTGGCGACCGGGCAAAGGTCGTCCGGCACATTCGCCTTGACCAGGTCGAACAACGGATAGCTGGTGTGCCGGCTCATGCCGCGACCCTCCGCTCTATGGTGTATACGGTCGTCTCGTTGTAGCCGCGCTCAAGGGCTGTAAGGTTCTGGGCGAGACCGGCATCGCGGAAATCGGAGTCGGCCAGAGAACGCTTCAAGGCTTCCAGCGAGACCACTCCGGTGGTCCGCGCGAAAGCGCCGAGCATCAGCGTATTGGTGATCGGACGCTTGAAAACCTCGAGCGCGATGCCGATTGCATCGCACAGGCCGACCACGCCCACCGCGTCGGCAAGGGCCACCTCCGCCAGCGGCTTGTGCGTGGCCTGCACCAGTGTGCCGCCGGGCTTGAGACCGCTGAAAATATCCACCGATCTTGCCAACGACGGATCGACGCAGATCAGACAGTCCGGGGTATAGATGTTGGTCAGCTGGCGGATCTCGCGATCGCTGCAGCGCAGGAAGGAAACCACCGGCGCACCGCGCCGCTCGAAACCGAAAGACGGAATCGACACCGCATACTTGCCTTCTTCAAGCAGTGCCGCCGCGAGCATCGCTGCCGCCGTAACCGCACCTTGGCCGCCGCGGCCATGAAAGCGCACTTCGTACATCCTGTCTCCTCTGGTTCGATGGGGCTCTTTGGCCCCACATCTTATTTGCTTCCCTGAAACTTAGTATCCTGCCTTGGCATCCGGCATGATCTTCCAGCCGGGCTTGGCCGCAGGACCGGCGGTTCCGCCGCCTCGCACCGGCACGTGCAACAGTGCGAGTCCCTGGGTAAATCCGGCGCGCAACACCAGGGCGTGCTTGAGGAACCAGCCGCTGGCAACCACCATGAATCCGGCCGACAACACCCACCCGTTCCGTCCCGGCATTTCCGCCAGCGCTGCCATGACGGCCAGTGCCGGCAGAACATGACCAAACAACATAAGTTTTGAATCCATCCCGCTCAGCACCTTCAGAACTGCAATGGGTGCGCCGTCGGCAGTCAGCCCGGCAAGATACGACTTCCAGAAGAATGCCCGGCCGGCAATCAGCGCCATCAAACCGGCCAGGACCCAGACGCCGGCAAGCGGCGACGACAGCGAGGCCACGCACGCCAGAAAGCCGGCTCCCTCGGCAAGACCCGTCGCCACCATCAGCGGCACACTGCGGGGATGGCGCCATGCCGGAATGCCCTTGTTGGCCGCCAGTATTCGCGCCTGGCTGTAGAGGAATGCCAGACCCGCAAGGCCCGTCAGAAAGACCAGCGGCGGCCAGACGGTGAGGAAGGCCAGGCCTCCTGCGGCAAATACCGCCACGGCTACAACCGCCTCGCGGGTCATCCATGACGTCGCGAAATGCCGATAGACATTCAAGGCGCGCCACGGCCGGCCGATCTCGAACCAGACGCAGGTCAGTCCGCAGCCGATCAACACCAGCCCCAACAGAATCGCTGTTCGCGTGGCTTCCGTGCCAAGTCCGGCAACAGCCGCCATCAGCAGCAATGCTCCGCCGGCGCCGCCGGCAATGAAATTCGCCGCCGCCCGCCCGTCCCAGTTGCGCTGCTGTCGCGGTAACGCAAGGTCGGATATTCTCTTGGCGCGATTCTTCATGACTTGTCCCAAATGTAGTACACGCCCGGCTCGGTGCCGAGTTCTTCGTGCATGCGGTAATGCTGCGTTTCGCCAAGCAGCCGGCTGACGTTGCTGCCGGGATCGTCGATGTCACCGAACTCCATGGCGCCCGATATGCATGAATTGACGCAGGCAGGCGTCACCTCCGGATGTATGCCCGGCGTCCGCCCGGTGATTCTTGCTTCGTCGATGCGATCCTTGCAGAAAGTACATTTCATCGACACCGCGACGCGCTCCGGATCGAAGCCCATGGCTTCGGACGGCAGCGGCTGGTTGCCATAGGAAAAATGCGACTTATGCACAATCGTGCGGGCATCGTAAGGACAGGCCATGACACAGTTGGCGCAACCGATGCAAAGATGGTAATTGATGTTCACCAGGCCGTCCGCACGTTGGGTGGTGGCCCCGGTCGGACACACTTCTTCACAGGGGGGGTTGCCGCAATGCATGCAGGCGCCGGGCAGGAAGGTGCGGCGCACGTCGGGAAACTCGCCGGTTTCGATGTCAAGCACACGCCGCCATTGCACCCCGGGCGGAGTTGCATTGGCTCCCTTGCACGCCGCGGTACAGGTCTGGCAGCCGACGCAGCGGCGCAAATCGATGCTCATCACATAGCGGGTCATGCCGGCACCCCCTCGATCCTGGTCGGCGCGATCTTGCGCACCTGAACCTTGACGATATCCGCCCCGGAACCGGTGGCGTCGGTCAGTTCCAGCGACATCGGCGCAATCGTGTTCAGGCTCGGCAGGTCGAGATCCTTGGCAAAGGGCTGGGCCCAATGATCGAACTGCCCGAGGATGACCAGCGTGTCGGGGCGTATGCCCTGCGCCAGCACCGCCGCACCGTAGGTTGCACCGATATGGGAGCGCACTTCAATGCGGTCACCGTCGGCGATGCCGTAGCGCGCAGCCGTCTTCGCGTTGATGATGACACCGCCATGACCGCGGACGTTCAACGAAATCTCGCGCATCAGTTCGATGCCGACGTTGCCGCCGGCGTGATACTGCATGCTCTTGCTCGCCAGCAGCCACAGCGGGAAGTCTTCGACCCGGGCCCCGGCATTGACCAGCGCCGCATCCCAGCGTCCCGGCACATCGTGCCATTCGGGTAGTGCGGAATATTCCGACAGTTGCTGGTCCCACCAGGCCATCTTGTTCTCGTGCAGACGATTGCCGAGTTCCCGCCCGACGCGCAGCAGGCGCTCCTGGTAGGGCAGTTCGTAACGCAGCCCCAACTTTTCCATGGTCGGCGTCAGATACCACTCGAGCCGCGACATCGGCACGGTATAAAAGCCATGTTCCTTGAACCACTCCAGATCGTGCGTTTCCTTGCCCTCGGACAAGGACGTCGTTGCCGCGCGGCATACCGCATCCCAGATCTCTTCCGGCTCATGTTCCACCTTCGGATCCAGTGAGAAGTCATAGTTCGCACCCTTCAAGGGTGAAACGCCGGCAGCACCGCGATTGATGGCATCGTTGTACTCCGCCAGCAGTCCCGTGCGCTTGGCCAGTTCGGTGGTAATCCAGGTGAAGTCGCGCGTATCGCCCTGCGCCGCCACTGCCGGCTGACGCAGCGCGACCCCCTTGCAGTCCCAGAACTGTTCCATGTACTTGGTGCCGCCGACACGAATCATCTGCACCGACTCGAGATCCGTGGCTTCCGGCAACAGCATGTCGGCCATGTAATTGGTCTCGTCTATGGTGTAGGCGAAGGCGACCGTGAACGGGAAGGTGGCGATGGTCTTGACCAGGGTCTGCGTTTCCCAGAAGGAAATCGCCGGATTGGTGCGATAGATGATCCAGACGTCCGGCAGTGTCGGTTGCGGCATGTCCGAACCGGCGGGCTGCTCGCGCTGAAACATCCAGGCCAGTTGGGTCGGGCCGAGGGCCTGGCTCCAGGCGGTATTGCCGACGATGGGCACCAGGGTCTTGTGCATGTTGCGACCGGTCGGCTTGACGGCCCAGTGCGCCTTGTCGGTGGCGTTGAACTTCTGCGCCATGAAACCGTCTTCACCGGGCATGATGCTCTTGTGCCGGTTGTCATGCGGACGATTCAGGCGCACCGTCGTGCCCAAGGTACCCCCGGGATTCTCCAGCGCGCCGACCAGCACCGCCAGCATGGTGCGCGCCCAACAGCATTCGTAGGCGCCCCAGCCATTGTTCACCGACTTGCCGAGGCTCACCGCAACCGGCCGGAAGGGCAAGGTCACACCGTCGATCACGGTGGTTTCGCCAATACAGGCGCTGGCCAGGTACTCATTGGCAATGCGGCGGATGGTTGCCGCAGGAACATCGCAGATTCCCGCCGCCCACTCCGGCGAATACTTGCCGATGTGCTCGACAAGCCTGGTAAAAGCCGTCACGCCCTCGACGCTGCCCATCTCCTGCACCACGTCATCGGCGTCGACGCTGATGGCACCGCTGACCGGGAACATGCCGACAAGCGCCGGAACCACGCCGACACTGTCGAACGGCACGGCCTTGCCCTGTGCCGTGTCCCAAACCAGCGGCTTCCTCGCCGCTGCATCACGCAGATACAAGCCGTCGGGTCCGACCAGGTAAGGCGAAGAAGTCCTGTCACGCAGGAAGGGCACGTCCAGTTCATCCAGCTGGTGCTCGATGAGAAGCACATGCATCAAGGCGAACATGAAGGCCGGATCGGTCTTCGGCCGGATCGGCACCCACTCTGCCGAACAGGCTCCCGTGACCGACAGGTGCGGTTCGACCTGGACCCGCTTGTAGCCTCGTACGCGTGCGTCGGCATGCCGCGTCACCGCGCAGGGTCCGCCTGATGACTCGACATTCGCTCCCAGCGAAATCACATAGCGCGCCGACGGCGTATCCGCGGCAACGGTAAACGCGCGGTGCCAGAACTCGCCATACAGGTGCTCGGAATGCACGCATTTGACGCCCTGCCCCGAGCCGAAACTGTAGTCGATCGGCCCCCAGGCCGAGAGAAAGGCCGGGAAAGTACCCATGTACATGGCGGGCGTGCCGCCATGGCCGAAGGACGCAGCGAGGCGCGGCACCCCGCTCTCGTCGATGACGCCCTTGGCGCGGGTCGTTTTGAGTTTCGCCGCCAGGGTATCCAGCGCCTCGTCCCAGGAGATGGCGACGAAGCCCGGATCCTCATCGCGGCCCTTCTTCGGATTGGTCCGCTTCATCGGCGACAGGATGCGGTGCGGGTTGTAGGTCTTCTGTATCAGGCCGTACGCCTTGACGCAGGGTTTGCCGTGCGCCGGATGCACTTCGGCCGCCGCGAAATTCGGCTCGACCTCGGTCGCGACGCCATCCACCACCTTGACGGTCATGAAATCAGGACCGGCCACGCAGTTGTAGCAGTAGGTCGGAACATGCTTGACGGTCTTCATACTCATATTCCTCTGATGTTCCCGCGACTAATGAACGCGCTCAGGATGCGAATAGACGCAGTGCCGCTCGCCCCGGACAAAACCGATCAGCGTGACACCCGAGTCGATCGCCACTCTGACCGCCATGCCGGTGGGTGCAGAAACCGCCGCCACGACGGCAATGCCCACCGCCGCCGCCTTTTGCACGATTTCATAACTGGCGCGACTGGTCATCAGCACAAAACCGCTGTTGAAGGCCCGGCGCTGCGCCGCCAGAGAACCGATCAACTTGTCGAGCGCGTTATGACGCCCGACATCCTCCCGCAGCAGATCGATTCCGCCATCGAAGTCGCACCAGGCCGCCGCATGCACCGCGCCGGTGAGATGGAACAGGTGCTGCATGTCCTGCAACGCGGCCAGGGCGTGCGGTAGCGCGCCCTGGTTGAGCACGGCGGAAGACTCTACGCTGGCCGCCCGCCTCGCCAGTTGATCGAGACTTTCCGTGCCGCAAAGACCGCAACCGGTGCGTCCGGCGAGCGTCCGCCGGTGCTGCTTGAGCGCATGCGCCCGTTCCGCCGAGGTTTGCATGTGCACTTCGATGCCGTTGCCGCGCTCGATGATCTCCAGATCGTGGATTTCCCCGGCACGACCGACAATGCACTCGCTCAGGCTGAAACCGAGGGCGAAGTCTTCCAGATCGTGGGGCGTTGCCAGCATTACGGCATAAGAGATGCCGTTATAGACCAGTGCCACGGGCACTTCCTCGGCCAGCGTCTCTTCAGCGCAAGTCATGACACCGCCCACCCAACGCCGCGCGTCGTAGCTCTTATGTGCCTCGATGCCCACATCCGCCCCGTATTGCATTGCCGCCTCGCCTGAAGGTGAAGGAGTTAGACTTGCCCCTACTTGCAATACGATACACTTTGACTAACGCGAAAGCAACACTCTTGTATCGCATTAGAGTTACCTTATGTTGCACGCCGAATACGGCGCCATCCAATACAATGACCGGCATCGCAATTGTTCCGCACCGGGCTGCAAGGCAATCAACCGGGTGGCACCGATCTCAATAATGGGAAACATGTGAAGAGCCGATACATCAGCCAGTGGATCAAGGACTTTCTGGATCAGCATCCGACCCGTGCCAACTCGCTGATCATCACCGTCTACGGCGACTTCATCGCACCCCACGGCGGCACGGTATGGCTCGGCAGTTTCATCCGCCTGGTGCAGCCGCTCGGCCTCAACGAACGCATGGTGCGCACCAGCGTCTATCGCCTGTCCCAGGAAAAGTGGCTGGTATCCGAACAACTGGGGCGGAAGAGCTATTACAGCCTGACCACCTCCGGCCGGCGCCGCTTTGAACATGCCTACCGGCGGATCTATTTCGAGTCGCAAGGCACCTGGACCGGCGAGTGGCAACTGGTCATGATCCCCGCCTCGCTGGCCGGCACGCAACGCGACGCCCTGCGCAAGGAACTGGCCTGGGCGGGATACGGAGCGCTGGCATCGGGCATAATTGCCCACCCCTCCGGCGACAGCGACGGGCTGCTCGACATCCTCCAGGAAACAGGGGCACATGACAAGGTAGTGGCCATGAAGGCCGTCAATATCAGCGCCCTGACCAGCAAACCGTTGCAGGAACTGGTGCATGAATGCTGGAATCTCGAGGCCCTGTCGGCCAAGTATGAGGCCTTCATCGAACTCTTCCGTCCGCTGCTGCGTTCCATGCGTGCCGCCGGCAGCCTCGATCCGGAGCAATGTTTTCTGGTGCAGACCCTGCTCATGCACGACTTCCGCCGGGCACTGCTGCACGACCCGCAACTGCCATCCCAGCTTCTTCCCGCCAACTGGAGCGGCGGCGTTGCGCGCCAGCTGTGCCGCGACCTGTACTGCCTGACCTACCCGCTGGCGCAGCAACATCTGCTCTCGGTGTGCGAGACCGCAAGCGGCCCGCTGCCCCCCGCGGCCAGCTATTTCTACGAACGCTTCGGCGGCCTGGAACTGCCGGCGACGCCAGCCGGGGTCTGAGCAATGCGGAATTGAAGGGATCCAAGCGATACATTGCAGACGAAAATGCTCAACTATTTTGTATCTGTTATAGTCGCACTCAAAAGAGCATTGCCTTGATCGCACGGCACCGGGGGAGTCGATACCATGCAGAATCCGTCACAACCCATGACCCATGACACTGCGCCTGACGCAGCAGCGACGGCCTTGTTCATGCAGGCCGCCGCCGCCGGGCGCGACACGCTGAACCAGACGGAACTGGGCACGCTGCTGGGCGGCCTCGGCGTGGAATTGCGGCCGGCAGCTTCGCCGCAAAGGATGCCACCCGCAGTAGAGTTGCGCATCAGTCTCAACAGAACCCGCGAATTCGGCATGGTCATCAGCGCCGGACTTGGCGGGCTGGATGCCGGTCTCGCCGAAAGCAATTTCCGAAAGGACCGCGCCTCAGTCTATGCGGCGACCGGACTGACTGATGCCGACGATTTCCTCGGCCTGTTCAAGCGCACGCTGTCCTATCAGAAGTTGGCCGCCATCGCCGGACGCGACGGTGTGCTCCTGGCAGACAAACAACTCAGAACATGTTTCGAACGACTGCTGGCGCTGGCCAACTGCCAGTCGCATGGCGACACGCAGGCGCAATTCGCGCTGCGCAGCCTGGAACTGAATCCTGCCTCCTTGGGCGAACGGCTAAGCGTCCAGGCCGCCCAATGTGAATTCGGAGCAGCGCCCGCGCAGCGCCTGCCCCGTCCGATTCACAAGATTGACAAGCTTATCCATCCAGCCTCGATCGGCATTATCGGCGTCTCCTCCAGCAACATGAATTTCGGCCGGATCATTCTGCGCAACCTGATGGGCAGCGGCTACAGCAAGGAACGACTGACCATCATCCGCCCCGGCGAAACGGAGATAGACGGCGTCAAGTGCGTCGAAAGCCTGAAGATGCTGGGGCGCAAACTGGATCTGCTGATTGTCGCCGTGGCCGCCAGCGCCGTCTACGATCTGGTCGATGAAATCATCGAGACCGACGCCGTCGAATCGGTGATGCTGATTCCCGGCAGCCTCGGCGAAACCAAAGCCAGCCGGGAGCCGGCCGCCGCGCTGGAAAGCCGCATCAACGCCGCCCACGCCAAACCCGGCGGTGGTCCGATTTTTCTTGGCGCAAACTGCCTTGGCGTGGTTTCCCATCCCGGCTCCTACGACTCCTGGTTCATCCCGCTCGAGCGCCTGCCGAAACCGCAGAAGAAACCGGAGAGAAACTCCGTCATGCTGAGCCAGAGCGGCGCCTTCATGATCACCCGCATCAGCCAGAACCCATGGCTGGATCCGCGCTACATGCTGGCGCTGGGCAACCAGACTGATCTGACGCACGGCGACATGCTCAACTACTTTGCTGAGCGAACGGATATCGAAACCATCGGCATCTACATCGAGGGCTTCAAGGACCTTGATGGACTCAGTTTTGCCAAGGCCGTGCGCAAGGCCGTGACCAACGGCAAGCAGGTGGTTGTTTACAAGTCGGGCAAGACGGCTTCCGGCATGGGCGGCGTGATGGGACACACTGCATCGATTGCCGGCGGCCCGGTGCTGTTCGACTCGGTGGTGCGTCAGGCCGGCGCCATCGTCGCCGAAGACTTCAACAGTTTCGACGACCTGTTCTACATCGCCGGCGCCCTGCACAAGAAGACAATAACCGGCGCACGCCTGGGCGCCATCAGCGGTGCCGGTTTCGAGGCGGTGGGCATGGCGGATTTCATCGAGTCGGACACCTTCAACATGGAAATGGGCAGCCTCGCGCCGGACACGGTAAAGCATCTGGAGGAGATTCTGCTCGCCAAGAAGCTCAATGCCCTCGTCGAAGTCCGCAATCCGCTGGACATCAACCCCGGAGCCGATGATGAGGCCCACCTGCAGATCGTCGAGGCTTTTCTGCGGGACCCGGACATCGACGCCGTGGTCGTCGGTCTCGATCCGACCGCCCCCGCGGTGCGGGCTCTGCAGGAGAGCAAGTTGCGGCCCGGCTTCGATATTTCCGACCCGAAGAGCACGGTCCATCTCATGCCGCCGCTGGTCGATCGCAACCGGAAGCCGGTCATCGGCATTGTCGACGGCGGGCAACTCTACGACGCCATGGCGGCCGGACTGATGGACCAGGGCGTCTGCATCTTCCGCAACTGTGCCCGCGGCACGCGGGCGCTGGTGCGCTACATCGAAGCGCGCCTCTATGCCGACTGCATCAGAGGCCGCCACTGAATGGAACAGCAGCGGATTCGTTTGAAAGCGTCTTGCAACACCACATCCACCGAGGACAGACAATGAGCGAAACACTGAAAACCGGCCTCTCGGCCACGCGCCGCATTGACATCGATCGCGACCGCACCATCAGCTTCATGGGCGACGACTGCCGGGTTTATGCAACCCCGAAGCTGCTCTACGATATCGAAATGGCATGCCGCGATCTGCTGCTGGAACACATCGAAGCGGGAAAGGACTCGGTCGGCACCCGCGTCGAGCTTGACCACGTCGGCGCCACCCTGATGGGCATGTGGGTCGAGATCACCGTCACGCTGACCGCGGTCAATGGCGGCGCCGTCGTCTTTGACTTCACGGCACGCGATGCGGTTGAAGAAATTGCGCGGGGCAAGCACAACCGCTTCATTGTCGGCATCGAGAAGACGGCGCAAAGACTCAAGGCCAAACTCGCCAAGGCCACGTAAGCCGCTACGCAGCCACCCGTTGAAAGCGCTTACTCGGCCGCGGCTTGAGCGCCGAATAACTCGTCGATGAAGCCGAAACGCCTGAAGTCGCGCACCCGCATCGGGTACAGAAGCCCGTCCAGATGGTCGCACTCGTGCTGCACCACCCGCGCGTGGAAGCCATCCACGCTGCGCTCGAAACGCTGACCGGACTCATCGAAGCCGGCGTAGCGCAGGCGTGTCCAGCGCGGCACCCAGCCGCGCAAGCCGGGTACCGAGAGGCAACCTTCCCAACCATCTTCTTCCTCAGCGGAAAGCGGCTCGAGTTCGGGATTGATCAGCACCGTATCGGCTAGCGGCGGCGCATCCGGGTAGCGCGGATTCGACATGCCGCCGAAAATCACCACGCGCAGATCGACACCGATCTGCGGCGCGGCAAGGCCGACGCCGTCGAATTGCGCCATGGTGTCGCGCATGTCCTGCAGCAGGGCCGACAGTTGCGGCGTGGCGAACGCCGTCACCGGCTGCGCCACGCGCAGCAGACGCGGATCACCCATGCGCAGCACTTCCCGGATCATGCCCGTATCACTCGCCGCATACACCCTCGATGATGCGGCGGACGCGGGCCATGGCCGGATGCAGCACCGCTTCCAGGTCGTCGAAGCTGATGCCGTGGGCGGAGTCGGCGCGCCCGGCGGCCCAGTTGGCAACCAGGCAAAGCGCGGCATAAGGCAGCCCCAGTTCGCGCGCCAGCGCGGCCTCCGGCATGCCGGTCATGCCCACCAGGTCGGCGCCGTCGCGCTGCAAGCGGTCGATTTCGGCGGCAGTCTCAAGTCGCGGCCCCTGCGTGGCGGCATACACCGCGCCGTCTGTGACGTCTTCGCCGATGCGGCGGCAAGCATCGAGCAGCAGCGTGCGCACCGCCGCATCATAGGGTTCCGTGAAATCCACATGGACCACGGGGCCGTCGCCGCCCGACTGGAATGTCATCTCGCGCCCCCAGGTGTAGTCGATGATCTGATGCGGAACCACCAGTACCCCGGGACCGAGATCGCTGCGAATGCCGCCCACCGAGGCCACCGAAATGATCCGCGTCACGCCTGAGGATTCCAGTGCGTGAATGTTGGCGCGGTAATTGACCAGATGCGGCGGAATGGTATGTCCGTAGCCGTGGCGCGCGACGAAAACCACATCCTGAGCGCCTATGCGGCCGAAGCTTAGCGGACCCGAAGGCTCGCCATAAGGCGTACGCACCACTTCACGGTGCGCTACATCCAGGTTTGCCAACTGCGTCAAGCCGCTGCCGCCTATGATACCGAGCATGAAAATCCCCTGACAATTCAATCGGAACCGCAAGCGAGGCGTGATATAATTTCGGGTTCCCCTGCACTGCAACAACGCCAACCGCCCCTATGTCCCGCGCCCTCAGAAACATCGCCATTATCGCCCACGTTGACCACGGCAAGACCACCCTCGTCGACCAGTTGCTCCGCCAGTCCGGCACCTTCGCCGCCCATCAGGCTGTTACCGAGCGGGTGATGGACTCCAACGATCTCGAAAAAGAGCGCGGGATTACCATTCTTTCGAAGAACTGCGCCATCGACTACGAAGGCACACACATCAACATTGTAGACACCCCGGGCCACGCCGACTTCGGCGGTGAGGTGGAACGCGTACTGTCCATGGTGGATGGCGTGCTGCTGCTGGTAGACGCGGTCGAAGGCCCCATGCCGCAAACCCGCTTTGTCACGCGCAAGGCCCTCGCCTTGGGCCTCAAGCCGATCGTTGTGGTCAACAAGATCGACCGCCCAGGCGCCCGGCCCGACTGGGTGATCAGCCATACCTTCGATCTCTTCGACAAACTCGGGGCGACCGAAGAGCAACTCGATTTCCCGGTGGTATTCGCCTCGGCGCTGAACGGCTTCGCCATGCTCGACGCAACCAAGCCCGGTACCGACATGCGCCCGCTCTACGAGGCCATCATCAAACACACGCCACAGCCCGATGTGAACGTCGATCTGCCACTGCAACTGCAGATCTGTTCCATCGACTACAACAGCTATGTCGGCCGCATCGGCATCGGCCGCATCAAGCAGGGACGCATGAAGGCCGGTCAGGAAGTCGCCGTGATGTATGGCGACGAGGCCAAGGGCAAGTCGAAAATCGCCCAGATCATGATGTTCACCGGTCTCGAGCGCGAACAGGCGACCGAGGCCGAAGCCGGCGACATCGTGCTCGTCACCGGCATTGAACAGGTCGGCATCGGCGTCACCATCTGCGACCCGGCAGCTCCTGCCGGCATGCCGCCGCTGGTGGTGGACGAACCGACCCTGACCATGAACTTCCAGGTCAATACCTCGCCGCTGGCCGGCAAGGAAGGGAAATACGTCACCAGCCGGCAGATCCGCGAACGCCTGCAGAAGGAACTTCTGGCCAATGTGGCCTTGCGCGTCGAAGAGACCGAGGATGCCGACGTATTCCTGGTCTCCGGCCGCGGCGAACTGCACCTCACCATCCTGCTCGAAACCATGCGCCGCGAAGGTTACGAACTGGCGGTATCCCGCCCGCGGGTGCTGTTCAAGGAAATCAACGGCGAAAAGTGCGAGCCCTACGAACTGCTCACGGTCGACATCGAAAACGAGCACCAGGGCGGCGTCATGGAAGAACTCGGCCGCCGGCGCGGCGAACTGCTGAACATGGAGTCGGACAGCAAAGGACGGGTCCGGCTTGAGTACCGCATCCCGGCCCGCGGCCTGATCGGCTTTCAGGGCGAATTCCTGACCTCGACACGCGGTACCGGCATGGCCAGCCATATTTTTGATGACTACGGCCCCATGGCCGGCATCATGGCGGAGCGCCGCAACGGTGTGCTGATTTCGCAGGACAACGGCACCGCCGTCGCCTATGCGCTATGGAAGCTGCAGGATCGCGGTCGCATGTTCGTCAGCCACGGCGACCCGCTCTATGAAGGCATCATCATCGGCATTCACAGCCGCGACAACGACCTGGTGGTGAACCCGATCAAGGGCAAGCAGCTCACCAACGTGCGCTCCTCGGGCACCGACGAAGCCGTGCGCCTGGTGCCGCCGATACTGATGACGCTCGAATCCGCCGTCGAATTCATCGCCGACGACGAACTGGTGGAAATCACGCCCAAGTCGATCCGTCTGCGCAAGCGCTTCCTCACGGAAATCGAACGCAAGCGCGCCAACAAGGCGTCGGCCTAAAAAAAACGGGAGCCGCGGCTCCCGTTTTGCTGCAAGAGTCGGCGCTGGCAAGACGCCGAGCAAGTCACGGGTGGAAGCAGCGGCAGACTGCTCCGTGCCCTATGCAGTCAGTCAGCATCCTGCTCATTGAGCGTCGGCTTCACGCCTTAAAGCTGACGTACAAGTCTGCGCTCTTCGCTAAAACCCCAAGTGGCACCAACAGATCGCACTCCGGAAATCATCGCCGACTAACCCTAATCAAAATGATCCGCATATGCCATATGTGGCGTATTATCCTCATATGGCGTTCCTTCCCAATTCCAGCACATGAAGTCCGCGATTGCCCGCGCGGATTCTTTAGTGCTCTCGCAGATCCAGCGTGAGCGTCTTGCGTACATCGATTACAAGGTTTTCTTCAGCGGGGAACTTCGGCGAGCTGATTTGGAATCCCGCTTCGGGATAGCTCCTGCGGCGGCAACGCGTGATTTGACGTGTTACCGGGGATTGGCCCCGAGCAATCTGGTCTATGACTCAAGCGCGAAGCTCTACACCATTGGTGATCGCTTCAGCCCGATTTCCCCTTTTGTGGTCGAACGCGCGCTGGCATGGCTACGCCAAGGGTATGGCGATGGTCTTGCACTGAGCATCGGACGCCAAATTCCATCCGCCGGTGCCGATTTGCTTTCGCCGCCACCGATTGAAACGCTTGGAACCGTTGCACGGGCAATTCATCGTGGCCTTGTGCTTCACATCAGTTACCAGTCGCTTTCGTCTGGCGCGTCTGTCCGGGACATCGTGCCGTTGGCCCTCATAGATAATGGATTGCGGTGGCACGTGCGGGCGTTTGATCGCAAGAATTCACGGTTCGGCGACTTCGTCATCAACCGAATTTCCAAAGCGAAAGCGGCGACGACCCCAATAGCCAAAGAGGAAGCTTTGGCTGAAGACGAACAGTGGAATCACCAGATCGAGTTGGAGCTTGTTCCGCATCCGAAGCTTTCACATCCCAAGGCGATTGAGGCGGATTACGGCATGTCACGCGGCGTATTGAGGGTACTTACACGCGCTGCGGTGGCGGGGTACGCACTTGGCCGATGGAGTGTGGATTGCTCGCCCAAGCACTCCCTTGACTCCAGTCGGCACCACCTTTGGTTGCGCAATCCACAAGTGCTCGACGGTGTCGAAAGTGCTGTTCTGGCCCCTGGCTTCACGGAAAAGGCCCTTTCCTGATGGCCCTCTACAACGCCGAAATTTCTGCCGGTTCGCTGATGATTCCGGAAAGCCGCCGGATCGCCAGACTGCTCCTCACGCACCCAACCAAGGAGCAGTGGTTCGAGTCGCTCAAACTCGACAACGTCCTGCAAAAGAAATCTCCGGCAACTGCCCGTCGTCAGGCCCGCCTGATCCGCAACCGCCTCGACACGCTCAACGACGCAGCCTGGTCGCTGATCGTCGATGGTGCGCAGGAAGTCACAACGCAAATGCTCATGGCTGCCTGCATCAAGCACAGCCGCATGCTTGCCGACTTCATGCGCGATGTCTATGCCGGGCATCTGCGCCGCCTTGAGCAGCATCTGTCACCGAGCAAAGACTGGGAGACCTTTCTGGCCGAATGCGCTCAACGCGACCCCGATGTTGCCAACTTCAGCGATACGACCAAGGCCAAGATGCTTCAGGTCGTACTGCGCGTTCTCGCCGAAGCCAAGTACCTAGACTCGACCAAGACCGTGCGCCTCACGCCGCCCCATCTGCATCCTGACGTCGTTCGCTTCCTCAAGCAGAACGACGAACTCGTAGTGCTTTCCACCATGGATATGACGCAATGAGCCTCACCTTCAATGAGCGGCTGAACCGGATCCTGCCGAAGCTCACTTCGCCCGACCTCCTCAATAGCCAGGGCCTGGGTAATGAAATCGGCTTCTGGATTTTTGACTATCCGCCCGAGGAAGAAATGGCCATGCGCGCCTTCCTTCACGATGTCGTGATGCCAGCGCTCGGCAAGCACCAGCCGGCGATCCGGGCTGCGGATGTCAATCTGTTTGATGTGGTGATCGCCTTGCTTGAGGAACGTAAGCCGAGCGGGATGCCGTCGATTTCCACCGCGATGATGTCGTGCATGCACTCGCCAAGGCACTCAAGCAAAGCGATGAATCCGCTGCCGCCTGGTTCGACAATGCACGCGACACCTACAAGATCAATATCGAAGGTCTTGCCAAACTGATCCGCGACTACCTCGACACCAAGCCCGCTGGCCACCGCATCATCTTCCTCGTCGACGAAGTCGGTCAGTTCATCGGCGACAACACCCAACTAATGCTGACGCTGCAAACCATCACTGAGCAACTTGGCACGCTCAGCCAAGGTCGTGCTTGGGTCATCGTCACCAGTCAGGAAGACATCGACGCCGCCATCGGCGAAGCCAACAAGGCCAAATCGCAGGACTTCTCCAAGATTCAGGGGCGCTTCCACACGCGACTGTCGCTGGCCAGTTCCAATACGGATGAAGTCATCGGCGAGCGCCTGCTGGCCAAGACAGAGGCAGCACACGTCGCCTTGCGTGATCGCTTTGAGAAGAAGGGCGACATCATCAACAACCAGCTTGCCTTCGTTGGCAACTCGGTGAACATGCGGTGCTACAAGGATTCGGCAGAGTTCGTGGCGA
>CAINHS010000118.1 GCA_903848955.1 uncultured beta proteobacterium
CCGAGGCGCTCGAACCGGACATCCTTCTGCAGCAGGCGATGGGTGCCGATGAGGATGTCGATCCTGCCCTGGCCCAGCAGTTCCACCGCCTCATCCTGTTCCTTGGCCGACTTGAAGCGCGAGATTTCGGCGATCTTTACCGGCCAGCTGGCGAAGCGGTCGGAAAAGTTCTGGTAGTGCTGTTCGGCCAGCAGCGTGGTCGGACAGAGGATGGCGACCTGCTTGCCGTCGGCGACGGCGACAAAGGCGGCGCGCATGGCGACTTCGGTCTTGCCGAAGCCGACGTCGCCGCAGACCAGGCGATCCATCGGCTTGCCCGAAGTCATGTCCTCGATCACGGCATTGATCGCCGTCTGCTGGTCGGGCGTTTCCTCGAAGCCGAAGCCGTCGGCAAAGGCTTCCAGGTCGTGCTGTTTGAACTTGAACTGGTGGCCGACGCGCAGGGCCCGCTGGGCATACAGGTGCAGCAGTTCGGCGGCGGTGTCGTGCACCTGCCCGGCGGCCTTCTTGCGCGCCTTTTCCCACTGGCCGGAACCCAGGGTGTGCAACTGGATCGATTCCGGGTCGGCGCCGCTGTAGCGCGAGATGACCTGCAACTGCGCCACCGGCACGTAGAGCTTGGCGCCGTTGGCATATTCGAGATGGAGGAACTCGGTGTCGCCCTCGCCGAAGTCCATGTGCAGCAGGCCCAGGTAGCGGCCGATGCCGTGGTTTTCATGCACCACGGGGTCGCCCACCCTGAGTTCGGACAGGTCGCGCAGCCAGCCTTCGAGGTTGGCGCGGCGGGCATCGGAGCGGCGTCCGCGCGGTCGTGCCGTGGCGGCATAGAGCTCGTTCTCGGTGACGACCGCGATCCGGCCCGCCAAAGGGGCTTCCTGCGGGTCGTCCAGCAGGAAGCCGCCGGAGAGCGGTCCGACGCCCAGCATGAAGTTGTCATTGCCGGCGCAGAAGCCGGCGAAATCGGCGCAGGGCGCGGGCGCGAGGCCGTACTCGGCGAGATAGTCGGCCAGCGTCTGGCGCCGTCCCGGCGATTCGGCCAGCAGCAGCACGCGGCCGCCATGGCCGGCGAGAAAGGCGCGCAGGGCGGCCAGGGGATCGTCCGCCTTGCGGTCGACCGCCAGCGCCGGCAGGCTTGCCAGGGCGCCGGCCGTACCGGCCTGAGGCCGCAGGTTGAGTTGCGGCCTCAGTCTGGCGGCGACGAAGAATTCCTCGTCGCGCAGGAACAGCTCGGCCGGCGGCAGCACCGGGCGCGAGCGGTCGCCGCCGAGCATCTTGTAGCGGCTTTGGGTATCGCTCCAGAACTCGGCGATGGCGCCGGCGACGTCGCCGTGCAGCAGCAGCGTGGCGTGTTGCGGCAGGTAGTCGAACAGCGTCGCCGTGCTGTCGAAGAACAGCGGCAGGTAGTACTCGATGCCGGCCGGCAGGATGCCGTTCGAGACGTCCTTGTAGAGGCTGACGCGCGAGGCATCGCCCTCGAAGGCATCGCGGAAGCGCTGGCGGAACATGGTGCGGCCGGCCTCGCCGGCGGGGAACTCGCGCGCCGGCAGGAGGCGGATCTCCGGCACGGGATACAAGGTCCGCTGCGAATCGACATCGAAGCTGCGCAGGGTCTCCACCTCGTCGTCGAACAGTTCGATGCGATAGGGCAGGGCGGTGCCCATCGGGAACAGGTCGACCAGTCCGCCGCGCACGCTGTATTCGCCGGCGGCGACCACCTGGGTGACGTGCTGGTAGCCGGCCAGCGTCAGCTGTGCGCGCAGTTGGCCGATATCGAGCCGCTCGCCCTTCTTCATGAAGAAGGTGTGGCCGGCGAGGAAGGCGGGTGGCGCCAGCCGCGTGATCGCCGTCGAAGCGGCGGCAATCAGCACCTCGCACTCGTTGCGCGAGACCGCGTAGAGCGTCGCCAGGCGTTCCGAGATCAGGTCCTGGTGCGGCGAGAAGCCGTCGTAGGGCAGGGTCTCCCAGTCCGGCAGCAGATGCACGCGCAGATCCGGCGCGAACCAGGCGATTTCTTCCGCCAGGCGCTGCGCTTCGAGCGGGCTCGCCGTCACCACGGCGAGCAGGCTGCCGGGCCGGGCGAGCTGCGCCAGCGCCAGCGCATCGGCGGATGCGGCGAGAGGGGGCAGATCGAGGCGTTGGCCCGGTTTGGGCAGGGCGGGGAGGGACAGCAGGGACTTCATTGAATGCACGTTGCCGGTTGGCCGCGAATTATACGCAGCGTCGTGCCGCCGGCGCGTTGCGCCCCGTGTCTTGCCGTGTATTGCCCGTTGCCGGGCGGCAGGGGGCTAAGCGGCCTGCTCCCGGGCGGCGAGATTGCAGGCGATTGCCTCGAGCCGGGCGAAGTCGATGGGCTTGCTCATCACCTCGACGCGCGGCGGCACGCCGCCGTGGGCATCGATTTCTTCCGCCGGCAAGCCGCTCACCACCACGATCGCCATCTCGCTGTAACGTTCGATGTTGCACAGCGAACGCACGATCTGGAAACCGCTGACTCCGGGCAGGCGCAGGTCGCAGAGCAAGAGCAGCGGCGCCACTTCGCCCACCATCAGCAAACCCTCGTAGCCGTTCGGCGCCGAATACACCGTGACGTCAAACGGCCAGAATGACATCTGGGTGCGGTAAAGCTTCAGCAGGGCCGCATCGTCTTCGATGACCAGCACTTTCAGCGAGTCGGCCTCGCGATGCTTGCGGTCTTCTTCGCGGACTTCCTTCATGGCCCGCAGTACCGAGTTGCGGGTGATGCGGCGGTGCCCGCCGGCAGTCTTCCAGCCTTCCAGCAGCCCTCTTTCCAGCCACTGTTGCGCAGTGCGCACGGATATTCCCAGCTGTTTTGCCGCTTCACGGGTAGTGCAATAGTTTTCGACCATGACAAGAGTGTTTGTGGAACAGTTGCCAACAGCATACACCAAACAATGAAATCCACGGTTCATATGTCGGCGCGGCTTGACCGGGCTCCCTTGTTGCCGGCGCCCGACGCCGTGACCAGGCCGGCGATTGCCCCGACTTGGAGTATGGTCATCCGGAATCTCGGTGACCTTGCGCGCTTTCAAGTGCCCGTATTTAGTCCGTCAGGGAAATAGCAGGGAACCGGTCAGCAAAGCGGCAACCGCGAGCGCGGCCGCAACGAACAAGAAACCCCGCATTACCCCGAAGCCCGCTGACGCCAAAAAAACCATGGCCCTTTGCGGCAATCAACCCGTCGCTCAGCGCCAACCGGGATCCGGCCTCTGCGTCTGCGCCGGGACCCGGCAACAGCAGCGCCCCGGGCGGCGGAAAATGGCAGATATGCTTGATATGGCAAGAATGCGCCAATGAAAATAAGTGGCGTAATGTGATAATATGTGCTACCTTGAAACCGTTGTAGCAGCTTACCGGTCGATCTTCCTGGCGTCAAATCCACTCTCAAGATAGTGATCATGGCTCGTAACAACCACGTACCGAAAACTTTTTGTACCACGCGCGAGGCGTCCGAACTGCTTGGCGTGTCTCTGCGCACTGCGCAGTTGTGGGCCGAAAGCGGCCTGCTCGAGGCCTGGAAAACCGGTGGCGGGCATCGCCGCATTACCCGGCAGTCGATCGAACGCCTGCTGGCCAATCCTGCCGTGCGCGGGCTGGGCACGGAAGAACCGCAGCAACGGCGTGCCGACGATCCGGGCCGCAATGTGCCGCCGCCGCCTTTCAACGTTCTGGTGGTCGAAGACGACCCTGCCTTGCGCCGGCTCTACGAGGTCAAGCTGCGCAGCTGGCCGATGCGGCCCACGCTGAGCAGTACCGGCGACGGTTATGAAGCCCTGATCCGCATGGGCAACGTAAAACCCGACCTGCTGATTGCCGACTTGAACATGCCCGGCATGGACGGGTTCCGTATGCTGCAGGCCATCACCAGCGCGCCGGAACTGTCCGCCACCTCCATCGTCGTCGTCAGCGGCCTCGACCCGGAGGAAATCGCCCGTCGCGGCGGCCTGCCCCCCGGCATCCCCGTGCTGCCCAAGCCGGTGCCCTTCGCCCGCCTGCTGGCCATCGCCGAACGGGTGGTGCTCGAGTCCAAGGTGCCGGCATGAACCTTATCCTGTCCACGGCGAGCATCAAGCAGCTGTCGGACGGCATCATTCTGCTCGACCGCAGCGGACAGCCGCGCGAGGCCAATGCCGCCGCCCAGCCCTGGCTGCGCCGCTGCATCCAGCTGACGCCGCAATGGGCGCGCCATGCTGCGCAGGAAAAAGCCGGCGCGGTGCAATTGCCGGTGGCGGTCGATATCGACGCCGACGGCGAGGACACGCCCGCGGCGAATATCCAGCTGCTGAAGAACGGCAACAACGGCTATGCCCTGCTGATTCAGGCGCCGCCCGTGGTCCGCCCCCGGCAGCGCGATTCACGCCGCTCGGGTTTTCTGGCCCTGCTCGGCGGCGAGGTGCGCGGCGAGATGTCCCGGTTCAACGCGCTGCTGCACGAATGCCGCGATCCCATCGCGCTCAATCCCGATCTCATGCGTCACGCCGAGCGGCTCGAAGCGCTGCTCGCCGAAGTCGGCGACCTGGCCGAACTCGATCAGCTTGACGAAGTATTCGGCGACGAGCGCCTGGCGCTCGTCGACATCGTCCGCGCCGTGCTTCCCGAATTGCCGCAGAGCAGCGGCGCCAGCGAGATCCATTACAGCCTCAGCGAAAGCGGCGAGGCGCCGGCGCCGGTGTATGGCAACCGCAGGTGGCTGCAGCGGGCCTTGCACACCCTGCTGGCGCGGCTAGCGCGCGACTGTCCGGGGCATGGCCGCGTCGCCATCGACCTGCGCCAGATCGGCGATTTCCTGGTTCTCAACGCCCGCGCCACCACCGATGCCGCGGGATGGCGCGCGCTGCCCGCGGCCGAGGCCGGCGTGCAGCCGGCGGATGCCCTGCGTGGCGAAACCTGCCGTCGCATCATCGAACTGCACGGCGGGCAGTTGAAGCTCGGATCCATCAGCAAGGAAACAGCGCCTGAGGGTGTGGCCGGGGCGATCGATTCGATCATCCTGACCCTGCCGACCGGCGTACCGGCGGGGGATCGCAGCCGCATTTCCTGCGCCGAATGCCGCATTACCCAGCAAGCCATGCAGTATGCCCGCGACCTGGCCGAAATCATGGCCGGTGGAGTCGCTAACCACAAACCCTCCAAGGTGAACCCGCCATGACCAAGATCCTCATCGTTGACGACCATTCCGACATCCGTCGCCTGATCCGCATTACCCTCGGCAAGGCTTTCGAGGTGTTCGAGGCCGAGGACGGCAAGACCGGCCTCGAAATCGCCCGCCGGCAGAAACCCGATCTGGTCGTGCTCGACGTCATGATGCCGGGCGAACTCGATGGCCTGCAGGTGCTCGACGCCATCAAGGGCGACGTCCAGCTCAAGCACACCAAGGTCATCATGGTCACCGCCCGCGGCCAGTCGCACGACTATGAAGATGGCGTGCAGCGCGGCGCCGATGCCTACTTCATCAAGCCATTCAGCCCGCTGCAACTCGTTGCCGCGATCAAGGAAACCCTTTCCACCTGAGGTTGTCATGAATCGCAAACCAGATGCTCTCGACAAGTCCCGGCCGGCCGGCGGCCAGAGCGTGCGCCTGGCCGGCAGCGACCGCGCCGCCGCCCTGCACGACCAGCTCTACCGCTACGCCGAAGACCTGCAGCAGATGATCGAACGCAACGGTGCGCTCGAAGCCCACTACGAGACGGTGCGCGAATCCTGCGACCGGCTGATGGAGAGTCGCGAAGAACTGGATGAGCTGATGCGCAGTTCGCGCGACATCCACGTCCTCACCGACCCGGCGGGCCTCATCCTGCAGTGCAATCCGGCGGGCGAGGCGCTGGCTCCGGCGAACCTGCTGGCGGGCAGCCCGCTGCAGGACTTTGCCGAGGAAAGCTGGCTGGCCGGGCTGCAGGAAGGCGCCGCTTCGCGCACCGGCGGCAATCTGCGCGACTGGGTGCAGCCTTCCCACCGCGCCAGCTGTGACAAACTGTTGGCGAGCGCCGCAACGGGCGGCAAGGCGCCGGATCAAGGCACCGAACTGCATCTGCAGCAGAAAACCGCCGACGCCGCGCCGCTCATCGTCTCGGCCCAGGCGCTGGCGGTGCGCAAGGACGGCGACATACGCTACCTGCACTGGATTTTGCGCGACGTCACCCGTCTGCGCGAAGCCGAATTCGAAACCCAGATCTCCTCGGTGGTGTTCAAGCATGCCGACGAGGGTGTCATGATCACCGGCGTCGACGGCGGAATTCTCGCCGTGAACCCCGCCTTCACCCGCATCACCGGCTACAGCGCGGAAGAGGTGGTCGGCCGCAGTCCCGGCATTCTCAGTTCCGGCATGCAGGATGCCGCCTTCTATGCCGGCTTCTGGAAGTCCCTGCACGACAAGGGCGGCTGGCAGGGCGAGATATTCAACCGCAAGAAGAACGGTGAAATCTATCCGCAGTGGCTGACGGTGAGCGCTGCCCGCGACGGCGACGGTCAGGTCCTCAGCTACATTGCGGTATTTTCCGACCTGTCGCGGCTGTTGCTGGCGGAAAAGCGCCTGTCCTATCTGGCCCATCACGACTCGCTCACCGGCCTGCCCAACCGCCTGCTGTTTCAGGATCGCCTGGGGCAGATGCTGTCGCAGTCGCGGCGCACCGGCGTGCAGTTCACCCTGATCTTCGTCGACATCGACAAGTTCAAGCCGATCAACGACAGCTTCGGCCACGCCGTCGGCGACCGCGTGCTGCAGGAAGTCGCCCGGCGCCTGGCCGGCACGGTGCGCGAGTGCGACACGGTGGCACGGCTGGGCGGCGACGAGTTCCTCATCCTTGCGCCCGGGCTGGTCGGCGAGACCGACAGCGGCAGCTTCTGTCGCAAGGCAATCGATGCGCTGTGCCAGCCGATGCAGGTCGAAGGGCGCCAGTTCGTCATCGGCGGCAGCTTCGGCTGTGCCGAGTTTCCAAACCACGGCGACGACGAAGTGGTGCTGATGAAATGCGCCGATGCGGCGATGTACCAGGCCAAGGCCGCCGGCGGCAACACCTATGCCATTTACGATGCCGGCGTCACGCCGCTGCCGCTGCTGCCGCTGCAGGAGGGCAGGCCATGAAGGCAAGGGCATGGCTCCGGCTGCTTTGCGCCGGACTATTGGGCGGGCTTTGTCTCGGCCTTCCCGCAGTTGCCCAGGAGCCGGTGCAAAAGCCGCTGGAATTCGGCATCGTGCCGCAACAGGCCGCCGGCCGCCTGGCCGAGGACTGGGGGCCGCTGCTGGCCGAAATCAGCCGGCGCTCCGGCGTTGCCCTGGTGTTTCGCACCGCGCCCAGCATTCCCGGATTCGAAGAGCGGCTGGGCAAGGGCGACTACGACCTGGCCTACATGAATCCCTATCATTACGTGGTGTTCCACACCGCCGCCGGCTACCGCGCCTTTGCCAAGGAGCAGGAGCGCAAGATCAAGGGCATTCTGGTGGTGAAAAAGGACAGCCCCTACCGCAAACCGGCCGATCTGGCGGGCAAGACCGTGGTCTTTCCGGCCCCCGCCGCCTTTGCCGCGAGCATATTGCCGCAGGCCGAATTCGGTCGCCTGAAGATACCGATCGAAGCCAAGTTCGTCGCCTCCCACGATTCCGTGTACCGCTCCGTGGCCGCGGGTCTGCAGGAAGCCGGCGGCGGCATCCAGCGCACCTTCGAGGCGGCACCGGCGGAGGTGCGCTCCGTCCTGCGCGTGCTGGCCGAAACCCCGGCCTATACGCCGCATGCCTTTGCCGCCCACCCCCGCGTCGCACCGGAAATCCTGGCCAGGGTAATGGCCGCCATGGCCTCGCTGGCGGCCGACGAGACCGGCCAGAGGCTGCTGGCGCCGCTGGCATTCAAGGGCATCGCGGCCGCCCAGGACAAGGAATGGAACGACATCCGGGCGCTCGACATCAAGCTGCTCGAACGCTACGGCCGGCAATGAAAAACAACGCGGTGTCAGTGGCCCTCTAGATCATGCGTTTTCGCACCAAAACCATCCTTGGCGTGGCGCTGATCGAAATGGTGCTGCTGGCCATCCTGGTCTACAGCGTGCTGTCGATCCTGCGCGAATCGAACGAGGCCGAACTGACCCGCCGCGTGAAACTCGGCGGCCAGCTGCTCGCCGTCGCCGCCAAGGATGCCGTGATCTCGCAGGACCTGGCGACGCTCGACGGCCTGGTCGCCGAAGCCATGGCCTCGGGGCAGATCGCCTATGTGCGCATCCTCGATGCCGGCGGCACCGTGCTGGCGCAGAAGGGCGAGGCGCGACTGCTGGCGCGCAGCTTCCGCCCGGACAGCGGCATCGACCTGGTTGCCGATGACATCTTCGACTGGTCGGTGGCGGTGACGGCGGGCGGCATCCGCCACGGCGAAGTGCGGCTGGGAATCTCGCTCGACCCCCTGAATCTTCTGCTCGCTTCCGCCCGGCGCTGGGCGGCAGGCATTGCCGGCCTCGAGATGCTGCTGGTGGCTGTTTTCTCCTGGCTGCTGGGCAGCTACCTGGCCCGTCAGCTGGTGGCCCTGCGCAAGGCCAGCTACCTGTTTGCCGCCGGTGATTTCGCGCATCGGGTGCCGGTGCAGGGCACGGACGAACTGGCGGAAACGGCACGCGCCTTCAACCTTCTGGCGCAGCAGCTGGCGGACAGCAACGAGCTGGTGCGCGGCGAGAGTCTCAAGCGTCTGGCCGCCCAGCAGCAGGCCGAAGAGTCTGCCAATCTGCTGCGCGAGTCGGTCAGCAGCATCGCCCAGGGCTTTACCATTTACGACCGGGATGACCGGCTGGTGCATTGCAACGAGGCCTACCTGGGCTTTTACCAGAGCAGTCGCGACCTCATCGTGCCGGGCAACACCTTCGAACAGATCGTCCGCGGCGGCGCCGAGCGCGGCCAATATGCCGAGGCCGAGGGACAGGTGGACGCCTGGGTCAGGCAGCGCGTGGCGCAGCACCAGAGCGCCGACGGCAAGGTGATCGAACAGCAGCTCGCCGACGGCCGCTGGCTGCTGATCGTCGAGCACCGCACACCGAGCGGCTACATCGTCGGCAATCGCGTCGACATCACCGCGCTGAAGAACGTGACCGAGGCGCTGAGGCTCAGCGAGCAGCGCTGGACGCTGGCCATGAGCGGCGCCAACGACGGCATCTGGGACTGGGAACCGGCCAGCGGCGCGGTGTTTTTTTCCGAACGCTGGAAGACCATGCTCGGCTACAGCGGCGACGAAATCGGCAGCACGGTCGAGGAATGGACCTCGCGCATTCATGCCGACGACCTCGCGCCGACCATGGCCGAAGTGCAGC
>CAINHS010000119.1 GCA_903848955.1 uncultured beta proteobacterium
ATGACCAATCAAACCAAGTTCTGCTACCACTGCGGCACGCATCATCCGGTCGAGGAGATGCGCCAGATCGAAACCAAAGCCGGCAAGCGCTGGCGTTGTGTTCGCAGTATTCAAGCGACGCAGAAGACCGCCGAGGCGCGCGATGCCTTCGGGCGTCAGGTCTCCGCAATGAATACTGCAGAGGCCCGGAGTCACGCGCGGCGCATGAGCGAACTGCGCCAGGACAAGTGACAGCCATTGCAATGGCTGTAATTGCTTGAGGATTCGCCTTTGTCCCGATACCTTTCCGGCCTGTTTGGGAAGCAGAAACAAGAGGGCATTCCCTGTCAATTTCCGGATTACAGGGTGGCGGTCGCGGGCGCAGGATGCTGAAAAACGCTGACCTCAAGAGGAAATCTTTCATGCGCATCGAATCCGTCGAACTGGTTGCCCTGCCCAATGCACCTGCCTGGCAGGAGAAGGTCTATCGGGCGCATCTCGATACCGGCGAGGATATGGACTTGTTCCAGCAGCACTGGGACGTGCCATTGCCACCGGAAAGCCTGGTCGGACTGACTGTCGAAGAGGCGCGGATAAAGCGCAACGAGCGCATGTTTGCCGTTGCTTCCGGGCACCACTGAGGATTCTGATCTGCGGCGGCTTCAGGCGGCCGGCTTGAACGGCAGGTGCGCTGAGGTTTCCGCTTCGTAGTCCTGCATTGCCGAATCTTCACGGACAATGAATTCGGCCACTGCGCGGCGCATGCCGGGATCGGCGATCCAGAACGCAGACCAGGTGGCTACCGGCTCAAAGCCGCGGGCGAGTTTGTGTTCCCCCTGGGCTCCCGGCTCGAAGCCCGACAGCCCGTGGCGGATGCAGTACTCGATACCCTGGTAGTAGCAAAGTTCAAAGTGCAGGCCGGGGATGTCGCAGGCCGCCCCCCAGTGGCGGCCGTACAGTGTCTTGGCGTCGCGGTAGCAGATGGCCGAGGCGACCGGCGTCTGGTCGAGAAAGGCGATGAAGACGACCAGCCGCCGGGCGAGCAGGGCGCCCGCTTCGATGAAAAACTCCACCGGGAAGGCCGGATGATTGCCGTAGCGGGCAAAGGTGTCGCGATACTGACGGTGGATGACATGCCAGAGACCGGCATCGATTTCGTCGCCGTGCCGTACTTCCATCCTGAGGCCGGACTCGCGCACAAGACGGCGCTCGCGCTTGAGCTTTTTGCGTTTGTCTGCGGTGAAGCCGGCGAGGAAGTCGTCGAAATCGCGGTAAGCCCGGTTGAACCAGTGGAACTGCACGCCTCGTCGCATCATGAGGCCGGCCGCTGCCAGCCGGACGCGATCGTCTTCTTCGACAAACAGGCATTGCCACGAAGATGCCCCGGAGCGGCGGACGACTTCCAGCGCGGCCTCGATCAGCGCCGTCGCCGCTACTTCGCGCCCGATTCCCTGCCGCACCAACAGGCGCGGTCCCGGTGAGGGCGTGTAGGGCATGCCGCTGACCATCTTGGGGTAGTAGTCGAGCCCGGCGCGCTGCCATGCCGATGCCCAGTTCCAGTCGCGCGAGAAGTCGCCGAAGGAATGCCGGCGCAGGTACAGAGGAAGCAGTCCCAGCAACAGCCCGCCATCGTACAGAGCCAGATGCTGTGCTTGCCAGCCCATCGCGCTGCCGGCGGCGCCGGTTGTCTCGGCGGTACCGAGAAAGGCACGGCTGACAAAAGGGTCGTCGCCGTGGTCGAGCAGGCTCCAGTCGGCTTCGGCGATATTGGTGGCGGCGTGGTGCAGGACAATTTCCATGGCCGGCAATCCTACTCCGTGCTTGCTTGCCAAACCGGACTGCAGCCGGATTGCTTGATGGAGGCATAGTCCTGCTCTGTTCCGGCAATCGGCCGCGGCCGGCCATGGGCTAAAATACGCGCTGCATCTATCGATCTTCCCGGCTCCTATCCCATGCGCATTCTGCTCAGCAACGACGACGGCTATTCCGCGCCGGGGCTCGCCCAGCTTGCGGACAGCCTAGCCGGTCTCGGCGAGATTACGGTGGTGGCGCCGGAACGCAATCGCAGCGGGGCGAGCAACTCGCTGACGCTGGACCGGCCGCTCTACCTGCGGCGTGCGGCGAACGGCTTCATGTATGTCAGCGGCACGCCGACCGACTGCGTGCATCTGGCCGTCACCGGGGTGCTCGATCACCAGCCGGACATGGTGGTGTCGGGCATCAATCTGGGCGCCAACATGGGCGACGACACAATCTACTCCGGCACCGTGGCGGCGGCCACCGAAGGCTACCTGCTGGGCGTTCCCTCGATGGCGATTTCGCTGGGCAGCTTCGAGGGAATCCATTTCGCTACCGCCGGACGGGTGGCCAGCGAGTTGGTGAAACGTTTCAGCAAAGCTTCGTTTGCCGGACCCGTGTTGTTGAATGTCAACGTGCCGGACATTCCTTACGAAGAATTGCGCGGCATTCAGGTCACGCGTCTGGGGCGGCGCCACAAGGCGGAGCCGGCCGTGAAATCGGTCAGTCCGCGCGGCGAGACGATGTACTGGATCGGCGCAGCCGGTCCGGCCGCCGATGCCGGCGAAGGCACCGATTTTTACGCCGTGGAGCATGGCTGGGTGTCGGTTACGCCGCTGCAGATTGATCTCACGCACTCTGCGCAGATGGCGGCAGTGCGCAACTGGCTCAATCTCGCGGCATGAATTCCGCCGCGCTGACCGGTATCGGAATGACTTCGCAGCGTACCCGCACGCGCATGGTCGAGCGTTTGCGCCAACAGGGTATCCGCGATCCCCGCGTGCTGCATGCGATGGGTCTGGTGCCGCGCCATATTTTCCTTGAACCGGCGCTGGCGAATCGCGCCTATGATGACACCGCGCTGCCGCTGGGTTTCGGCCAGACCATTTCGCAGCCTTTTGTCGTGGCGCGCATGATCGAGTTGCTGATTGCCGGTCGCGAACTGGGCAAGACGCTGGAAATCGGCGCCGGTTGCGGCTATCAGGCGGCGATTCTGGGTGTGCTGTCGAAGCAGGTATTTGCCCTCGAGCGTATTGCGCCCTTGCTGGCCCGGGCGCGCGACAATCTGAAGCAACTCAAGCTTTCGCATATCCGCCTCAAGCATGCGGATGGTAATCTCGGGCTGCCGGAAGCCGCGCCGTTTGATACCATCATACTGGCGGCTGCGGCGGCAGATGTGCCGCAGAGTCTGGCGGCACAATTGGCGCCGGGCGGGCGCCTGGTGATGCCGCTGGGCAGCACCGAGCAGGTGATCAACCTGGTCGAACGCACTGCCAGCGGGTTTGTCGAAACTCGATTCGATGCGGTGCGTTTCGTGCCGCTTTTGCCGGGAGTGGAATGAACGCTGCGCGCCTGATTCTCGCCTTGCTGTTGCCTGTCATCGGCGGCTGTGCCAGCCATGCACCGGCGCCGGTGGAGAATCGAGGCGCAGCGCCTGCGATGGCAACGGCAGCGACACCGGTGGCGGCAGCAGCGGCTGCCGACCCCCGTGTCGTTTATCACACGGTAAAGAAGGGTGATACGCTTTACAGCATTGCGCTCGACAACGGCCAGGACTACAAGGATGTGGCCGCCTGGAACAGTCTCGACAACCCCAATCTGATCAGGATCGGCCAGCAACTGAGGGTCTCGCCGCCTGACACGGGTGCGCCGGTAGCGGTGGCGAAGCCGGTGGCTTTTGGCGCGCCGGTCGAAGCCAGGCCGGCAGCCGGGCCGGCGCCGGTGACGGCCGGTACCAATAGCGAAACCCTCAAGCGCGAACCGAAGGGCGGCAAGCGTGCCTATTCCGAAGAGGCGCTGGCCAAGGCGCGGCAGGGGGAAGCGGCCGAGCGGCCACCTGAACCCAAGCCCGAGCCGGTGGCGGCGGAAACCAGGCCGGCCGAAAAGCCGCTGGTTGCAGGTGATGATGTCGACTGGATGTGGCCGAGCAGCGGCAGGTTGATTGCCCCGTTTGCCGAGGGCGGCAGCAAGGGCGTGGACATCGCCGGCAAGGCGGGAGATCCGGTGCTGGCCGCCGCTGGCGGGGTTGTCTCCTATGCCGGCGCCGGTTTGCGCGGCTATGGCAACCTGGTGGTGTTGCGCCACAACGCAAGCTATCTCTCGGTGTACGCCCACAACAGCAAGATACTGGTCAAGGAAAAGCAGACGGTAACCAAGGGCCAGAAGATTGCCGAAATGGGCAGCACCGATGCCGAAAGTCCGCGCCTGCATTTCGAGATCAGACGTCAGGGCAAACCGGCCGACCCGCAAAAGTTCCTGCCTGCCCGCTGAAGTCCCATGGCGGACGACGACGCCCTGCTCCCGGACCGCGAAGACAGTGAAGCCGCTGCCGACGCGCATGAGTCGGCTTTCATCGAAGACATCACCCAGGTCTATCTTCACGATATCGGCGTCACGCCGCTGCTGACTGCCGCCGAGGAAATAAGCCTGGCGCGTGCTGCCCGCGATGGCGATTTCGCTGCGCGCCAGCACATGATCGAGGCCAATTTGCGGCTGGTGGTCAGCATCGCCCGGCACTACCAGCAGCGCGGCCTGCCGCTTGACGACTTGATCGAAGAGGGCAACCTGGGCCTGATACACGCACTCGAAAAGTTCGATCCAGAACGTGGTTTCCGCTTCTCGACGTACGCCACATGGTGGATACGCCAGACCGTCGAACGCGCCATCATGAATCAATCGCGCACGGTGCGCCTGCCGGTCTACCTGATCAAGGAACTCAACATCGTCTTGCGCGCCCAGCGCGGGCTCGATCAAAAACGCGGCACGCAGGATGACAAGTCCGGCGCCATGCTGACGGAGGTGGCGCATCTGCTCGATCGTCCGGTCGCGGAAATCCGCCAGTTGCTGGCGCTCAATGAGCGCCCCGCCTCGTTCGATGCGCCGCTCGACATCGATCCCGACCTGTCGATGTCCGATTCGATTGCCGATGAAAGGGCCGAAGACCCCGCTGCCCGCCATTCCCAGCACGAGGCCGAACTGCTCGTCGCCGACTGGGTAGCGCAACTCACCGATCGCCAGCGCCTGGTCGTGGAACGCCGCTATGGTCTCGGCGGGCAGGAGGTTGCCACACTCGAGGATATCGCCAATGATCTGGGCCTGACTCGCGAACGGGTGCGACAGATTCAGATGGAAGCCCTGTCCAAGCTGAGAAAGCGCATCGCCCGCGACGGGCTGACCTCTGATGAGCTACTTTGACGTGCTCAGCGCGCCGGCCAGGTCCATGACTGCGGCGGCGTAGAAGCTGCTGCGGTTGTAGCGTGTGATGACGTAGAAGTTGCGGTAGCCGAGGCGATACTCGGTTGCTGCATCTGGCGTGACCAGGTCTATCAGCGCGGCCGGGCGTTCGGCAAGCTCTGCAACTGTGGCGCCGTCTTCCTGCGCCGCAGCTCGAACGGCAATCTTTTCCAGGCTGACATTGGCGGCTTGCATTTCCTGCGGCGTTCGCGTCGGCACGATGCCGGCCTCGATCATGGCTGGCACGCCATCGCCGCTGACAGTGACAGCGACCGCTATCGGCGCATCCTTTTCCCATCCGTGTTCGGCAAGGAAGTTGGCGACGCTGCCTATGGCATCGGCCGGGCTGGTCGCCAGATCGATGCGGCCGTCGTGATTGAAGTCGATCGCGTAACGGCGGCGGGAGGACGGCAGGAACTGCGGCAAGCCCAGGGCGCCGGCATAGGAGCCGGTGTAGGCCAACGGGTCGCGGCTTTCCTCGCGGGCCAGCAGCAGCAGTTCTTCCAGTTCATGGCGAAACAGTTCTGCACGCGGCGGGTAATCGAAGGCCAGCGTGGTGAGCGCGGCAAAAGTGCCGAAGCGGCCCATCTGTTTGCCATAGATGGTCTCGACGCCGATGATGGCGGCGATGATCTCGACAGGCACGCCAAAGCGCGTCTCGGCGGCCGCAAGTTCTGCGGCGTAGGTGTGCATGAAGCGCCGCCCGGCGGCGATCCGTTTCGGCTCGACAAATCGTCCCCGGTAGGCGTGCCAGGAGCGCACTCGCGGATCTGCGGGGGGCATGATCGCCCGGATTGCCGCGGCGACGGGTTGGGTCCGGCGGAACAGCGAGTTGAGGACATCGGCATCAAAGCCGTGGCGATCGTGCATGTCCTGCACGAAGGCTTGCACGTCGTCGCGCAGCGCATAGCCTTCTGCACGCGGGCTTGAACTCAGCAGGGCCAGCAACAGAATCAACAGCAGGCGCATCATGGTCTGAAGGCGGAAATTCTCGCCTTGAGCCGGATCAGTTCGCCTGCCTGCGGCGCCGGGCCGTAGCGCACGCGGGCATACAGCGCGGCGATCTCGCCGATGGCTGCGGCATGCATCGGCGCCTGTCTTGCGGCGCGTTCGGCAAAGGCCTGCGGTCCTTCCCACGGCTGCCAGGCGATGCCGCGCCTGGCCAGCCTGGCAGTGAATCGTCGCCATGCCGCCAGCGCCGGGTCGACGCGCAGGCGGTTGCGCAATATCCAGGCGGTCAGGCCGAGCATGACCGCGCCGCAGAGCACCGACAGAATCGCGGTCATGTTGCGCCAGTCGGGTTCATTCAGTCCGAGGCTTGCCAACAGGTCACGCTGGCGCTGCGGGTTGTAGCCCAATACCCACTGATTCCAGCCGTTGCTGACGGCGTCGAGCCGGTAGCGCAATTCCCTGAGCCAGGCCAGGTCGCCGCGGGCCAGGAAAGGCAATGCTTCGCCGGCCGGCACGGCGTCGGCCAGATTGCCGCTGATGCGGCTTGGTGCGGAAATCGCCGTCGGATCGACACGTACCCAGCCGCGGCCGGCGATCCAGGCCTCGGCCCAGGCATGCGCATCGTACTGGCGTACCACCAGATAGCCATCTACCGGATTGACTTCCCCGCCCTGATAGCCCGCCACGACCCGCGCCGGCACGCCTGCGGCACGCAGGGCGAAGACGAACGCGGCGGCGAAGTGTTCGCAGAAGCCGCGCCGGGTATCGAAAAGAAACTCATCGACCATGTCGGCGCCGAGCAGCGGCGGGTTCAGCGTGTAGATCAGCAGTTGCCTGCTGAAGAAGTTCTCCGCGGCGGCGAGGATGGCGGCGCTGTCGTCGCCGTGCTGCGCGCGCCAGGCTGCGCTGATGGCGCGAATGCGCGGGTTGCCGTCTTTCGGCAGTTCCACCGCAGCGCCGAGCAGGTTCCGTGCTTCATTGATACCGGCGATGGCCTCGGGCCAGGCGCGTTGCGTGTAGCGCAGGCGGTTGCGCACAGCTTGCCGTGCGACGGGCTGATAGTCGCTGGTCAGTGCGCTCTCCGCCGGCAATGTGGCAGGCAGTTCCAGCGCAAACAGCCAGAATTTCCCATGGGGTTCCAGCGTCACTTCATAATCCACCGGCGCACCGAGTCCGGTGTAAGGGACTTCGGCGTAGGCGCCCAGGGTCTGCGTCACGCGCCAGTTGCGGCCGTCGAACGACGGCATCACCGGTCCGCGCCAGTAGAGCTGAGATTGCGGCGGTGTCTCGCCCTTGAACTTCACCCGGAAGGCAATGGCGTCGGACTGCGAGAGTTGCGCAATCGAGCCGGGCGACATGGTGTCGGACAATCCCGATACGGCGGAAAAGCGATCCTGCGGTATGCCCCACAGCGGTCCCTGGACGCGGGGAAACAGCACGAACAGCAGCAGCATGAACGGCAGTGCCTGGGCCAGCATCAGCCCGGCGCGGCGCAACTGCTGCTGCGGCTCGGGGCGGTCATCGCTGGCCGCCAGCAGCGCGGCGGTGGTGATCAGCAGCGTCAGGCAGGCCAGCAATGCCGTGGGGATGGTCTGGGTGAACAGGAACTGGCCGAGAATCAGGAAGTAGCACAACAGCGCAGTCGCCACCGCGTCACGTGCGGTACGCAGTTCAAGCAGCTTGAGCGCCAGAAAGATCACCAGCAGGGCTACTCCGGGGGTGCGGCCGAGTGTCGTCCGGTATTGCAGGAAGACTCCTGCCGTGCCGGCAATGACGAGCATGACCAGCAGCCAGCGCGGCGGCAGGTGCCACTGTCGCCAGGTCAATGCCGCTCGCCAGGACAACGCCGCTGCTGCCGCCAGCGCAAGCCACAGCGGAAATTGCGGAGCAAGCGGCAGGCACGTCGCCACAGCGCCGGCCAGCAGCCACCAGGCCTGGCGCCGGCTGACGGGACGGTCAATGCGCGCCATGCTCGTGCAGCGCCAGAGCGCGCAGGCCGGTGCAGAGCTGCGCCGCGCCGTTGTCGGGCGCCAGCCGCAGCGAGGGCATCCGCAAACCCCAGGCCAGGCCTGCGGCGTCGGCGTCGATCATCCAGCGGGCAAGAATGGACAGGCGTTGCTCGGCGTCCGTTACGTCCGCCAGCGCGTCCCAGTCGAGCCAGATCTGCTCTGCTGCTGCGCCGAAGAACAGTTTGGTCAACAGCGGACCATCCTGCTGGCGGGCCACGGCCTTCCATGCCACATGGTGCGGCGCATCGGTCACCTGATGATTGCGCAGACCGGAAAAGTCATCTGCGCCGCGGCCGTCCCGGGTCGAGCCCTGCGCCGAATCGCCTCCCCAGGGCAAGGGCGGCGCCCTGGTTGCCGGCGCCGGATAGACCAGGCACTTGAGGTCGGGAACGGCGCAGCTCCAGGCGCGAATCAGACCCAGAGGCCAGGTGGTTTCGATGGTGAGGCGCGGCATGGGCAGCCAGCCGCGCCTGAGCGCGGGGAGATCCAGAGTCGCCACCGAACTGGCGTGCGGGCCGATGTCGATTTCGAGCGGGACGCCCTCGCCGATGAACAGGCGCAGACTGGTGCGCGCATCAGGGCGCTGGTTTTGCAGAACCAGATCGAACTGGGCGAGGCCTCCGGTGAATACCGGTTCGCAGCGTCCGGGGCGGATCGAAACGAGGACGAGATTGCGGAAGGTGTGGAGGATGGCGACGATGCCCAATCCAGCCAGCAGGAACACCAGGGCATGACCCAGGCTCAGGTTGTAGTTCATGGCGCCGAGCAGGATCACGCCGAGCGCCGTGGCATAGGCCAGTCCTGCCCGTGTCGGCAGGACATAGACACGGCGCTGGGTGAGCACGATGGGGGTCGCTTCCGGGGGGCGCACGCGCAGCGCCCAGCGGACGAATGCTTCGTGCAAGCGATGGCGCAAGCTCGCCGGCATTGGCGCTCTCAGGGCAGCGGTACCGCCTCGATCAATGCGGCGGCGACTCCATGCGGGTCGGTGCGCGCCGTGTCGTCCATCGGCCTCAGGCGGTGTCCGATAATGCCGGGCAGCACGGCTTGTACATCTTCGGGCAATACATGATCGCGGCCGTCGAGCAAGGCCCAGGCGCGTGCCACGGCCAGCAAGCCAAGGCAGGCGCGTGGCGACAGCCCGGCCTGCCAGTGCGGCGCCGTGCGGGTGTGTGCCGCCAGTATCTGGACGTAGTCGATCAGTGCCGGCGAGGCATGCACTGCGCGTACTCTTTCCTGCAGTTCGAGCAATTGTTGCGGGGCAATTCGCGGCACCAGAGCGGCAACCATCTGACGGCGGTCGGCGCCGGCGAGAAGTTCGCGTTCCGCCGCGGCATCGGGGTAGCCGAGTTCGACCTTGAGCAGGAAGCGGTCAAGCTGCGACTCGGGCAGAGGAAAGGTGCCGATCTGATGGGTCGGATTTTGTGTGGCAATGACGAAAAAAGGCTCGGGCAAGGCGCGGGTTTTCCCCTCCGTCGTTACCTGCCGTTCCTCCATTGCTTCCAGCAAGGCGCTTTGCGCCTTGGGCGTGGCCCGATTGATTTCGTCGGCCAGTACCACCTGGGTGAAGATCGGTCCCGGATGAAAATGGAAGGCACCGCTGTCCCGGTCGAAGATCGAAACGCCGAGAACGTCCGCCGGCAGCATGTCGCTGGTGAACTGGATGCGCTGAAAATCGAGTCCCAGCACGCGTGCCAGAACGTGAGCCAGGGTGGTCTTGCCGACACCGGGCAAGTCCTCGATGAGCAGGTGCCCGCGTGCCAGCAGGCAGGCCAGCGAGAGGCGGACAGGCCGCTCCTTGCCGAGGATGATGCGGTTGATGTCAGCCAGAATGGCGTCCAGTTCGGGCAGTCGCATGGGGGGTCGGAATTTTCCGCAGGCTTTGATGGATAATATGGACTTGCGCCGCATTGTAAGTCATCAGGCAATACACCTTTCATGACAACTACCGCCTTCATTACCCACCGCGACTGCTGGCAGCACGACATGGGCGCACACCATCCGGAGTGCCCGGACCGGCTGGGGGCAATCAATGATCGACTGATAGCCTCCGGGCTTGATGTTTACCTGCAGTTCCACGACGCGCCGCTGGCCGATGTCGAACAGTTGCTGCGCGTGCATCCGCAGCATTACATCGACCATGTTCATAGCAGCAGCCCGGCACACGGCATCGTCCATCTTGATCCTGACACGGCGATGTCACCGGGAACCCTGCAGGCGGCTCTGCGCTCGGCCGGCGCCGGTTGCTATGCCACCGATCTGGTGATGCGCGGGCAGGCGCACAATGCTTTCTGTTCGATTCGTCCGCCGGGTCATCATGCCGAGCGCGCGAAGGCGATGGGCTTCTGCTTTTTCAACAACATTGCGGTGGCGGCAAGCCATGCGCTGGCGGCGTGGGGTCTTTCCCGCGTGGCGATCGTCGATTTCGACGTGCATCACGGCAACGGCACCGAGGAGATTTTCGCCGGCGACGAGCGCATCCTGATGGCCGGAATCTTTCAGCACCCGTTCTATCCCTATTGCGGAACCGAGGCTCCTGCCGCCAACATGTGCAATGTGCCTCTGCCGGCCGGCACCCGCGGCGAAGATTTCCGCCAGGCGGTCTACGACATCTGGCTGCCCCGGCTGCGCGAGTTCAAGCCGGAAATGATCTTCATTTCGGCCGGTTTCGATGCCCATTATGAGGACGACATGGCCTCGCTGGGGCTGGTCGAGTCCGACTACGCGTGGGTTACGGAACAGATCAAGCAGGTGGCCGGCGAATTTGCGCAAGGGCGCATCGTGTCCTTGCTCGAGGGCGGTTACGTCCTCTCCGCGCTGGCCCGCAGCGTTGCCACACACATCAAGGTGCTGGCTGATTTGTAAGCCGGTTTTGCGGGGTGTGCCGCCGGATGGCCATCAGTTAGAATTCAGCCTCGTTCGCTTTCATTTGGCTGCCGCTTGCGGCATGCAGTTTCGGATACGCTCATGAAGACCATACAGGGTTCCATCCCCGCCATAATCACGCCGATGCAGGACGACGGTTCGCTCGACCTGGCCGCGTTGCAGCGCCTGCTGGACTGGCATATTGCCGAGGGTACCGACGGGGTTGTGATCGTCGGCACCTCCGGTGAATCGCCGACGGTAAATTACGCCGAACATTGCGCGCTGATCAACACCACGGTGAAGCATGTGGCCGGGCGCATACCGGTGATTGCGGGTACCGGCGCCAACTCCACGGCGGAGGCCATCGAACTGGCAAAGTTCGCCCGCGAGGCCGGCGCTGACGCCCACCTGTCGGTCGTGCCCTACTACAACAAGCCGACGCAGGAAGGGCTGTTCCGGCATTTCAAGGCGATCGCCGAGGCAGTCGATCTGCCGATGATCCTCTACAACGTGCCGGGCCGCACGGTGGCCGACCTGGCGAATGAGACCACGTTGCGTCTGGCGCAGATACCCGGTATTGCCGGCATCAAGGATGCCACCGCCAATATCGAGCGCGGTTCCGACCTGTTGCGGCGCGCGCCGGCCGGTTTCAGCGTATACAGCGGTGACGATGCCACGGCCATCGCCCTGATGCTGCTGGGGGGCAAGGGTTCCATCTCGGTCACGGCGAATGTCGCACCGGCTCTTATGCACCGGATGTGCGCGGCGGCGATTGCCGGCGACCTGGCGACGGCGCGCGAGACAAATTTCCGCCTGCTGAGCCTGCATCGCAATCTTTTTCACGAAGCCAACCCGATTCCGGTGAAGTGGGCCGCACAGCAGATGGGGCTGATCGGCGGTGGCATCCGTTTGCCGCTGACGCCTTTGTCGCCGGAATTTCACGAACGCCTGCGCAGCGCCATGCTTGATGCCGGAATCGTTCTCCAACCAGGAAGCTGATACTCAATGAATCGTCCATTCTCAAGCTTGTTCGTGCTGCTGCTGACCGGGGTGCTTGCCGCCTGCAGCGGCAACATCCTCCCCGAATCGAAGAAGATCGAATACAAGTCTGCCGGCAAACTGCCGCCGCTCGAGATTCCTCCCGATCTGACGCAACCGAGTCGCGACGAGCGCTACGCGGTTCCCGACGTTTTGACCAGCAAGGGTTCCGCCACCTATTCGGCTTATTCGAGCGAGCGGTCAGGGCAGGCGCGCACGACAACGGCACAGGATCTGCTGCCGCAGGTCGACAAGATGCGCATCGAGCGTTCCGGTACGCAACGCTGGCTGGTCGTCCCCGGATCGCCGGATAAACTCTGGCCGGAGGTCAAGTCGTTCTGGCATGAAGTCGGATTGCTGGTGAATGTGGAAATTCCCGAAGCCGGAGTCATGGAAACGGACTGGGCGGAGAACCGGGCCAAATTGCCGCAGGACATCATTCGCGGCTCGATAGGCAAGGTCTTTGACAGTCTTTATTCCACCGCGGAACGCGACAAGTACCGTACCCGTCTGGAAAAGGGTGCCGAACCGGGCACAGTGGAAATCTACATCAGCCACCGCGGCATGTATGAGATTTATGTCAATGAAGGCAAGAGCGAGACCCGATGGCAACCGCGGGCAGCCGATCCTGAACTCGAAGCAGAAATGCTGCGGCGCCTGATGGTGCGCCTGGGCGTCGAGGAGTCACGTGCCAAGAGCATGGTTGCGTCAGGTGCGCTGCAGGAGCGCGCCAAGCTTTCCCGTGCCGCGGATGGCGCCGGCGCCTTGTTGCTCGAAGAAGCCTTCGACCGGGCCTGGCGTCGCGTCGGTCTGGCACTTGATCGCGTCGGCTTTACCGTCGAAGACCGTGACCGCTCGCAGGGGCTGTATTTCGTGCGCTATGTCGATCCCGAGGTCGACGGCAAGAAGAAGGACGATGACAAGGGATTTCTTTCGAAGCTGATGTTCTGGAAGAGCAGCGCCAGCGAAAAACCGAGTCAGGCCCAGTACCGCATCTACCTCAAGACGGCGGGCGATACGACCACCGTGCAGGTGCTGACGCGGGAAGGCGGGGTTGACCGCTCCGATATTTCAAAGCGCATCCTGGGTCTGCTGCATGAACAGCTGAAGTAGGCCGGGCCGCGTGCGCTTTGCGTCACTCGGCAGCGGCAGCCGGGGAAACGCCTTGCTGGTCGAAGCCGGCAATACCCGTTTGCTGATCGATGCCGGATTCGGTCCGCGCGAGATGTCGCGCCGGCTGCAACGGCTGGGCCTGGCGGCAGACACAGTCGATGCCGTGCTGGTGACGCATGAACACTCAGATCACATCGGCGGCGTCTTTGCCTGTGCGCGGCGTTTCGACTGGGACGTCCTGCTGACGCACGGGACCCTGGCCGCGGGTCGCGACACCGGCGCCGATGTGCGCACCAAGGTCATCGACAGCCATGAGCCGCTTTCTGTCGGCGATATCTGCGTGCATCCTTTCCCGGTCCCGCACGATGCCCGCGAACCGGTGCAATTCATTCTGGCTGACGGCGTCAGGCGGCTCGGCGTACTGACCGATGCAGGCCATGTCACGCCGCATATGGTGCAGATGCTGGATGCCTGCGATGCTCTGGTGCTGGAGTGCAATCACGATGCACAAATGCTGGCGCGGGGAGCTTATCCGCAGCGGCTGAAGCAGAGGATTAGCGGCCTCTGGGGTCATCTCGACAATACCGCCGCAGCCTCCTTGCTGTCGCAGGTAGGGCAATCAAATCTGCGCCACGTGGTAGCCGCCCATCTTTCCGAGGAGAACAATTCCCCTGCGCTTGCGCAGGCCGCGCTGTCTGCGGTGCTGGGGTGCGAACCGGACTGGATCGGGGTCGCGACCCAGGACGACGGATTTGCCTGGCGGGATCTCTGAAGCGGTGATGTCTTTGGAGACGTATCCTGTGGATACCGTCCCCTCGGTCTTGACCTCGGAGACATCCCTGTGGATGCCGTCCCCTCGGTCTTGACCTCGGAGACATTCCTGTGGATACCGTCCCCTCGGTCTTGACCTCGGAGACATTCCTGTGG
>CAINHS010000120.1 GCA_903848955.1 uncultured beta proteobacterium
CGTTGCACGAGATGCCGATGCTGCAGCATGGCGCTGCAATGACAGCGGCGTAGGCCTTCACGGCGGACACTCCCGGAGTTCGATCACGGCGTCATTGTCTATCCCCGGCAGATGATCCGCAAGCGGCGTGCAGACCGAAGACGTGCACAGCGTGTAGCCGGTGGCGTAAGGGGAATGGGTCAGGCGCAGCACCTTCTGCGGCGGCAAGTCAGGCCGGTAATGCCAGACGCCGTCCTGCAGGACGCTGCCGGCCGGCGGCTCCATGCCGGCGCCGCTGCCGCGGATGCGGGCTTCATCGATGACCAGCGCACCGGCCTCGATGCGCCAGTCCTCCTCCCAGCGGATTTTTTCGATGGAATGGGTCCAGCTCAGGGTGAATGCCGAGACGGCCAGCACGGCGCCCGCCGCGCCGGCAGCCAGACACAGCATCAGGCGCTGGCGGCGGCCGCTGCCTTGCCGCTGCGCAGCCAGTGCCGGATGATCAGCAGCACCGCCAGGGCGAGGCCGATTTCATCCGACCAGGGCAGGTAGGCCGCCAGCAGCACGGCGGAGCCGATGGTGCCGATGCGCTCCCAGCGCGTCAGCTTCACGCGCCAGTGGCCGACCATCGCCGCCGACCAGAGCATGATGGCGAGGACCGCCTTGCTCACCACCAGGACCACGTCGAGCGCGCTGAACTGTCCCTGCAGCATCAGTGCCGGCTCGTAGACCGCCATGTAGGGCACGACGAAGCCGACGATGGCGATCTGCGTTGCCTTCCAGCCGATGGCGTCGTGGTCGGCCTTGGCGATCGACGAGGCGGCGAGCGCGGCGAGCGCTACCGGCGGCGTCAGGTCGGCCATGATGCCGAAGTAAAAGGCGAACATGTGGCTGATCATCAGCGGCACGCCGAGTTTGGCCAGCGCCGGCGCGGCAATCGCCGCCGTGATGATGTAGTTGGGAATGGTCGGGATCCCGGTGCCGAGAATGATGCAGATCAGCATGGTCAGCAGCAGTGAAAGGAACAGGCTCTTCTCGCCGGCGGCCATGATCCAGGTGGCGAAGGTCGAGGCGGCGCCGGTCAGCGACAGCACGCCGACGATGACGCCGACGATGGCGCAGGCCAGCCCCACCGGCAGGGCCTGCTTGGCGCCGTCGACCAGGCTCATTTTCAGCGCGTGGAGAACGTGCCTGCTGCCCCGCACCGAGAAACTGATGGCAACCAGCGCGAGGATGACGGCCAGCACGGGAACGATGCCCCATTGCGCGAAGGTGGATGCGCCGAGGCCGACGGCCAGCCAGAACACGTAGCGGAATGCGGTCGAGGAAATCCTTGCCGCGATCGCCGCGCCGAGGATCAGGATGGCCGTCAGCGACAGGCCGACCATGCCGGCGAACATCGGCGTGAAGCCGTGGAACAGCATGCCGACCAGCGCCAGCAGCGGCAGCGCCAGGTGCCAGTCCTGCTTCAGCGCCTGCCACGGGTTGGGCAGTTCGCTCTTGGGAATGGCGAGCAGGCCCTTGGCACCGGCTTCAAGGTGCACCATCCAGAAGGCGGTGAAGTAATACAGCAGCGCCGGGATGATGGCCGCCTTGACGACATCGGCATAAGGCACGTTGAGGGTTTCCGCCATGATGAAGGCGACCGCACCCATCACCGGCGGCATGATCTGGCCGCCCATGCTCGCCGTGGCTTCGACGGCACCGGCGAACACCGGCGTATAGCCGTAGCGCATCATCAGCGGTATGGTGAATTGGCCGACGGTCAGCACATTGGCCACGCCCGATCCCGAGATGGTTCCCATCAGCCCCGAAGAGAGTACCGCCACCTTCGCCGGCCCGCCCTGAGTGTGGCCGACCGTGCCCAGGGCGAGGGCGTTGAAGAGGCGGATCATGCCGGCATGCTCGAGGAAGGCGCCGAACAGGATGAAGAGGAAGATGTAGGTGGCGGAGACCCAGGTCGGCACGCCGAATACACCTTCGGTGGAGAGGAACATGGTGCCGATGATCTGATCGAAGCCGTAGCCGCGATGGGCCAGAAAATCGGGCAGGTATTGTCCCCACAGGCCGTAGGCGAGGCACACCGCGCACATGACGGGCAGGGCCAGCCCCATCAGGCGACGGGTCGCCTCGAACACCAGGACGACGAAGAGGGTGCCCACGGCAAGATCGGCATTCGACGGGTCGCCCGATCTCTGCACCAGTTCCGCCTCGAAAACCCAGTGATAGAGGGAGAGGGCGAACGCACCGAGGGCAAGCAGCCAGTCGTGCCAGGGCACGCGGGAAATCTTCGCGCCGTGGCGGAAACTCGGATAGAGGATGAAGGCGACCGCCAGCAGGAAGCCGACGTGGATCGAGCGTGTGACCAGGCTGGAGAGCGGCGAGAAGGCCGCCACCACCAGTTGGAAAGTCGAAAAGGCCAGAGTCAGCGCGGTCAGCAGTTTGAGCGAAAGGCCGCCCAGGCGGCGCGGGATGCCGTGCTCGGAGATCTCTTCGGCGCCGTGATCGGGCGCGGTGACATGATCAAAATGCATACAACTCCCTCCCCCATCCCCTCCCATGGGAGGGGTGACGGGTGCTTACTTCATCAGCCCGGCTTCGCGGTAGTACTTTTCGGCGCCGGGATGCAGCGGGATCGGCGAACCTTTGGCCGCATCGGCCTTGGTGATCGCCTTGGCGGCGGCATGGGCGGCGTAGAGCGTGTCGAGGTTTTCGAACATGGACTTCGTCATCTTGTACACGACCTCGTTCGACACGCCTTCATGGGTGACGAGAAAGTTCTGCACCTTGATCGTGGCAACCTCGGCGTTCTGGCCTTCGTATGTCTTGGCCGGTATCACGGCGACCTGGTAGGCCGCATCGCCGATCTTCGGCACGATGTCGGCCGGAATGGTGACAATGGTCATCTTGACCGAGGTGGCCAGATCGCGGATGGCGGCAACGCCGATTCCTGCCGAGATCAGCGAAGCATCCAACTGGCGGTTCTTCATGAGTTCGATGGATTCGCCGAAGGGCAGGTATTCGACCTTGCCCAGATCCTTGTAGCTCATGCCGGCCGCCTTGAGGATGGCGCGCGAATTGAGTTCGGTGCCGCTCTTCGGCGCACCGACGGCCAGCCGCTTGCCCTTGAGGTCGGCCAGGGTCTTGATGCCGGAATCGGCGGCGGCGACGATCTGTATGTAGTTGGAATAAATCGCGGCGACGGTGCGCAACTTTTTCAGCGGCGTCTTGAAGCCGGCCTCCTCGTCGCCCTTCCAGGCATCGGACAGCGAATCGCCGAGGGTGAAGGCGATCTCGCCGCGCCCGGCCTGCAGCAGGTTGAGGTTCTCGGCGCTGGCCTTGGTCGCCTGCACCGAGATCTTGGCCTCGGGCATTGCCTTGCTGTAGATCTGCGACAAACCGACGCCCATCGGGTAATACACGCCGGAAGTGCCGCCGGTCAGCACGTTGACGAAATCGGCGGCATGGGCGGAGGCGGCGAGAGACAGGGCGGCAACAGCGGCCAGCAGAATGCGGATTTGCTTCATGGCGGGTGACTCCTCCGGAATGTGGAATTTTTCTAGTTTGAAGCTTACAACACTCCGACTCCGGCAGAGCAAGGACAGCGACGACGCTTCGTGACAGAATCACCTCTTGCCCGTATTCAGCAGGAAAGCGCATGAAACTGCCAAGACCCGGAAGTCTGGCCGGCGATTTTTGGGGCGGCTTCGCTGCCATGCTGGTGGCGCTGCCCTCAGCCATCGCCTTCGGCGTGACGATCTACGCGTCACTCGGCGGGTCCTATGCCGCGTACGGCGCGCTGGCCGGCATCCTCGGCGCAACGGCGCTGGGGCTGGTGGCCTCAGCCATGGGCGGTACCAACCGGCTCATTTCGGCGCCCTGCGCGCCGGCGGCGGCGGTGCTGGCGGCGTTCGCCATCGAGCGCATCCATCACGGCACGGAACCGGCTGCGGTGGTCGTCCTGCTGGCGGCGCTCGGGTTGGCGGCGGGCGGGTTGCAGGTGCTGTTCGGCAGCGTCGGCCTCGGCCGGCTGATCAAGTACATGCCCTATCCGGTGGTCAGCGGCTATCTCTCCGGCGTCGGGCTTTACATCATATCCGGACAGGTGCCGAAGTTTCTCGGCACGCCGGCCGGCACCGGTCTGGCGCAAGCTCTGGCGCATCCGGCACTGTGGGTCTGGCAGGGCATGACGGTCGGTGCGGTAACCATGGTCGCCATGCTGTTTGCGCCGCGCCTCACCCGGCGCGTGCCGGCGGCGATCCTGGCCCTGCTGGCCGGCGTGCTGGCCTATTTCGGCCTGGCCCTCTTCGATGCGACGCTGCTCGATCCGCGCAACCCGCTGGTGATCGGCCCCCTCGGCGGCGCGGCGGACGGCAACTTCATCGACGCCGTACTCGGCCGCTGGGCCGGTGTCGGCCGGCTCGGCATGGATGAACTCGTCATGCTGGTGATGCCGGCGCTGACGCTGGCCGTGCTGTTGTCGATCGACACGCTGAAGACCTGCGTCGTCCTCGACGCACTGACCCGCAGCCGCCATGACTCGAACCGCGAACTCGTCGGCCAGGGCCTGGGCAACATCGCCTCGGCCATGGTCGGCGGCATGCCCGGCGCCGGCACCATGGGCGCGACACTGGTGAATATGTCGAGCGGTGCCCTGACCCGCAAATCGGGATTCATCGAGGGCGTGCTGTCGCTGGCGGCCTTCCTCTTGCTCGGAACGTTGATCTCCTGGGTGCCGGTGGCGGCGTTGGCGGCAATACTGATAGTGGTCGGCGTACGCATGATCGATCGTCACAGTTTTGCCTATCTCAGGCAGCGCTCGACCATGCTCGACTTCGGCGTGATCGCCGCCGTGGTGGTCACCGCCCTGACCGTCAGCCTGATCGCGGCGTCGGGCGTCGGCATTGTGCTGGCGGTCCTGCTGTTCATCCGCGAGCAGATCGGCGGCTCCATCGTCCGCCGCAAGCTGCTCGGCAACCAGACCTTCTCCAAGCGCATCCGCACCCACGAGGAAATGGAAATCCTCATCGCCCACGGCGATCGCGCCGCGATCATCGAGCTTCAGGGCAGCCTGTTTTTCGGCACCGCCGACCAGCTTTACCTGAGCATGGAAGCGGAACTGAAGACCCGCGATTTCCTGATACTCGACATGCGCCGGATCCAGACCGTGGATGTCACGGCGGCGCACCTGCTGCAACAGGTCAAGGACATGCTCGCCGAGCGCCAGGGATTCCTCATCTTCAGCGCCATCCCGCCGACCCTGCCGTCGGGACGCGATATGCAGCAGTACTTCGACCAGATCGGCCTGCTTCGCCAGGACAGTCCGGTACGCGTTTTTGCGGAACTCGACGATGCGCTGGAATGGGTCGAAGACCGCATCATTCGCGACGCGGCGCTGCCGCGTGACGAGGAATCCGCGCTGGAACTGCACGAGGTCGAGCTGTTTGCCGGGCGCAAGGAGCAAACGCTGGCGGCACTCGAGCAATGCATGGAGAAGCGCAGCGTGGCGCGCGGCGAGAAAATCTTTTCGCGCGGCGATGCGGGTGACGAACTGTTCCTGATCCGGCGCGGCGCGGTGCGTATCGAGCTGCCGGTGTCGGAACGTCAGTCGCACCATCTGGGCACCTTCGGCCGCGGCGCATTCTTCGGCGAAATGGCCTTTCTCGATGGCGAGACGCGTTCGGCGAATGCGCTGGCGTTCGCCGATACCGAACTCTATGTACTGTCGCGCCGCGCCTTCGACAAGTTTGCCGAAGAGCACAAGAAGCTCGGGCTCAAACTCATGGAGGGCATCGCCAGCGTGCTCGCCAGCCGTCTGCGCTACACCAACGCCGAATTGCGGGTGCTGGAGTCCTGAAGCACGAAAGCCGGACAAGCGCAATCAAGCTTCCGATTGTGCTTGATCCAGATCAAACACCCGGCATATTTGCCCCCGCCTATAACTTTCGTCGAATTCCAATCGGCGCCGGAAAAGCGCACTATTGCAAGCTTCGTCGGCGGCAGGCTGATCGCCATAGATGCCGGCCTGACCGATGCATCCCGCATTGACGTATTTGCAACCGCAATCTTCGAGCCATGGTGGAGCAACAGTGACAGCGCAGCACAAGCCCTTGCAGGACGCCGGCGACAAGACCGACAGCCCGATTTCATGGGAACCGTCGCGGGCGGTTCTGAAATACACCATCGCCGCGCAACTGGCCGCCGCTGTCGCCATTTTTGCCGCCCTCCGCATCTTTGCCCCGGAGCAGATTGTGCGTACCGGCGGCTCGGTCCTGATAGCCCTGGTAGCACTGATCGGCTGGTACCTTCTGGCACGGGGCAGGATCCGGGCCACGGTCAAGGTACTGGCCTACGGGGTATGGATTGTGGCGACCGGCGTGGCAGTCTTCACCGGCGGCGTGCGGGCGCCGGGAATCATTTCCTATCCGGTGATCATCCTGGTGTTCGGCTGGCTGATCAGCTGGCGTTCGGCACTGCATCTGACCGGCCTGACGCTGCTGACAACCGCCGGCTTCGTTGCGGCCGAACTATGGGGCATTCTTCCCGCCCCCCTGACGACTCCGGCCGCACTGTACGGAGCGGTTCAGTGCGTCGTCGCCATCCTGGCCTTGCTGTTGATAGGCCGCCTCGGGCAATCGTATCAAAACCGGATCAGGGAACTGCGCAGCCTCGGCAGCGATCTTGCACTCCGCACCCAAGACCTCGAGGCGACCAAGGTCGAGCTCAACCGCGCACAGACCGTCGGCAACGTCGGCAGCTGGGTATACGACATTGCCGGCGACACGATGCGCTTGTCCGACGAGACCTGTCGCATCTTCGGTCTGCCCGAAGGCGCCACCGGAAATCATGACAGCTATCTGGCCAGCACCCATGCGGATGACCGCAACGCCCTGAATCTCGCCTGGCAGGCGGCACTGCGCGGGGTCCCCTTCGATCACGAGCACCGCATCGTCGTTGGCGGCGCAATCCGCTGGATCCGGCAAAAAGCCGAGTTGGAGTTCGCTGCCGACGGCACGGCGCGGAGCGCAGTCGGCATTGCGCAGGACATCACCGAGCGCAAGCGTACCGAGGAAGAATTGAGGGAAAGCGGCTTTCGCTGGAAATTCGCCATCGAAGGATCAGGTGATGGCGTATGGGACTGGAACATCCAGACCGATGAAGCGCAATATTCCAGGCGCTGGAAAGAGATGCTGGGATATTCCGAAGCCGACATCCTGCCCACGAATCAGGAATGGGTAGAGCGAATTCATCCCGACGACCGCCTGCATGTGGCGGCAACAATGCAGGCCTATCTGGAAGGCAGGACGGCAATTTATGTCGTCGAATACCGCTTGCGATGCAAGGATGAAAGCTACAAGTGGATTCTCGGCCGCGGCATGGTGGTCAGTCGCGACGGCGAGGGCAAACCCTTGCGCATGATCGGCACGCATACCGACATCACAGAGCGCAAGCAGATGGAAGAACAGGTCCGGCGCATGGCCTTCTATGACCCGCTGACCAAACTACCCAACCGTCGCCTCGTCAATGACCGCCTGAGCCAGACCATGGCCGCCAACAAGCGCAGCGGCTGCTATGGCGCCCTGATGTTTCTTGATCTGGACAATTTCAAGCCGCTGAATGACACTCACGGGCATGAAGTCGGCGATCTGCTGTTGATCGAAGTCGCGGCCCGGCTGAGAAAATGCGTGCGCGAGATGGACACCGTGGCGCGCTTCGGCGGCGACGAGTTTGTGGTAATGGTCAGCGAACTGAATACGGACCAGGCCGAGTCTGTAGCACAGGCCGCCGGCATCGCCGAAAAGATCCGCAACGCTCTGTCAAACACTTATCTGCTGACCCTCAAGCAGGACGGCAAAGCCGACGTCACCATCGAACATCACTGCACTGCCAGCATCGGCGTCGCCTTGTTCGCCAACCATGAGGGCAGCCTGGAAGACATCATCAAGCGGGCGGACAGGGCGATGTATCAAGCGAAGGAGGCCGGCCGCAATGCGGTCCGGTTCCATGAGACGGTAGCGCCAGCGGCAGCCAGGGCCGCCGCATAGGTGCAGCAAACGGCATTGAGCCGGCCCCGGCTATATCACTCCCGCCGCCCGCAGCGCGGCGATGGCTTCGTCGCTGCGCCCCAGTTCGCGCAGCACGGCGCCGGTATCCTGGCCGAGAAGCGGCGGCGCACGCCGATAGTCGATGGGTGTGGCGGAAAACCGGATCGGGTTGCCCACCTGCGGTGCGGTGCCGCCGCCGGCGTGCGGCATCTCTACATGCAGACCGCGATGCATCACCTGCGGATCGGCGAACACCCCCGCCAGATCGTTGATCGGGCCGCAAGGCACGGCAGCGGTTTCGAGCAGGGCGATCCATTCGCCGGTGGTCTTCATCACCGTCGCCTGCCGCAGCAGGGGGATCAGCACGGCACGATGCCTGACCCGCGCCGCATTGGTGGCAAAGCGCTCGTCCACTATCCATTCGGCATGACCGGCGATCGCGCAGAAGCGGGCGAACTGGCCGTCGTTGCCGATGGCCAGGATCATGTCGCCGTCTGCGGTGGGAAAGTCCTGATAGGGCACGATGTTGGGATGGCCGTTGCCCATGCGCCGCGGTGCCTTGCCTGACACCAGATAATTCATTGCCTGATTGGCCAGGCAGGCCACCTGCACGTCGAGCAGGGCGAGGTCGATGTGCTGCCCCTGCCCGGTTTTTTCACAATGCGCCAGCGCGGCCTGGATGGCGACGCTGGCATAAAGGCCGGTGAGGATGTCGGTGAGCGCGACGCCGACCTTTTGCGGGCCGGCGCCCTCTTCGTCATCGGCGCGGCCGGTAACGCTCATCAGGCCGCCCATGCCCTGGATCAGGAAGTCGTAGCCGGCGCGCGCGGCGTACGGCCCGTCCTGGCCGAAACCGGTGATCGAGCAATACACCAGCCGCGGGTTGAGGCGGGAAAGACTGGCGTAGTCGAGACCGTAAGCGGCGAGGCCGCCGACCTTGAAGTTTTCCAACACCACGTCCGAGCGGGCAGCGAGTTCGCGAATGATGGCCTGCCCCGCCGGTTGCGTGATGTCGACCGTCAGCGAACGCTTGTTGCGATTGGTGCAGAGGAAATAGGCGGCATCCGTGGTCGGCCTGCCTTCGCCGTCGGCCAGCCAGGGCGGGCCCCAGCTGCGGGTGTCGTCACCGCCCTGTCCATCCGTGCCGGGCTTCTCGACCTTGATCACATCGGCGCCGAGGTCGCCCAGCAACTGCGAGGCCCAGGGTCCGGCCAGCACCCGCGAAAGGTCGAGCACGCGCAGATGCGCCAGTGCTCCCGCAGGACTTGTCACTCGCGCCTCGCCGGCATCAAGGACCTAGCCCGCCTTGCCCAGCAGCAGTTCCTTGAGGTCGTCCTGCGCCGGCTTGTCGCCGAGCCAGATCCTCAGCAGGGCGCGATAGAAATCCTCGCCGGGGATGTCCGTGCCTTTGGCCGTGCCGTTAAATGAAAGTCGCGTGCCGTTGTCCGGCAGCCAGTCGAGATTCACCACTGACTTTTCCGGCGCGTTGCCGATGGCCAGCATGGTGCTGCGGAACTGATCGATCTTCGGCTGCAGGGATTTCAGGGTCGCCTCGTCGTGGTTGTTCTTCAAGGCCTCGATCAGGGCATCGACGAACTGCTCGGCGGTGAGGTCGCGCAGCGTTACGATCGCGATGCGCTTGGCACCCTTGGCATTGATCGCTTCGGCGGCACTCGTCGCCTTCTGCGGCAGGTAGAGTCCTATCGCATAGACCTTGAAGAAGGCCCGCTTGCGCATTCCGGCACCGTTGATCACCGTGTCGCCGGCGCCGACTTTCACCTTGTCGTCGAACTTGACGCCGGCGATGTCCAGCGCGGCCAGGGCCGGCAGGGCAAAGGCCAGCAGCAGGATGGCAATTGCATTCTTCATGTTTGCATCTCCTCAGGATAGGGGTCCGGTGCCCATCATACCGCCGCCGCGGCATGCTATCGTTTATGTTGCCGGCCGTCGGCCGGGGACGGCATCCGCCGCAGCGCCATCAACCGGCCGGGAGAAAGTCATGCAGGGACGAATGTTGGGACTGGGTGCATTTCTGCTGGCGGCCATGGCCCAGGCCGCCGAACCGGCGCGCGACGTGATTTCATCCGCCGCCGATCGCGAGGCGGTCGCGGTCACCGTTTATAACGACGATCTGGCCCTCGTCAAGGAACGCCGCCGGGTCGACCTGCCGCCAGGTCCGGCGCGCCTTTCGCTGCGCGAAGTGGCGGCGCAGATGCGCCCTGAAACGGCGCTGCTGCGGGCAGTGGGCGGTCAGCCGCTGCGGCTCATCGAGCAGAACTTCGATTTCGACCTGCTGACACCGCAGAAGCTGCTGGAAAAATACGTCGGCCGCGAAGTCACGGTAATCCGCTCCCATCCGACCAGCGGTGAGGACAGGCGGGAACGCGCCACGGTGCTCGCCGCCGGGGAAGGCACGGTGCTGCGTTTCGCCGACCGCATCGAAACCGGCGTGCCGGGGCGACTGGCTTTCGACAGCGTGCCGGCCAACCTGCGCGAGCGGCCGACGCTCTCGGTCCTGCTCGAAGCGGCCGGCGGCAAACAGACGGTGGAGCTTTCCTATCTCAGCGGCGGCCTGTCGTGGAAAGCCGACTACGTCGCCAATCTGACGACGGACGGCAAGAGCCTCGATCTCAACGGCTGGGTGACGCTGACCAACCGCAGCGGCACCGGTTTCGACAACGCGACACTGCAACTGGTGGCCGGCACGGTCAATCGGGTGCGGGCGCCGGAACAGCGGGTCTATGCCATGTCGGCCCCGGCACCGGGGGCGAAGTCGATGCAGGCAACACAGGAGGCGCTGATGGACTACCACCTCTACAGCTTCGAGCAGGCGACCAGCATCGCCGACAACCAGACCAAGCAGCTTGCCCTGCTTTCCGCCAGCGCGGTACCGGTGCGCCGCGAATACCTGCTGGCCGGCAACGACTGGTACTACCGGGAGCGCTACGCCCAGAGTGGCCAGAAGCTGAAGCCTGCCGTGTTCCTCGAGTTCGACAACAAGGGTGGGCAGCTGGGCAAGCCGCTGCCGGCCGGCATCGTGCGCGTCTATGCCAGGGACAGCAAGGGCGCGGCGCAGTTTGTCGGCGAGGACCGCATCGCCCACACGGCGAAGAACGAGAAACTGAAGCTCAGGCTCGGCGAGGCCTTCGACATCACCGCCGAACGCCGGCAGACCGGCTACCGCAAGATTGCCGACAACGTCAGCGAGTCCTCGTGGCGCATCGACCTGCGCAACGCCAAGGACGAGGCGGTTAGCGTGAAGATTCAGGAACCCCTGCCCGGCGAATGGGAGATCGTGCAGGAATCGCAGAAGCACGACAAGGATTCGGCGCGATCGGCGTCATGGGACGTAGCGGTGCCGCAAGGCGGCGCGGCCATCCTCGAATACACTGTCCGGGTGCGTTGGTAAAGGAGGATCCGGAATGGTGGCAGTGTGCAATGGCGATCCGCTCGTCTGCATCGAATTTGCGGTCCTCTTCACCGGCGAGTTTCTCAAGGACTGGACCACGATGGCCATGCTGGCGCTGCTGCTCGGCCTGCTGCTCAGCGTGCGCGCCGACCGCCGCAAGGCGGCCGAAGCGGACCACGCCAGACGGCTCCTGGCTTACGACAAAAAACGGACCGAGGAAACGCGGGCGCGCAGCGAACTGATCAAACTGGAAGCCGACGGCGAAGCCGCACCGGCCGCTAACTCCTCACTTCCCCGCCCCCCAGCACAATCCACTTCTGCGACGTGAGGCCTTCCAGCCCGACCGGGCCGCGGGCGTGGAACTTGTCTGTGGAAATGCCGATCTCGGCGCCGAGGCCGTACTCGAAACCGTCGGCAAAACGGGTCGAGGCATTGACCATCACCGACGACGAATCCACCTCGCGCAGGAAACGCATCGCGTTCGTATAGTTTTCGCTGACGATGGCGTCGGTGTGGGCCGAAGAGTACTTGTTGATGTGCTCAATGGCCTCGCCGACGCCGGCGACGACCTTGACCGAAATGATGGCGGCAAGATATTCGGCGTACCAGTCTTCTTCCGTTGCCGCCTTGGCCTGCGGCACCAGTTTCAGCGTTTCGGCGCAACCGCGGATCTCGACGCCGCGGGCGGCGAGCATGCGGCAAAGTTGCGGCAACAGCGCCGCGGCCACCGGACGCGCGATCAGCAGGGACTCGGCGGTGTTGCAGGTGCCCAGCCGCTGGGTCTTGGAGTTTTCCAGGATGTTCTGCGCCTTCACGGCATCGGCGGCGTCATCGACATAGACGTGGCAGTTGCCGTCCAGATGCTTGATCACCGGCACCCGCGCCTCTTTCGAGATGCGCTCGATCAATCCCTTGCCGCCGCGCGGCACGATTACATCGACATACTCGGGCATGGCCACCAGGTAGCCGACGGCGTCGCGGTCGGTGGTTTCGATGACCTGCACTGCGGTCTCGGGCAGCCCGGCGGCAGCAAGGCCGGCGCGCACACAGGCGGCTATCGCCTGATTGGCGCGCAGCGCTTCCTTGCCGCCGCGGAGTATCGCCGCATTGCCTGACTTCAGGCACAGGGCAGCGGCGTCGGCGGTGACATTCGGCCGCGCTTCGTAGATGATGCCCACCACGCCCAAAGGCACGCGCATCCTGCCGACCTGGATGCCGGACGGGCGGAGCTTCAGATCGCTGATTTCGCCGACCGGATCGGGCAGCGTCGCCACCTGCTCGAGTCCCAGCGCCATGGCTTCGACGCTCTTGCCGGTCAGGGTCAGGCGGTCGATCATGGCGGCGTCGAGGCCGCTGGTCCTGGCTTCGGCAACGTCAGCGGCATTCGCCGCCAGCAGTTCGCTGCGGCGTTCGCGGATCGCTGCGGCCATCGCCAGCAGCGCCGCGTTCTTCGCCGCAGTGGAAGCCCGCGCCATGGCCCGCGAGGCGTCGCGTGCATTGCGGCCAAGCTGCTGCATGTAGTCTTTGATGTCCATAAGAATCCTTAAAACCTCATGCCGAAAAAGGCGTTACCACGGCGACACGGCGGCACGGCGAAAAAAGCGCGGGAAACAAAAGCAAAAAGCATAGTCGTGCTTCTCGCCGTGTCGCCGTGCCGCCGTGGTTAATGCCCTTTCGCCCGTGTCAGCCGCAGCGCCAGTTGGAGAAACTCGTCCCAGACGTCGCCGCGTGCCAGGCCCTTAATCATGCGGTCTATCTTCGCCGCGTGCAAGAGCGCAGGGCGTGCCGCGGCGCTGCGCGCTTCGGTGGCCAGCGCCCAGAGCACCAGCGGCGGCGCGGCGTCCTCGCCCTTGAGGCCTTCCAGCGTGCGTGCGGCACGCACCGTATCGCGGGCCTTGAGGGCGTCGCGCAGATCCGACACATCGTAGCGCGCGACGTTCATCACCGCGGCTTCGATCTGGGCCAGCGACACTTCGCCGGGCGGATAGAGCAGGCCCAGCTTCTGGATCTCCTGATGCGCCGCCAGCAGGTTGCCCTCGACATGGGCGGCGATGAATTCCAGCGCAGGGCGCGGCGCGCTCTGCTGCTGGCGCGCCATCCGCTCGGCGATCCATTGCGGCAGGCGCGGCGGCGGCGGCGCATTGCATTCGATGGCCACTCCGGCATTCGACAGGGCGGTGACCCAGGCGGCTTTCTTCGCCTGCCAGTCGAGTTGGGGCAGGGTGATCAGGGTGACGATGCCCGGGCCCAGCGTCGAGATGTAGCGTTGCAGCGCCTCGCTGCCTTCGCGCCCCGGTTTGCCGGAGGGAATGCGCAGATCGACCAGCTTGCTGCCGCCGAACAGCGACATGTTGCCGGCCGCCATGAAGAGGTCATCCCACTTGAAGCCCGCGCCGACAATGATTACCTCGCGCTCCTCGAAGCCCTGCCTGCGGGCGGCGGCGCGGATGGCATCGCCGGCTTCGATCACCAGCAGCGGCTCGTCGCCGTGCAGCAGGTAGAGTGCCGCCAGCGGCTTGTCGAGGTGTGCCGGAAGTTGCTCGGGCCGCAGTTGCAAGCCGCTTACTCCGCGTCGTCCCTGAACGGCTTGAGTTTCGCCGCTGCCAGACGCCGCATCAACTGCTGCACCAGATCGCTTTGCATGTCGCGCCAGAGCAGGCCTTCTTCGGCTTCCTTGGACAGGACCAGGTCATCGCTGAAAGTAATCTCGCGCCGCAGCGTTATGCGGCTGAGCGGAATGTACTCGGTCGGCACCGCGGCGGGCACATCGGTGTATTTGACCGGCGGGGCGGACGGTGCCGGCGCAACATTGGCATTCACCTTGAAGGTGAAGGTCCGCACCAGCTGGTATTCGCGTGCGCGGCCCGAAGCGCTGAGCGAGAGGATGATCTTCTCGCTGGTGTCGCCGGACACCGCAAGGATGGCTTGCGCCTCCTTGAGATCGGTGACCACCCGGGTACCGGGCGACGATGCCTCGATGTTGCGCTTGAGCTGCGCATAGAACTCGGAAGTCGGCGCGATCTGGAGGGCGATCGTGGCAAACGGCAATTTGTAGCCGGGCAGTTCGGCGCTGCCGCGCAATTTGAAGCCGCAGGCGGCCAGCACGCTGATCAGCAGCAGGACAAGCGACAGTTTTGCGGCGCGCATGACGAACTCCTCGGGCTACGGCGATGCTCAGACTACGATGTTGACCAGGCGACCGGGAACGACGATGACTTTTTTCGCCGGCTTGCCTTCCATGAATTTCTGCGCGGCTTCCGCAGCCAGCGCCGCGGCCTCGATCGCCGCCTTGTCGGCGCCGACCTTGACGCGGATGTTGCCGCGATGCTTGCCGTTGACCTGCAGCACCAGGTCTTCCTCGTCCTGCACCAGCGCCTCGGCCGACGGCTCGGGCCAGGGCGCGGCCAGGATTTCGGCGCCATAGCCCAGTTCGACCCACAGGGCGTGACAGATGTGCGGCGTGACGGGCGACAGCAGGCGCAACAGGATGCCGAAGCACTCGGCGATCACGGCCTCGTGCCCCTCCTGCTGGGGAACCTTCTCCAGGCTGTTCAGCATTTTCATCGCCGCCGAGGCGACGGTGTTGAACTGGAACTTTCCCAGATCGTAGTTGGCCTGTTTCAGCAGCAGGTGGATTTCGCGGCGCACGGCGGCGAGCTGCTGCGGCAGCTTCGCCGGCATGGCCTGGCGCGATGCGACCGCTGCCTGCGAGGCATGACCGAAGGCCCAGACGCGGCGCAGGAAACGGTAGGCGCCCTCGACGCCGGAATCCGACCATTCCAGCGTCTGCTCCGGGGGCGATGCGAACATCATGAAAAAGCGCGCCGTATCGGCGCCGAACTCCTCGATCAGCGATTGCGGATCGACGCCGTTGCGCTTCGACTTGGACATGGTGCCGACGCCGCCGTAATCGACAGTCCGGCCGTCGGCCTTCGATGTCGCACCGACCACGTGGCCGCCTTCGTCGCGCTTGAGATCGACTTCCTCGGGCGCGAAATACTCGATGCCGCCCTTGTCGGTGCGGCGCGAGAAGATGTGGTTGAGCACCATGCCCTGCGTCAGCAGGTTGGCAAAGGGCTCATCGTATTTGACGAGGCCGAGGTCGCGCATCACCTTGGTCCAGAAGCGCGAATAGAGCAGGTGCAGGATGGCATGCTCGATGCCGCCGATGTACTGGTCGGCCGGCATCCAGTGATTGGTTCCGGAATCCACCATGGCCGCGTTCGTCGCGCGCGTCGCCGGATCGACGCAGTAGCGGGCGTAGTACCACGACGAGTCGACGAAGGTGTCCATGGTGTCGGTTTCGCGCTTGGCCGGTTTGCCGCATTTCGGGCAGGCGCAGTCGACGAAACCGGCGCGCTTCGCCAGCGGATTGCCGGAACCGTCGGGCACGCAGTCCTCCGGCAGCTTGACCGGCAGCTGGTCGTCGGGCACCGGCACCGTGCCGCAGGATTCGCAATGAATCAAGGGAATCGGACAGCCCCAGTAGCGCTGGCGCGACACGCCCCAGTCGCGCAGGCGGTATTGCACCTGGCTGTTGCCGAGGCCTTTGGCGTCGAGGTCGGCGGCGATGGTCGCGGTCGCTGCAGCAAGACCCAGCCCGTCGTACTTGCCCGAGTTCACGCAGCGGCCGCGCTGCTTGTCGGCATACCACTCCTGCCAGCCGTCGAGCGAAAACGTCTCGCCTTCGACGGCGATTACCTGCTCGATTCCCAGCCCGTATTTTTTGGCGAACTCGAAATCGCGTTCGTCATGCGCCGGCACGGCCATCACCGCGCCTTCGCCGTAGCTCATCAGCACGTAGTTGCCGACCCATACCTCGACCCGGTCGCCGGTCAGCGGATGGGAGACGAAAATCCCCGTCGGCATGCCCTTCTTTTCCATGGTCGCCATGTCGGCTTCCATCACCGAGCCATGGCGGCATTCGTCGATGAAGGCGGCAAGCGCCGGATCGTCCTTCGCGGCCCGGGTCGCCAGCGGATGTTCGGCGGCGACGGCGCAGAAGGTCACGCCCATGATGGTGTCGGCGCGCGTGGTGAATACCCACAGCTTGTCCGCCTTGCCGTCGAGTTCATAGGGAAAGGCGAAGCGCACGCCGGTGCTCTTGCCGATCCAGTTGGCCTGCATGGTCTTGACCCGCTCCGGCCAGCCCGGCAGCGTATCCAGCGCCGACAGAAGTTCATCGGCATATCTGGTGATGGCCAGGTAGTAGCCGGGAATCTCGCGCTTCTCGACCACCGCGCCGGTGCGCCAGCCGCGGCCTTCGATGACCTGTTCGTTGGCGAGCACGGTCTGGTCCACCGGGTCCCAGTTCACCACCTGAGTCTTCTTGTAGGCGATGCCTTTTTCCAGCATGCGCAGGAACAGCCACTGGTTCCACTTGTAATACTCGGGCGCACAGGTCGCCAGTTCGCGCTCCCAGTCGATGGCGAATCCCAGCGACTGCAGCTGCTTCTTCATGTAGGCGATGTTGTCCCAGGTCCACTTCGCCGGCGGCACCTTGTTCTGCATCGCCGCGTTTTCCGCCGGCAGGCCGAAGGCATCCCAACCCATGGGCTGCAGCACGTTGTAGCCCTTCATGCGGTGGTAGCGGGAGAGCACATCGCCGATGGTATAGTTGCGCACATGTCCCATGTGCAGCTTGCCCGACGGATAGGGAAACATCGACAGGCAGTAATACTTCGGCCTGTCGCTGCTCGCGACGGCACGGAAAGTCTGCGCGGTATTCCAGTGGGTCTGTGCGGCCCGCTCGATTTCGTTCGGAAGGTATTTTTCCTGCATGGCGGGGCGTGTGTTTTGAGTACTGGCGAAGCCGGTGATTATACCTGCGCCCCAGAGCCTGCTTCGGCGGGAATCGTGCCCCGCGTTGAGACCAGGATCGGATGGATGCAAGGCGCGGCACGCAGCCAATGGTTGTTCCATTGAGGCTCTTTTGAAAGGATTTGCATGCGGCCCCAGAACCGTCTTTCCACCGTAGTCGCCGTGCTCGCGTTGCTGCTGTCGACGCTGGTCATGGCGGCTCCGGCAGCGACCGTGGAAGCTGTGCAGTCACCGGCCTGGCGCGAGCGCGGAGGCAACACGGTGCCACTCGCCGCGGGCATGGAACTGAAGAGCGGCGACGTGTTGCGAACCGGGCCGGACGCACGTGCCTACCTGATGCTGGCGGAAGGCAGCCGGGTCAAGCTGGGCGAAGCGACGCGGTTTACTTTCCACTCGCGCAGCCTGCAGCCGGAGAAATCCTTTCGCGGCGCGCTGGACGTGCTGGCGGGAGCCTTCCGCTTTACCACCGGCCGCTTGCAAAAAGCCCGGCCCAATGAAATCGGCATTCGCGTCGGCACCGCGACCATCGGCATTCGCGGCACCGATCTGTGGGGCAGGACGAGTGACGAGGGTGACATGGTCGCCCTGCTCGAAGGCCGCATCGAAATCACCCGCGCCGGCCAGGTCACGGAACTGACGCAGCCGCTGACGTATTTTGATGCGCCGGCCGGCAAGGCGGCCGGGGTCCGGGCACTCGACCCCGATGTGTTCAGCACGCTGGCGCGGCAGACCGAAATCCTGGCGGGCGATGGCGCCGCCGATGCCAAGGGCAAGTGGCGCGTACTGGTCGGCTCGGCGTCTTCGCAAACGGCCGCACTGGAACTCTACGATGAGGCACGCGACGCCGGCTTTGCTGCGCAAATCAGGCCGCGCCAGACGGAAGCCGGGCATTGGAACTACGACGTGCTACTGAACGGCTATGCCAGCGCGGCTGAAGCCGAGGTAGCGGCGGCGCGCCTCAAGGCCGTTACCGAACTCAAGCCCGGCGTGATGAAATAGGCCGTCAGCCTGCCTGATGCTGCCGCGCGACTGAGCCGATCAGCCGCCAGCCGCGACTGGCCAGGGCTGAACCTTGCTGCGCCACCTGCATCGAAACGGCCCACAAACGTGCCTGGGCACGCGCCCATGGCCGCCAGCCGAAGGATGCCGCGTCTTCACGCAGCGATTCGGCTGCCACCAGTTCCAGCAGACGATCCACCGCCAGCTTGAAGTAGGCCGAAGAGCCGAATACGGCCCGCCGTTGCGCCCAACGCTCCGCGTCGCGCCACAGCGTGATGGCCCGATGCTCGGTAATGCCGGCCTTTTTTGCCAGCCACGGCAGAAGTTTGGGGGTCTTCGGATTGGCGTTCATACCATTCTCCTGTTCATTCGGGTCACCCCGGCCTCGTGAGCCGGAGAACCCGTCCTGCAATTGATACGCTGCAGTGCAGCATGGCGCATCTTACCCGTTTAATATGGGCGGGACACTCTAAATTCAAGCGCCTTTGCTGCTGTGCAGCATGCTGACGGGCGCGCGACAATCCTCACCCGGCCTTTCGTTGTTAGTGCTCACTACTGCCGGTTTGGCTCCGGTCCGGCCGATATAATTGCAAGCTCGCCCACGCGCCCTGGCCATGAATCCCTTGCTCGACCATCTCAACGCGCCGCAGCTGGACGCCGTCACGCTGCCGCCTGCACATGCCCTGATTCTCGCCGGTGCAGGCTCGGGCAAGACGCGCGTCCTGACCACGCGCATCGCCTGGCTGATCTCCACCGGGCAGGTATCGCCGCCGGGCGTCCTCGCCGTGACCTTCACCAACAAGGCGGCCAAGGAGATGCAGACCCGGCTCGCCGGCATGCTGCCGATCAACGTCAGGGGAATGTGGATCGGCACCTTTCACGGCCTCTGCAACCGCCTGTTGCGCGCCCACCATCGCGATGCCGGCCTGCCGCAGCTGTTCCAGATTCTCGACTCGGCAGACCAGCAGGCCTCGGTCAAGCGCCTGCTGAAATCGCTGAATGTCGATGACGAGAAGTTCCCGCCGCGCGAACTGTGCCATTTCATCAATGCGCAGAAGGAACAGGGCCTGCGCGCCGCCGCCGTCGAAGCCTGGGACGACTGGGCGAGAAAGCGCGTCGGGCTCTACGAGGCCTACGAAGCGCAGTGCCAGCGCGAAGGCGTGGTCGATTTCGCCGAACTGCTGCTGCGTTCCTACGAACTGCTGGAGCGCAACGAGCCGCTGCGCCGCCACTACCAGGAGCGCTTCCGCCACATCCTGGTCGACGAATTTCAAGATACCAACAAGCTGCAATATCGCTGGCTGAAGCTGCTTGCCGGCGGTGGCGCCCATCTGTTCTGCGTCGGCGACGACGACCAGTCGATCTATGCCTTCCGCGGCGCGGATGTCGGCAACATGGCCGACTTCGAACGCGAGTTCAAGGTGCAGAACCTGATCCGGCTGGAACAGAACTACCGCTCCCACGGCAACATCCTCGATGCGGCCAACGCCATCATCAAGAACAACCCGCAGCGCCTCGGCAAGAACTTGTGGACCGAGGCCGGCAGCGGCGAGCCGATCCGGATTTACGAGTCCCTGTCCGACGGGGACGAAGCGCGCTGGATCGTCGAGGAAGTGAAAGCCCTGTCGCGCGACGGCCACGCCCGCGCCGAAATCGCCCTGCTCTATCGCAGCAACGCCCAGTCGCGGGCACTGGAACACGCCCTGTTCAACGCCGGCCTGCCCTACCGCGTGTATGGCGGCCTGCGCTTTTTCGAGCGGGCCGAGATCAAGCACGCCCTCGCCTACCTGCGCCTGATCGCCAACACCGATGACGACACCGCCTTCGCCCGCGTGGTGAATTTCCCGGCACGAGGCATCGGCGCACGCAGCCTCGAATTGCTGCAGGATGCCGCCAAGGCCGCCGGCAGCAGCCTGCACGCGGCGATCCCGCAGGTCGCCGGCGCCGGCGGCGTCAAGCTTGCCGGCTTTGCGCAACTGATCGTCACACTGCGTGATGCCGCCCGCCTGCCCCTGCCGGAACTCGTCGATCATGTGCTCGAACTGTCCGGCCTGCGCGCCCATTACCAGAACGAAAAGGAAGGCCAGGAGCGGTTGGACAACCTCGACGAACTGTTGAACGCCGCTGCGGGCTTCGTCGCCGAGGAAGGCACGCCGAACCAGGATGGTGAAATCACCGGCGAGTTCGGCAACGACTTGTCTTCGTTCCTCGCCCATGCTTCGCTCGAAGCCGGCGAGCACCAGGCCGGCGAGGGCGACGACGCGCTGCAACTGATGACTATGCACTCGGCCAAGGGCCTGGAGTTCAACGTGGTCTTCATCAGCGGCCTGGAGGACGGCCTGTTCCCGCATGAGAACTCGCTGTCCGAGGACAAGGGGCTGGAGGAGGAGCGGCGCCTCATGTACGTCGCCGTCACCCGCGCCCGGCAAAGGCTGTACCTGAGCTTCGCCCAGACCCGCATGCTGCACGGCCAGACACGCTACAACCTGCCCTCGCGCTTCCTCGACGAGGTGCCGGCGGAACTGGTGAAATGGCTGACGCCGCGCGCCGGCGCAGGCGGCTTTGCGGTGCAGGACCCGGCCAGCCGCTCCTACGGCAGCACGCCGCGCCGCAGCGAAGCGTCGGGCGGCAGCGGCTTTCGCATCGGCCAGAGCGTGATGCATGCAAAATTCGGCCTCGGCGTGATCATCAATGCCGAGGGCAGCGGCACGGATGCGCGCGTGCAAGTGAATTTCGGCCAAGCCGGCATGAAGTGGCTGGCCTTGTCGATTGCCAAACTGGAGGCGGGATGAAGGACAAAAAGCTGGAACCACAGAGGCACAGAGGCGCAGAGGAAGCGCGGAGGAAAGCAAATTCGATTTGCTGTTGCCATTCTCTGCGCGGTTTTTCTCTGCGCCTCTGCGCCTCTGCGGTACGTTCTTGAATGAATACCATCAAAGCAAATGGCATCAGCATTCGTTATCTGGTCGAAGGCAGCGGCCCCTGGGTCACGTTTTCGCATTCGCTGACCACGGACCTGTCAATGTGGGACGGCCTCGCCGCCGCCCTGAAGGGCAACTACACCGTGCTGCGCTACGACACGCGCGGCCACGGCGGCAGCAGCGCTCCGGCGGGCGCCTACAGTTTCGAGCAACTGGTAGCCGACGTCACCGGCCTGCTTGATGCGCTGAAGGTCGGGCGCACCCACTTCGTCGGCCTGTCGCTGGGCGGCATGATCGGCCAGCACATGGCACTGCTGGCGCCGCAGCGCCTGAACAAACTGGTGATCGCCAATTCGGTCAGCCGCATTCCACCCGAGGCGGCCGCAATGTGGGATCAGCGCATCGCCCAGGCCAGGGCGGAGGGTACCGGGGCCATGGCCGCGGCCACCTTGGCGCGCTGGTTCACGCCGCCCTTCCGCACCGCGCATCCCGATGTCATGACGCGCATCGCGGCGCTGATCGCCGCCACCCCGGTGGACGGCTATGCCGGCTGCGGCGAAGCCATCCGGCAGCTCGACGTCACCGATCAACTGCGGGCGGTTACGAGTCCGACGCTGGTCATCGTCGGTGCCGACGACCCGGGCACGCCGCCGGCCGCCAGCGAAATCATCGCCAATGCCATCCCCGGCGCAAGGCTCGAGGTGATTGCCTCGGCCTCGCATCTTTCCTGTATCGAGCAGCCGGAAATCTTCAACCGGCTGGTCGCCGACTTTCTGAAAGGCTGATCATGGATCTGGGCATACGCGGCAAGTCCGCACTGGTGTGCGCATCGAGCAAGGGACTGGGCCGCGGCTGCGCCTTTGCGCTGGCCCGCGAAGGCGTCAATGTCACGCTGGTGGCGCGCGGCACGGAAGCACTGGAAAAGACCGCTGCCGAAATTCGCGCGGTGACCGGTGCCACAGTCGTCACGGTAGCGGCCGACATCGTCACGCCGGCAGGTCGCGCCGCCGCGCTGGCCGCCTGCCCGCAACCGGACATCCTGGTCAACAACGCCGGCGGCCCGCCGCCCGGTGACTTCCGCAACTGGTCGCGCGATGACTGGCTGGCGGCGCTCGATGCCAACATGCTGACGCCGATCGAACTGATCAAGGCGAGCGTCGACGGCATGATCGCGCGCAAGTTCGGCCGCATCGTCAACATCACCTCGGGCGCGGTGAAGGCGCCGATCGACGTGCTGGGCCTGTCCAACGGCGCGCGTTCCGGCCTCACCGGCTTCGTTGCCGGGCTGGCGCGCAAGACCGTGGCGCACAACGTCACCATCAACAACCTGCTGCCCGGCTTTTTCGATACCGACCGCATCGCCGCAGTCATCGGCGCTCAGGCCAAAGCACGCGGCCTGCCCTACGAGCAGGTCCTGGCAGAGCGCGTGGCGACGATACCGGCAGGTCGCATCGGCGATCCCGGGGAGTTCGGCGCGGCCTGCGCCTGGCTGTGTTCCATGCAGGCCGGCTTCATCACCGGGCAGAACTGGCTGCTGGATGGCGGCGCCTACCCGGGAACGTTTTGACGCCGGCCCGGGCGGACGGAACTGAATGCATTTGCTGGTCGATATTTCGGCCCACGGCCTCGGGCATCTGGCGCAGACCGCGCCGGTGCTGGAGGCCCTTGGCGAACTGACCGGCGGGCTGCGCCTGACGGTGCGCAGCGCGCTGCCGCGGCAGCAACTGACGCGTCGCATCTCCGCCGACTTCCGGCACATTCCCGAGGCGCGCGATTTCGGCTTTGTGATGCACAACGCGGTGGATATCGACCTCGCCGCCAGCGCACAGCGCTATCGCGAGTTCCACGCCGGATGGCCACAGCGGATCGAGGCCGAGGCTGACTGGCTGCGGCAGCAGCGGGTCGATGCGCTGCTGAGCAATGTCGCCTACCTGCCGCTGGCGGCGGCAGCCGTGGCCGGCATTCCAGCCGTCGGCCTGTGTTCGCTGAACTGGGCGGACCTGTTTTGGCACTACTTCGGCGCCGAACCGTGGGCCGCGGAAATCCATGCCCAGATGCTCGCCGCCTACAACGCAGCCACCGGCTTCCTGCGCGTCACTCCGGGCCTGGCAATGACCGGCCTGTCGCGGCGGCACGATATTTCCCCGATCGCCGGCATCGGCCGTCGCGACCGTGCGCGCACGGCGCGCTTGCTCGACCTCGAGGAAAGCCAGCGCTGGGTTCTGCTGGCCATGGGCGGCATGGAGTTTCGCCTGCCGGTGCAAGACTGGCCGCAGACCCCCGGCCTGTGCTGGCTGGTGCCGGACGAATGGCAAGTCCGGCGCCGGGACGTCCGGGGCATCGGCGCGGCAGACATGAATTTCACGGACCTGCTCGCCAGCGTCGATGCGGTGGTCACCAAGCCCGGCTATGGCACCTTCGTCGAGGCCGCCAGCGGCGGCATCCCCATCCTTTACCTGGAACGCGACGACTGGCCGGAGACGCCGCATTTC
>CAINHS010000121.1 GCA_903848955.1 uncultured beta proteobacterium
ACGGCGATCATGTCGCTGTAGCTGGTCACCGAAAACACCAGCCCCATGCCGTCTGATATCGGCATGATCGCCGACACATAGGTCAGGCGGGCGCCATGCAGGTAGAGCGGTATCCGCGGCCCGGGCACGTTGGTGATCGCGCAGTTGGCCAGCGGCACCCAGTCCCCGAGCAGGGCCGAGGCCGAGCGCAGCATCTTGCTGGTGGCGGCGATGGCGGCCGACGGCGCGTGCTCGGCCAGGTCGATCAGTTCGCGCGCGCTGACGGCCTGCGCCATCAGGTCCGAGGAAGAACTGGTGGCCTGGATCGCGGCGAGGCGTTCGACAGGATCCTGGATATCGGTGCCGAGCTCCCGTCGCACCCAGGAAAAAACCGCAGGTCCTTCCGACGCCGGACCGCTGCGCACGGCGATCGGTGCCGCCGCGACCAGGCTGGCCTCGGGCAATTCACCCTGCATGTCGAGGTAGCGCCGCAAGCCGCCGGCACAAACGGCCAGGACGACGTCATTGACCGTGGCGCCGTCGGCCAGGCTGCGGATGGCCTTGAAGTCCTTCAGCGCGAAGCGCCGCGTCTCGAACACGCGGTGCGGCGACACTTCGCTGTTGAATCGCGTCAGCGGAAAATCGTGCGGCCGGCCGATGAATTCGCCGACAAAAGTCCGCGTCGCCGACTTCAGCGTGGTCCAGCTGCGGCCCAGGGGCTGGGCGATGCGCAGGGGAAAGGTGGCGAGGTTGAGGCCGGCGCGCAAGAGCAGTCCCAGACTTCCGGGCGGCGACTCGGGAAACCAGGGCGCGGGCGGCGCCGGCGGCGGCGAGTCGGGGGAAACGTCGTGCAGCAGGGTAGTGAATTCATTGCCCTGGGCGACATCGATCGCGGCATGGTGAACCTTCAGCAGCACGGCGAAGCTGCCGACCGGCAGGTCGAGGAAACTGTCCAGGCCCTCGATCACGTACATCTCCCACAAGGGGCGCTGCAGGTCGAGCGGCCGGGCGTGGATGCGCGAGGCCTGGATGCAGAACTGGCGCCAGTCACCCGGCTTGGGCAGGGCGATGTGGCGGACGTGGTATTCGATGTCGAAGTTCTCGTCCTCGATCCAGTACGGATAGTCGAGATCGAGCGGCACACGCAGGATCTTCTGGCGGAAGACCGGCAGCTGGCCGAGGCGGCTCTCGACATGCGTCAGGATCTGCTTGAAGCGCACCATGCCGCCGGGCGCGGTGGTCTGGTCGTAGATGTGCAGCAGCGTCACGTTCGAGTTGGCGTGGGCGCTGTCCGAGTAAATGTAGGCGGCATCGTGTTCGGTCAGTTGTCGCATGCAATTCCTTCGTGGCAGGATTCAGGTGGCCGGCGAGTGCGCGTCAAGCTGCGACGAACCCGATGTCATGCGCCAGACGCGGCCGAGCAATCGCTGCGGCTGGAACGGCTGCCAGCCGCCTTCGGGCTGCGCCAGGCGGTCGGCGACGATGGCCAGCACGATGCCGTTGAAACCCAACCCGAGATGGCTGCCCGGCACCTGGACGTTCTCGTGGAAGGCCGGGTCGCCGTCGATCGTGGCCTCCTGCGGCGGCACCACGCCGTCGCCCAGCGAGTAAAGGCAACTGGTGGGAATCGCCAGCCGGCGCTGCTCGCGCAGGGTCTTGGCGCGCGGCTGCATGACATGCGCCGCGGCGCCGAGGCGATGCGACACCAGCCGGTAGAGGGCCTTCACCGCGGGCGGCGACTGGCTGCCGCTGGCGTCGACGCTGACCGGGCTGCCCAGGGTGATGATGGAGCGCACGCAGTCGAGCGCGTTTTCGGCGCCGTAGAGCGAGAACACCCCGCCCAGGCTCCAGCCCACCAGACTGACCTTGCGCCCCGTGACATGGTGCAGATAGCGGATCTTCTGCGGCAGGGCGCTGGCGTGCTTGCTGCGAAAGCCGAGATTGCGTCCCAGCCCCCAGGTGTGCACCTCGTAAGCCTTGCTTTGCAGAAACAGCTTGAGGCCGATCAGCGATTTCTCGTCGGCGAGGAATCCCGGCAACAGCAGCACCGGATGGCCGTCGCCACGCGGCGCCTGCATCAGGAGCGGCAGCGAAACCGGCAACAGCGCCATTTCGAGCAGGGCGCGCGGCTCCAGAATCGAATTCAGCGCATCGGGCGAACCGACGTGGGCATGGCGGACAATGGCGCGACGACTCGGCATCACTTACTCCGACAGATACAGCGAACCGGCATGCACGTGTGTCGCGGCAGTTTCGGGGTTGAAAAAAGCACCATCGACACCGCTCAGGGCTTCGATCCCGGAATCCTTGGTGTTTTTCCCGCTCATGGACTACCCCGCCGGAAGGCTGTTTGTCGGCCCGGGCCGGCTGCTGCAAGCAGCCCGGGCGCCTTGTCCGGCTCAGTATAGTCCGAAGCCGGGGAGCAACTTGCCGGTTAGAGGCAGGGCTCTAAAAACTGTCGTAGCCGCCCGAGCCGCCGGCGCATTTCTTCCCTTGCATTCTTTCACTTGCATTGACATAAGACATGATGGTGATAAGACGATAGTGATAGGGTGACAGTGGCGGTGGAGATTCGCGCGAGCCGCTACGCCGAGGCTTCGGGCGTCACTATTGTCGCCAACGCTTGCAGGGATACATAACGTGCACTTCATGACAAAAACGAATCCCGCCAGGCTTCCGGGCTCTGCCGGAGCGCCGCCGTCGCTTTTTGCTGACCCATGTCAGCGGGTAGGGCCGTCATCTCCGGCCAAGGCGTTCGAAGCGCAGATCAAGCCCGCAGCCGAGCGGATCGCGGATCCGCTGTACGCCTTGGAAATTGATGCGCCGGTTGCGACAAGCGTGGTCGCCGCGGGAGCCGTCTTTGAGACTGACATCATCTTTTCCGGAAGCTTGCGGATAGACGGCGAAGTCAGAGGCAATGTCTGCTCGACATGGGGTCAGTCGGGCGTATTGGTTATCGGCGAGAACGGCAGCGTGAATGGAAATATTCAGGTTACCCGGCTGGTCATCTACGGCACAGTCACAGGAGGCGTCTACGCCAGGGATTCGGTGACGCTTCACCCGAAGTCACATGTCACCGGTGACGTGAGAAGTGATGCGGTTGAACTTCTGTCGGGAGCGGTCATTCAAGGTCGCCTGAGGATGCAGAAGCCGGGTAGCGATCCCGCAAGGGTGCGGGACGCCGCGGCGAATGACCGCGTTCAATTCCCGTCTCCTTCGGTATCGGGTTAACAGCCATTCGATCAAGCCGGGACTGAGCCTCAAGAACAAGGCGCAGAACACCGCCGGTAAGGGCGCATCAGGCCTGCTGCGTATTCTCCAACTCCCGCCAGAGGCATTTGCCCTTGCTTTCCTTGTCTATCTCACCCAGCACGCGGGCATGCTCGGCGAGTTCTGCGGCGCTGGCGGCCAGCACCACCAGCGGCGGACGCTGGCGCGTGCCGCCCATCGAGTAATCCACGGCGGGGCGCTCGAACTCGATCTCCAGAGAATTCTGGCCGCGCGTCATGGCCAGGTAAACCTCGGCCAACAGTTCGGCGTCGAGCAGGGCACCGTGTACCTGGCGGCCGGAATTGTCCACGCCGAACTCGGAACACAAGGCGTTGAGGTTGTTCTTCTTGCCCGGCCGCATCTCGCGCGCCATGCGCAGCGTGTCGATGACGTCGCTGCAAAGCTGGTCGATGCTGCCGTGCTGCAACAGGGCAAGTTCGTTGTTGAGAAAGCCGACGTCGAAGGCGGCGTTGTGAATCACCAGCTCGGCGCCGCGGATGAATTCCATGAAGTCGACAGCAATCTCGGCGAACTTCGGCTTGTCGGCAATGAACTCGTTGGTCAGGCCGTGAATCTCGATGGCACCCTGGGGAATCTCCCGTTCTGGATTGATGTAGGCGTGGAAGCGCTGGCCGGTAAGCTGACGACCGCGCAGCTCGACGCAGCCGATCTCGATGACGCGGTCACCGGTGCGGAAATCCAGCCCGGTGGTTTCTGTGTCCAGAATAATCTTGCGCAAATCAGCCTCCGTTGCGGGCGAGTTCCACGCCGCGCCGCGCCAGCACGTCGGCGCGCTCGTTCTCAACATGGCCGGCATGGCCCTTGACCCAGATCCATTCGATGGTGTGCTGTGCTGCCAGGCGGTCCAGTTCGCGCCACAGGTCCTCGTTCTTGACCGGATCCTTGTTCGCGGTTTTCCAGCCGCGCCGCTTCCAGCCGTGGATCCACTCTGTGATGCCCTTCTGCACATACTGCGAATCGGTATGCACGCGCGCCTCGACGTTCTTCTTCAAAGCGCGCAGCGCCTCGATCACCGCCATCATTTCCATGCGGTTGTTGGTGGTCAGGATCTCGCCGCCGAACAGTTCCTTTTCGGTCGCGCCGTGGCGCAGTATGGCGCCCCAGCCGCCGGGACCGGGATTGCCGCTGCAGGCGCCGTCGGTAAAGATGTCGATCACGATGAAAAGCCTGAAAGAAAAACTACCGCAGAGGCGCAGAGGCGCGGAGAAAGGCGGCGCAGAGGAAAGCAGGGAGCCAATGGTTTTCTCTGCGCTACCTCTGCGCCTCTGCGCCTCCGCGGTATGCCTTTTAGATTTTCCGATCTCATTGATCCACCTTCTGCGCCACTGTCACCAGTGCCTTGGCGCGCGCCATGCGGTCGCTCCAGGTCGGGGTGATGAGGCGCATGCCGTGCTGGCGCTTGATGGCCTGGACGATATACACCGCTCCGGCAATCGGCCACCAGCGGTCGCCGGCGGCGTCCATGAACTGGAAGCGGCGCAGCCATTTTTCCTGCGACACGGCGGGTGCATAGCAACCGAAGGCGCCTGCCTGCATCTCGAAGCCAAGCAGGGAAAACCAGTCCTTCAGGCGCGGCACGCTGATATAGGCGCCGCGCCAAGGCGGCAAGGCCTGCAGCCGCGACAGCTTGCGCCTGGCGCCCCACAGGCTGAAGGGATTGAAGCCGGTGACGATCACCTGCCCCTCCGGCACCAGCACACGCTCGACCTCACGCAGCACCTGATGCGGATTGGCATCGAACTCCAGGGTGTGCGGCAGCACCACCAGATCGATGCTGTTGGCGGCAAAGGGCAGAAAATGCAGATCGGAACGCACTTCAGAAACGCCGGCATAGCGCCCGTCGTCGCAACGGAAGCGCAACGGCATGCGGTTGGCACGCAGAAAGTGGTGGGTCGGCAGGGACAGTTGCACCGCATTGAAGCCGAAAATATCGGCTACCAGCAAATCGTGCTTCTGCTGCTCCCAGTTGAGCACATACTGACCGGCTGGCGTTTGCAGCCAGTCTTCGAATCCCTGAATTGACATTGTGCCCCGTTTGGAGAAAATCCCCGAATGACTGAAATACTCGCCCTGCCCGCTTTCGACGACAACTACATCTGGCTGCTGCGCGCACGGGGATTCGTCGCGGTAGTCGATCCGGGCGACGCCGCCCCCGTTCTCGCCCACCTTGAAAAGAGCGGCGACCGCCTCTGTGCCATGCTCACCACCCACCATCACGGCGACCACGTCGGCGGCCTGGCCGAAATCCTCGCCTGCTTTCCCGTCCCCGTGTTCGGCCCGGGCATTGAGAACATCCCCGGCGTGACACACGCTCTTGCCGGCGGCGAACGCATCGGTCTGCCGGAAATCGGCGTCGAATTCGAGGTCATCGCCGTGCCCGGACATACCCGCGGCCACCTCGCCTATTATGGCCCAAGTATTGGTGGCGACGGCGTGATCTTCTGCGGCGACACCTTGTTCGGCGCCGGTTGCGGGCGGCTGTTCGAAGGCACGCCGGCACAGATGCAGAACTCCCTGGCGAAGCTCGCCGCATTGCCGCCGCCGACTCGCGTGTACTGTGCCCATGAATACACCCAGAGCAACCTGCGGTTCGCCCGCGCTGTGGAACCGGGCAGCATCGACGTGCAGCGGCGCAGCGAGCACGTCGAACTCGAGCGCGCCGCGGGCCGCCCGACTATCCCGACCAGCATCCGCGTCGAACTCGCAAGCAACCCCTTCCTGCGCTGGGATGCCGCCGCCGTGCGCGCTGCCGCGGCGACTCGCCTCGGCCATGCTCCGGCCGACGCGGTGGAAACCTTCAGCGCCATCCGCGAGTGGAAAAACCGTTTCTAAACATCGCTCGCACCGCTCCCGATGCGGCGCTCTTCAGCACTTTTCATGCGCTTTTCATTGACCGCACGGGCTGGCTTGGCTAAGATTCGCCGCCTTCACGCGCACCTCTGACGGTGCCATCTCCGCCAATGCCCCTGTTCCGCTACCTCGTTCCGCCGCTGCTGCTCCTGCTGCTTGGCTCCGCACGCGGTGAGCAGGCGCTGCAGATGTCGTCCGAAATGGCGGCGCCCGCCGCGGTGGTCATCATCAGCGCCACGCCGCCCGCGCTGCCGGCGCTGCCTGACCCCTCGCAGGAAGTGAAGGACGACCTGCCGCCCATCCCCACCATCGACCTCACCACGCCACCCGACGATCTGTGGCAGCGCATGCGCAACGGCTTTGCCATGCCCGATCTCGACAGCCCGCTGGTGGCGGACCGCCAGGCCTGGTACCTGAACCGGCCGGACCTGCTGAAGCGCGTCTTCGAGCGCAGCCGGCGTTACCTGCACCACATCGTCGCCGAGCTCGAAAAGCGCGGCATGCCCACCGAACTGGCCCTGCTGCCCATCGTCGAAAGCTCCTACAATCCTCTGGCCTACTCGTCGGCGCGCGCCCTCGGCATGTGGCAGTTCATTCCCTCCACCGGCAAGACCTACAAGCTGCAGCAGAACTGGTGGTTCGATCAGCGCCGCGACATCGTCGCCTCGACCAGCGCCGCCCTCGACTATCTCCAATTCATCTATGAAATGCACGGCGACTGGCATCTGGCGCTGGCCTCCTACAACTGGGGGGAAGGCGCCGTCGGCCGCGCCATTGCGAAAAACCGGGCAAAGGGGCTGCCGACCGATTACCTGCACCTGAACATGCCCGGCGAGACGCGCTACTACGTGCCGAAATTGCAGGCGATCAAGAACATCATCGCCCAACCGCAACTGTTCGGCATCAACCTCGACCCGATTCCCAATCGCCCCTATTTCGGCACGGTAGAGCGCAGCGGCAACATGGATATTGCGCTGGCGGCGCGGCTTGCCGAGATCCCGGTGGACGAATTCATCGCGCTCAATCCGGCCTACAGCCGGCCGGTGATGCCGACGGCGGCCAACAGCCCGCTGGTGCTGCCGGCCGACAAGGTGCAAACCTTTGTCAGCAATCTGCAGCACCATGAAGCGCAGGACAAGCCGCTGTCGGCATGGCACACCCACAACCTGAAGAAGGGCGAGAAGCTGGAAAGCGTCGCCCGGCTTTATGGCATCAGTCCGGCGCGGCTGAAACAGTTGAACGGCATCAATGCGCGAACCAAAATAACGCCCGGCTTCACCCTGCTGGTGCCGGGCAAGGATGCAATCGGCCAGGACGCCCTCGCCGCCCGCCTGCCGCAAACTCCGGCCAATCCTCCGCGTGCGGCCAAGGTGAAAAAAGGCAAGGCAGGCAAGGCGGGCAAGGCGCACGCCAAGCCCAAAGGCATGGTGGTCAAAATCAGGAAGCCCCCTGCCGCGAAGCCGGCGGTGAAACCGAAGCGGCACTGATCCCCGCGCGCAAACCGCGGCCGACGCAGACTGCGCTACAACTTGATGCAGCGCACGGCGTGAGTGGCGCCGAACAGCGTCTCGACCGGGTAGCTGCAGCGGCAGCTCTCATCGGCCAGCGGGCAGCGTGGATGGAAGTGGCATCCGGCGGGAGGATCGGCCGCTGACGGCATGTCGCCGGCCAGCTTCGGCGCCTCGCTGCGCACGCCGTCGACACGCGGCACGGCGGCCAACAGGGCCCGGGTGTAAGGATGCCGTGGACGGCGCAAGACCTCGTCCGCGGTACCGCGTTCCACCACGCGACCGAGATACATGACCGCCACGTCGTGGGCGAGATAATCCACCACTGCTATGTTGTGGGTAATGAACAGATAAGCCAGCTTCAGTTCGCGCTGCAGGTCGGACAGCAGATTGAGGATCTGCGCCTGCACCGAAACATCCAGCGCCGAAGTCGGCTCGTCGCAGATCAGCAGTTGCGGATTCACCGCCAGGGCGCGGGCGATGGCGATGCGCTGGCGCTGGCCGCCGGAAAACTCGTGCGGGTAGCGGCCCGCCATGTCGGCGCGCAGACCCACCTGCTGCAGCAAGCCGGCAACGCGTGCCGCCATGTCCTGCTTCGCGCCGCCGGTGTCCAGCGCCTGCATGCCCTCGGCAATGATGTCGCCGATGCGCAGGCGCGGATTGAGCGAGGCGAACGGATCCTGGAATACCATTTGCATTTTCGCGCGCAAGGGCCGCAGCTGCGCCGTCGAGCAGGCTGTCAGTTCGACACCGTCGAGCCGGACGCTGCCGGCCGTCGGTCGCAGCAACTGCAGCATGGCCTTGCCGGCTGTGGTCTTGCCACAGCCCGACTCGCCCACCAGCGCCAGCGTCCGTCCCGGCATGAGTTGCAGCGACATGCCATCGACCGCGCGCACGGCGCCGACGGCACGCTGCAGGAGGCCGCGGCGGATCGGGAAATGCACTTTCAGATCGGTGACCTGCAGCAGCGGCCGCTCCTCTGCCGCCGCGGCCTGTGGTTCGCTGCCGCTCGCGGCCGCAACGGCCGGCGCCGCCCCGGGCAGGAAGCAGCGCACGCGCTGACCGTCGCCCGCCTCGCGCCATGGCGGCGGCGCACTGCCGCATTGCGCCATGACGTCGCTGCAGCGCTCGGCAAAACGGCAGCCCGGGTGCCTGGCATCCGCCGCCGGTACGCTGCCGGGAATGGTCGCCAGCCTGCCGCCGCGCCGTTCCGCATCGGGCAGGGCGGCAAACAGCCGCACCGAGTAGGGATGCGCTGCTTGCGCAAAAAATTCGCGGCGCGGCGCATCCTCCACCAGTTGCCCGGCATACATGACGCCGACGCGATCGGCCATGCGCGCCACCACGCCGAGGTCGTGCGTGATCAGCAGCAGTGCCATGCCCTGCTTGCGCCTCAGGTCGTCGAGCAGATCCAGCACCTGCGCCTGGATCGTGACATCGAGCGCCGTGGTCGGCTCATCGGCGATCAAGAGCCGCGGTTCGCCGGCCAGGGCTATCGCGATCATCACCCGCTGGCGCAGGCCGCCCGAGAGCTGGAAGGGGTACTCGTCAAGCCGCCGCTGCGGATCGGGAATGCCGACCTGGTCGAGCAATCCGGCGGCCCGCGCACGCGCCGCCGCGCCGCTCAGTCCGGCATGCAGTTGCAGCGCCTCGACGATTTGATCGCCGACGGTGAGCACCGGGTTGAGGCTGGTGGCCGGTTCCTGAAAGATCATGCCGATGCCGCCGCCGCGAACGCCGCGCATTGCAGCTTCCGGCAGCGCCAGCACATCGCGGTCCTCGAAATGTACCGTCCCTGCGCTTGCCCTGGCCGCAGCCGGCAGCAGGCGCATGATGCCCAGCGCCGTCATCGACTTGCCGCAACCGGATTCACCCAGCAGCGCGAAGCACTCGCCGGCGGCGATGTCGAAGCTGATGCCGTCGACCGGGCGCGCGGCGCCGACGCCGCGCAGCAAGTCCCCTTGCGGGATTTCGATGACAAGATCGCGTACCGAAAGAATGCTCATCGCGGACCCGCGAAGCCGGCAAGAGCATTACCGCAGAGGCGCAGAGGCGCAGAGAAAAGCCGCGGAGAGAAGACCGGAAACAAGCGGGATCGCGCCTTTCTCTGCGAATCCTCTGCGCCTCTGCGCCTCTGCGGTGAGATCTTCTTCCTCACGCCGACGACCTCGGATCGAAGGCATCGCGCACGGCGTCGGCGAACAGGTTGGCGGCCAGCACCAGGGCGAACATGAAGCTGAAGGCGGCCAGCAGCGACCACCACACCATGGGCTCGCGCGCCAGTTCCATGCGTGCCGTGTTGATCATGGTGCCGAAGGAAATCGTGGTCGGATCTACGCCGACGCCGACATACGACAGTACCGCCTCGGCCAACACCAGGCCGGAGAAATCCATGACCAGCGAGATCAGTACGATGTGCATCAGGTTGGGCAGGATGTGGCGGCGCATGATGGCCAGGCGGCCGACGCCGAAGGCCTGCGCCGCCTGGACGAACTCCAGCTCACGCAACTTCAGCGTCTCGCCGCGCAACAGGCGCGCAACGCCGGTCCAGCTGGTCATGCCCAGGATCAGGCAGAGCGCCAGCAGGCGCGCATCGGCACGTTCGGCCGAGGTGGCGAACCAGTCGGGGTGGGTGTCGATCACCACCTGCATCATCAGCACCGCGGCGGCAATCAGCAGCACGCCGGGAATGGAACTCAAGGTGGTGTAGAGGTACTGGATCAGGTCATCCACCCAACCGCCGACATAGCCGGCCAGGATACCCAGCAGCACGGCCAGCGGCAGCATCACCAGGGTGGTCAGAGTACCGATCAGGAGCCCCGTGCGGATGCTCTTCAGCGACAGGTAGAGCACGTCCTGGCCGACCTTGTCGGTGCCGAAGACGTGGTAGCCGCCGCCCACCGAGATCGCCACGCCGAGCAGCAGCAGGATCGCCAGCAGCGTAACGGACACCGCTGCAAGGGCATTGCCGCCGGACCCGATTCTCAGCAGCGCCGCGAACTCCATCCCGCGCCAACGACATACTGCGGCCGCCAGCAGCAGCCACACGGCCAGGCCGCCGGCGACACCGCGCGACAGACGCAAGGCGAGGTCGAATTCGTGGCCGGCGAGGTTCGCGCCGAGGTGCATACCGCCGAACTGCAAGCGCGGAAACTCGCGCTGAGTCGAATTCTCCAGAGCTTCCCTGGCGAACAGGTGGGTCGCCAACGGCGCCGAATAGGTCTTCTCGGCGCGCAGGCGCAGGTCGGCCAGCAGCGCATCGAGCGCCGAATTCACTTCCACCGCATACCTCGCCGTAGCGCCGGGCTGCGCCGGCAGGAGCGCCCGGTAGTGCAGCGAGTCGAGCAGCCCGACCAGCACGAAGGCCGCCAGCACAGTCGCCGCCGCCATCGCTACACCATTTCTCGCCACGCGCCCCCAGGCCGCGCGCAGAGCCTCCTGCCGCCGCGCCCACAGCATCAACCCGACAATCGAAGCGATCAAGACGAACAGCAGGATGTCCGACCAGAGCAGCATGGGCTGAATGCTCATGCCGAAAACCTTTTTGAGCCACAGAGGCGCTCTGCGTGCCTTGGATTCCGCTTTGCGGGAAGGCAACAGAGGACACAGAGAAAGGCTTGGGTTTTTTCCTCTGTGATCTCTGTGCCCTCTGTGGCTAATGGATTTGTTGTCATTGCAGCCTCACCCGCGGATCGGCCAGGGTGTAGGACAGGTCGGTCAACAGCAGGCCGATGATGTAGAGCACGGAGCCGATGAAGACCATCGAGCGCACCACGGCGAAGTCCTGGGCGTTGATGGCGTCGATGGTGTAGCTGCCCAGCCCCGGAATGCCGAAGAAGGATTCGGTCAGCAGGCTGCCCATGAACAGCGTCGGGATCACCACCACGACGCCGGTGAGAATGGGTATCAGGGCATTGCGCAGCACATGGCGGAACAGCACCACGCGCTCGGGCAGGCCCTTGGCGCGGGCGGTGCGGACATAATCGCGGCTGATCTCTTCGAGGAAGATGGTGCGATACCAGCGGGTTGATGCGCCGATGCCGCCGAAGACGCCGATGATCACCGGCAGGATCAGGAACTTTCCGGCATCGAGGCCGCCGCTGTAGCCGGAGATCGGCACCAGGTGCCAGACCTTCGAGACCAGCCACTGCCCGCCGATGATGTAGAACAGGCCGGAGATCGACATCATCGCCACGCACAGCACCACGCCGTAAAAATCCAGCGCCGTGGCGCGAAAGAATACCAGCAGCAGGGCAAAGCAGATCGCCACGAAGAGGCCGAGCGTGAAGGTCGGCAGTGCAATCGCCAGGCTCGGCAGCATGCGGCTGCCGATCTCGCGGGCAATGTCGCGGCCGTCGTCGGCGCGGCCGAAATCGCCGGCGAACATGCGCACCGACTTGCTGAAAAAAATGGTCTCGGTCAGCTGTGCTCCGTCCGACGCGGCCGCGTTCCATACCAGCGGCTTGTCGTAGCCGCGCTCCGCCTTCCACTTCTGGATCGCCTCCGGCGTCACGCGCTTGACGCCGAGTTGCATGCGCGCCATGTCGTCCGGCGTGTTCACGACGAAGAACAGGGCGAAGGTGAACAGATTCACTCCGACCAGGATCGGAATCGCATACAGCAGGCGGCGGATTACGTAGGCGAGCATCTGGGCTTCAGGCTATTGCATCCCCCGGGCCGCGGGGCGACGACCTGCGGCAGCAGGGCGGGGGATTCCGGATCGCAGGCGAATTACTGGAGGTAGGTGATCTCCATTTTCGAGTCAAGGCCGGTCACCATATCGAGGATGTCGTCGGTGAATTTCTCGTCCTCGTCGCTCCAGGTTGCGTCCGCAGCCGTAGACGCAGTGACCAGCGGCGTGATGTCGAAGTCGACAAAGCGGTCGCCGACCTTGAGCACATAGATGCCGGACGAATGCTCGACCAGTTCCCAGTCGTCCGGAATTTCAAGCTCTGCGTACAGTTCAAGCGACAGCTTTTTCATATCGTTTCTCCAGCATCAGGTTTCCAAGGCTGCATCCTAATGCATCCGGCCCCGACGAGGTAGCCTGACGGCTCCGGTCTAGTGTGCCCGCCGCGCACGCTGCCAGGCGATGACCGCGTGATTGGCGTGTGCCAGCATCGGCTCGAAGGCCTCCCGCGGCAGGGCCAGGCGCAGCGCCGCGAACAGCTCCTCGGTGCTCTCTCTGGCCAGGCCCTCGCCGGCGGCGGCGTCCGTCAGGCAGCGCAGCTGGATGTGGGCCAGTGTATCGGCCGCCAGGCGCCAGCCGAGCGCCGGCATATGGCCGACCAGGGCCACCAGCATGCCGCACAGGGCAGCGAGTATGGCCAGCGCTTCATCCCTTTCCTGGCAGGCAATCATGGCGTGCCACAGCGCCATATGGACATTGCGCCGCAGTTCCATCTTGAAATCGACGGCATCGCCCTCGCTTTGTTCGAGAGCCGCGAACTTCTGCTGCAGACGCGCCTCGGCGGCGACATCCAGTCCGTTGCGCAGGGCGCCGAGCAAGGCGGTGGCGCCGGGAATCGCCGCCAGGCCGAACGCCTGGCACCAGGCCAATCGCCACTGCTCGATGCCGGTCACCAACAAGGCCAGACGCACGGCGCGCGCCTCCTCGCCGGCGCCGGCGCGAACCCAGTTGCGCGCCAGGCCTTCGATCTCGCCCACCGCCGCCTCCAGTTGCGCTGCATCGGCCTCCAGCGTCAGGCGAAAGATGCGGGTGAAGGCATCTTGCGCCATGCGCGCAGCCAGCCGCTGCAGATCCGGCGTGACCAGTTGTGCCAGGCCGTCGGCGGGCAGGGTGAAGGCTTCGGTGATGGCGTCGTTCATAACGCGAGGATACCTTGTCCGCGTCTGACGTGGACGTGCTGCGGTCTCGTTACGGCTATCCGGTTATTCAGACAGGAACAATGTTTACGGTCTTCTCAGCTGCGCGTCGCGTACACCAGTTCGTCATTGGTGACAGAGAGTCTTGCGGACAGTTGTCGGGCCATGTTGAGCAATAGCCGGCTCGCCAGTTCCGGATGATGTTGCCTTAAATCGTCAAGTGCTTCAGTCGATAGCGACCATACCGATGTTTCTACAGCGGCGATCGCATCGGCGCTGCGGTTTGTGCCGCTCAGCATGGCCATTTCGCCGAATATCACGCCGGGAGGAAAGGATGCCAGCCGGCGCTTGACATCACTCTTGTCGTCGAGCGGCAAATGAATTTCAACGCAACCGCTGGCGACAACATAGAAGCGGTCACCCGAATGACCGCGCAGGAATACCGGCTCTTTTTCAGCGAAGGACTCGACCATGAAGTGGCGATGCAGTATCCCGATTTCATCCGGATTCAGGCCGGAAACAATATCAAGCTGGCGCAACTCGGAAACCGCTTTAGCGGAAAGGTTAACGGCAGCAATCAGTTCATTTTCGACGGTCTCGAGCGCCTTGTCGGTATCGATATGCCAATTCAGAATCGGCAGCGTCCTGGTCAGTCCGGCATCGTGCAGCGTACTTCCGCGCGGGCCGCTGGGATGAATATACGCAAGATGAAGATGTATGCCCCGCGCTGAAAGGATCTTCACCAGGCGAACGAAAATGCGGGCACCTTTGTCATCGATCTCCCGTACCCGATGGCAATCGAGAATCAAATAGCGAACCGTTTGCGGCAACCTCAGCAAGTAGTCAAGCAGGTGGTCGGCGGTGCCGAAAACGATCGGCGTGTTCAGTTCGATGACCCGCACGCAGTGCCCGACGGCCTCCAGATGAGCCGCTTCATATTCCGGTCGCATCAACACCGAGTGCCGGTGTGCGCCGGAAAATGTGCGGCCGATCACCGATTGACTGTAATCCCTGACGAACAGGAACATGGCCAGCATGGCACCGGCGAACATCGCGGCGATGAGATGCCCGGAAAAGGCTACGACGACCACGGTGACCATGATGGCGATATTGGTCTGAACTTGCTTGCGTAAAGTTGCCTCGAGCCCTTTACTGGCGAACAGCTTGCGGACTTGGCCCCTCGTCCAGTTGTCGAACATCGTCCAGGCGAGAAACATCATCAGGACGCCAACGATCGGCATGGGTACAAAACTCAGGAACCGGCCGCCAAAGACCATGATGCAGGTACACGTGGCGGCGGCGATACTCAAGGCATGGAAACCCCGGCCACCCAGTTCCCAACCGATATTGATGCGGGAAATCGATGGTGCCATCGGCAGTGCGCCAAGCATCCCGCCGATCATGTTGGCAACACCCTGATCGATCAGAACGTGGTTGGCGTCACAGCGTATGTTCGAGTTTTCCTCGTACACCGCCGATGCCAGCAGCGACTCCATGGCGTTGAGAACGGCGATGGCCAGCGAGTACGGAAGTACTGTGCGGACGATGCTTCCGATCGGGACGGGGAAATTTCCGCTTGCCAATTGATATATGCCGTCCCAGTAGGGGGCAAGGTTGTCTACTTCCGGCAAGTGGCTGCCGTGGGCGCTGCCGCTCAGGCCCAGGAAAAAGTAGTAAATGATCGTGCCGCCGAACAAGCCCGCGATCGACCAATGCAGTTTTTTGTAATGGGTGTGTACGAACGCCAGTACAGCCAGCAGGAAAATCCCGAAACCGGCATTGCCGAAGACCTGCAGCGATAAGCCGTTCCAGACGTCACTCAATGAGGTGCCGCGAGGAAAATCGAGAACGATGATGACCGCCGGCCAAACGATGAGCAGCGCGACAGCATTGATGTAGCCGGAAAGTACCGGGATTGGAACGTACTTGATGATGCTGCCTGCGCGCAGCAGCCCGAGCGCCATCTGAATGGTGCCTGCCATGACCGTACAAACGGCGGCATAAGCGAAGATGACGCTGAAGGAGGTGGTGCCATTGCCGGCTTGAAACAAATGCGCAAGCAGTTCTGCAACAAGCAGCGTTTGTGCCGGACGCCCTCCTGAGAAAAGCATGCCGGAGCGGCCGAACAAGGCAGGAACGAGATTGCCGACAATTACAGCGATAAAGGCTGCAGCGATACCTTGCGGCGCGTAGAGCAAGCCGAAAGCCGACACCATCAGCAAACCGTAGCCGACATCAATCGGACTAAGATTTACTACGGTCAATACACCCGACTTTGCTTCGTCGAACACATGGGATTTCCGCGCCACTAGCCTAGCCTTTGCAATTTTCGATCAAGTGACACAATTTTCCTTCGATATGAATTCAAGCGTCGTAGTCGCGGGGCTGAGTGGCGTTGTAACGCTGCGCAATAGTATCTCACCATGATTGATTTAGACCCTGTGCCAGGGTCTGTTCTCAATCAGCCGGCGCGAGGCGTTGCCGGACCCGGTCTGCAGACAGGAAGCCGGAACTGCACCGAGGCTATAATCGGCTTCTGGCTGCTTGCCTTCGAGGGAACCGATATCCATGAACGTGCCGGAAACCATTGCCGGAATTGCTGCGGGCGCGACCGCCGGCGAGGTGATTTTCCCGACCACAACCGAGATGGCAATCAAGGTGCAGCGGCTACTGGGCGATCCCGACTGCTCGGCGGACGAGTTGATCCGCCTGGTGCAGGCCGATCCCCTGCTGGCAACCCGGGTCGTCGCCGTCGCCAACTCGGTGCTATACAACCGTTCCGGGCAGGACGCGGCAAACATCAAAAGCGCCGTCTCGCGCCTCGGCTTCAAGACCTTGCGCGTGCTGGCGGCAGCGGTCGTGGTGCGACAGATGGAAAGCATGGCGCAGACAGCGGAGCATCGCACTATGGCGCGCCAGCTCTGGGAGCGCACCGCCCACGTCGCCGCCCTGGCGCAGTTGATTGCCCGGCGCGTCACCGGGCAGGACCCGGATACCGCCTTCTTTGCCGGCATCGTGCATGAGGTGGGCAGCTTCTACCTGATCGCCCGCGGCGGCGACTTTCCCGGCCTGCTGGAAGGCACGGACGGCAGCCTGAGTGCCTGGGATGATGGCGGCAACGCCGAAGTCGGCCGCGCCGTGCTGCAACAACTGAAGGTCCCCGGCGCCGTGATGGAGGCCGTCGAAAGCCTGTGGGCCGGCTATCTGGCGATACCGCCGGTATCGCTCGGCGACACCTTGCTGCTGGCCTGCCAGCTGGCGCCCGTGGAGTCGCCGCTTGCCCGGCTCGCCGGCAGCGCACGCGAAGGCACACGGGTCCAGATCGACGTCGCCCTGGACCAGGCAACCTTGAGCAGCATCCTGCAGGAATCAGAGGACGAAGTAGCGTCCCTGATCGGCGCCTTGTACGCCTGATTCCGCGGCGGAGCGATCTTGGCTGCTTACCACTTTCAGATTCAGGGTGAGTTCATCGAACTCAACGTGCTGCTCAAGCTGCTGGGGCTGGCGCCTTCCGGTGGCGCGGCCAAGGCGCTGGTTGCCGATGGTGCCGTCCGCGTCGACGGCGAGATCGAGACGCGCACCCGGCGCAAGCTGCGAGCGGGCCAGACAGTACGCCTGGCAGATGACAAAATCGATATCGTCGGCGCCGACTGCGCAAGCTGATCCATTTCCGGACTGACCCTGCCATGACCATACAGTGGTTCCCCGGCCACATGACCTCGGCCCGCAAGAAAGCGGCCGAAACCATGGCGCTGACCGACGTGGTGATCGAGGTATGCGATGCGCGCCTGCCCGAGGCCAGCAGCAATCCGATGATCAAGGAGTTGCGCCTGCACCGCCAGCGGCCATGCCTCAAGCTGCTGAACAAGGCCGATCTGGCCGACCCGTTGGTGACTCAGGCCTGGCTGGACTTCTACAACAGCCAGCCGGGGGTCAAGGCGGTCGCCATCTCCAGCAAGAAGCCGGGCGAAGCGGCGCGCGTGCCGGGCTTGTGCAAAGGCCTGGCGCCGCATCGCAACGACGGCATCAAGCCGCTGCGCATGCTGATCATGGGCATTCCCAACGTCGGCAAATCGACTCTGATGAACGCACTGCTCAAGCGCCGGGCCGCCGCCGTCGGCGACGAGCCGGCGGTGACCAAATCGCAGATGTGCATCTACCTCGACCCGACGATGAGCATCACCGACACGCCGGGCCTGATGTGGCCCAAGATCACGCATGACCACGACGGCTACATGCTGGCCGCCAGCCACGCCATCGGCCGCAATGCGGTGATCGATTCCGAGGTGGCGATTTTTCTCGCCGGGCTGCTGCTGCAACGCTACCCGGCCATGATCGCCGCCCGCTATGGCTTTGTCATCGAAGGGATGGACGGCATCGACGTGGTCGAGGCCGTGGCGAAGAAGCGCGGCTGCATCATCAAGGGCCGCCGCGGCGGCGAAGCGGATCTGGAAAAGGCCGGCATGATCCTGCTTACCGATTATCGCGACGGAAAACTCGGCCGCATCAGCCTTGAAACCCCCGACAGCCGCGCCGCCATGCTGGCGGCGGCGAACGAGGCCGCCAGCAAACCGCCGCCGGCGAAATTGCCGCAGGCCTAGTATCGGAGCAGCCCGATCATTTCAGCACAGAGCCGGCGTGACTTGCGCGGCTCTCGGCAATTCAAGCATTTGAAAGGAATCAGATGAGCGTCAGACAACTCTTCGATCTCAGCGGCAAGGTCGCTCTTGTCACCGGCGGTTCGCGCGGTCTCGGCTTGCAGATGGCCGAGGCGCTCGGTGAGATGGGCGCCAGGCTCGTGATCACGGCGCGCAAGGCCGAGGAACTGGCCGCGGCCCGGGCCCGCCTGGAGAAGCAGGGGATCGAGGTATTCGCCGTCGCCGGCGACCTGTCCCAATTCGACCAGATTCCCGGCCTCGTCGGCCAGGTGCTCGACCACTGCGGCAGGATAGACATCCTGGTGAACAATGCCGGCGCCACCTGGGCGGCACCGGCCGAGGATTACCCCTTCGAGGCCTGGATGAAGGTCATCAACCTCAATCTCAACGGCATGTTCCTGCTGACCCGGGAAGTCGGCAAGCGCGCCTTCATTCCGCAGATGTCGGGCAAGATCATCGTCACCGCCTCGATCTCCGGGCTGCGCGGCAACCCGCCGGGATTGAGCACCATCGCCTACAACGCCAGCAAGGGTGCAGACGTCAATTTCGTCCGTGCGCTGGCCGCCGAATGGGGCAAGTACAACATCAACGTCAACGCCATCTGCCCCGGCTTCTTCCACTCGAAGATGGCCAGCGGCCTGATCGACATGATCGGCGACGAGATCATCGCCGCCACCCCGTTGCTCCGCCTCGGCGGCGAGGAGGACCTCAAGGGCCTGGTGGTGCTGCTGGCATCCGAAGCCGGGCGCCATATCTCCGGACAGGCCATTGCCGTCGATGGCGGCAGCGGCGCTTTTTGAGCGGCAAGGCGCGCGGCAATTGCCTGTGCCGGATGCCTGAACAGGACTACAACGGATACTCCCCGCCATGGAAATGAATGAGAAGATCGTCCTCGCCAGCCGCCCCGCCGCCTGGGTCGAGGAAGGCAATTTCCGCCTTGAAGCAGGCGAGATCCCGCGACCCGGCGCCAACCAGGTGCTGGTGCGCAATGAGTGGCTCTCGCTTGACCCCTACATGCGCGGCCGCATGTCGGACGTCAAGTCCTATGCCAAGCCGGTCGAGATCGGCGAAGTCATGATCGGCGGCACCGCCGGCGAAGTCGTCGAGTCGAATCATCCGCAGTTCGCCCCCGGCGACAAGGTAGTCGGCGCACTGGGCTGGCAGACCTGGGGCGTGGCCGATGGCAACGTGCTGCGCAAAGTCGATGCCGGCATCATTCCCCTGGCGGCCTGGCTCGGCCCCGTCGGCATGCCCGGCGTCACGGCCTGGGTCGGACTGCTGGACATCTGCGCGCCGAAGCCGGGCGAGACCGTGGTGGTCACCGCAGCCTCGGGCGCGGTCGGCAGCGTGGCCGGGCAACTGGCAAAGATCCACGGCGCGCGCGCCGTCGGCATCGCCGGCGGCGCCGAAAAATGCCGTTATGTGGTTGATGAACTCGGTTTCGACGCCTGCATTGACTACAAGGCCGGCAAGTTGCGCGAAGACCTCAAGGCGGTGACGCCGCAGGGCATCGACTGCCTGTTCGAGAACGTCGGCGGCGAGATTTTCGACACCCTGCTCGGATGCATGAACCCCTTCTCGCGCATCGCCGTCTGCGGTCTGATCTCGCAGTACAACTCGGCGCCCTACCCGCTGCAGAACATCGCCGCGGTGCTGATCAACCGCATCAGGATGCAGGGCTTCATCGTCTCCGACGACCTCTCGCGCTGGCCGCCGGCGCTTGCGGAAATCAGCGGCCACATCGCCGGCGGCCGCATCAAGTACCGCGAAAGCGTGGTCGACGGGCTGGCCGCCGCACCGGCCGCCTTGATCAGCCTGCTCAAGGGCGGCAACTTCGGCAAGCAGTTGGTCAGGCTCAGGCCATAGGACTCATCCCCCGCCGCGCCCTGCAGCGCGTTGCCGGCAAGACAGGGACGGACACAAAAAAGGCCCGGCAAATGCCGGGCCCTTCCTGGTGAGCGCTACGTCGACGTGCCTTAGATCACTTCCCAGATGGTGGTGATGCCCTGGCCGCCGCCGATGCACATGGTGGCGAGGCAATACTTGCTGCCGACGCGCCTGGCTTCGTAGAGGGCCTTGGTGATGATCACCGTGCCGCTGGCGCCGATCGGATGACCGAGGGCGATGGCACCGCCATTGGGATTGGTCTTCTTCGGGTCAAGACCGAGCACCTTGGCCACGGAGAGCGACTGCGCGGCGAAAGCTTCGTTGGACTCGATGACGCCGATGTCCTCGATCTTGAGCCCGGCCTTGGCCAGCGCAATGCGGGTCGACGGGATCGGACCTTCGCCCATGACCTCGTTCGACACGCCGCCGATGCCGTAGGACACCAGGCGCGCGATTGCCTTGTGGCCGCCGGCGGCGGCCTTGGCAGCATCCGCCAGCACCAGGAAGGCGGCACCGTCGTTGATGCCGGAAGCATTGCCCGCCGTAACGGTGCCGGCCTTGTCGAAGGCGGGCTTCATCTTGGCCAGCGATTCCATGGTGGTGCTGGCCTTGACGTGTTCGTCGGTGTCGAACACCACATCGCCCTTGCGCGTCTTGAGGACGATCGGCACGATCTGCTCCTTGAAGTAGCCGGCAGCAATGGCGGCGGCGGCGCGGCGCTGCGATTCGCAGGCAAACTCGTCCTGCTGCTCGCGCGTGAAGCCGTGCTTCTTGGCCAGATTCTCGGCGGTGATGCCCATGTGGCCGACACCGAACGGGTCGGTCAGCGCACAGACCATGGCGTCGAGCATCTTGGTGTCACCCATGCGCGCACCGGAACGCATTGCCGGCGACAGGTAGGCGCCGCGCGACATGACTTCGACACCGCCGCCAAGGGCGAAGTCGGCGTCGCCGAGCATGATGGCCTGGGCTGAACTGACAACCGCCTGCTGCGACGAACCGCACAGGCGGTTCACAGCAAAGGTCACTGATTCCATTGTCATGCCGCCCTGAATGGTGGCATTGCGCGCGACGTAGGCATAGCGCGCCTCGGTCGGCACGACGTTGCCGACGGTGGCAAAGGTGATCGCGGCGGGATCAACGCCGGAACGGGCAATCGCCTCCTTGATGACCAGGCCGCCCAGGTCGGCCGGCTCCATGCCGGACAACGCGCCGCCAAAGGTGCCAACCGCGGCACGAACGGCGCTCAGTACAACAACTTCTCTCTTGTCAGCCATTGCAAAACTCCTTATATATACCCCCGGTTGTGCCGGGGACGGTATCCACTACGGAAAGAATCAACCACCAACCCAGCCGGAAATCCAGACCAGGGCAAGAACCGCCAAACCGAGCACGAGACTGCGCCAGACGAGCCCTATCGTGCTCTGCATGAAATCCGGGTCGGCGTCTTCGCCCAAACCCAGTTCGGGACGATCGCCAGGCTCGGCCATGTCCTGCATCACCTCGTGCACCGGCATACCCAGACGCACTCCCAAGGCGCCGGCACCACTTGCCAACAGTATACCGGAGCCACCGTCGGGCCACCGTTCCGCCTGTGTCCGCCAGCAATTCACCGCATCCTCGAAATCGCCGACGACGGCAAATGACGCTGCCGTAACGCGCAACGGCAGCCAGTCAATCAGGGCGAAAGCCTGATGCGCGAACTGGCCGAATTCGCCGAACTCCTGCTCGCTGCGCTCTCCCCAAAGTTCGTCCAGCGCAAGGGCCAGCCGGTACAACAGCGCCCCCGCCGGCCCCAGCGCGACAAACCACAGCAGCGGCGCGAAAACATGCCGGTGCGACGACAGCAAGGCCTGCTCGATAGCCAGTCGCGCTACCTCGCTCGAGGTCAGGCGGTCACCGGCACGCCCGCGCCATTGCGCCAGCAGTTGCCGCGCCTGTTCGACTTCGCCGAGCCGCAGGGCCAGATGGATATTGGTAAAGAAGTGGCTGAACTGGCGGAAGCCCATGGTCAGGTAGAGCACAGCGATTCCCAGCAGCAAGGCCGGCAGCGGCTGGAAATGCATCAGCAGCGCATACGCCAGCGACACCAGAGCGGCCGGCAGCGCTGCGCCCAGCCACCAGGCGATGGCGCCGTGGCTGCGTCCGCCATCGTTGAACTTGTCCTCGAGGAAAGCAGCCATCCGCGCCAGGGGATCCCGCACCACGCCCTGTACCGGCAGCGCGTGCAACTGCTCGAGAAGCAGGGCCATGACGATGGAAAACAGGGTCACGGGCTCAGGCTCCGGAATGCAGGATACGTTGCAGGGTCACCAGGATGCCGGCGGTGGCGCCCCAGATGTAATACCCGCGCCAGGGCATGGCCCAGTACTCGCGCATGACGCCGCGCACCTCGATGCTGTGGCGCTGATGGTTGGCACTGTCGAGGAGGAATTCAAGCGGCGGTTCAAAGACTTCAGCCACCTCGAAATCGTCCAGTTTCAGATTCAAGGGCGGTGTCACCAGCCCCACTACCGGCGTAATGACAAAGCCTGTGCCGGTGCGATACTGGGGCAGACGGCCGAGAATCTCCACCTGCGAAGACGCAAGACCGACCTCCTCCTCGGCTTCGCGCAAGGCGGTGGCCTCGGGCGAAGCGTCACTCGCCTCGCTGCGCCCTCCGGGAAAGCTCACCTGCCCGGCGTGATCGCGCAGATGGGCGGTACGCTGGGTCAGCAGCATGGTGGCGCCGCTCTCCCGCACGATCACCGGCACCAGAACCGCGGCGGCGGCGAAATCGGTCTCTTCGTCCAACCAGGATTCGACGGCGAAAGGCGCGACAAAGCCTTCGCTGAATCGACGACGCATCAGGGAAAGCAGGGCTCCGCTAGAATTCGGGCCTGCGCTAACTAAAGACTCCGGCATGAAACCGATCGCAATATTCCGTCATAGCCCCGGCGAGGGACCCGGCTATTTTGCCACATTCCTCGACAGGCATTCCCTGCCGTGGACGCTGTTTCGAATCGATGACGGCATGCTGCCACCGCCGACGGCTGACGGCTTCTCCGGGCTCTGCTTCATGGGCGGACCGATGAGCGTGAATGACGACCTGCCGTGGATACCGGGGATGCTGGAACTCATCCGTGACGCCGACTGCAAGAACATCCCGCTGATCGGCCACTGCCTCGGCGGGCAACTCATGGCCAAAGCCTTCGGCGGCACGGTCACCCGCAACCCGGTCAAGGAAATCGGCTGGGGCCGGGTCGAACCGGGCGCCGAGGCCACGCAGTTGTCAACCGGGTGGCTGGGCAGTGCCGCCCCTTTCGAGGCTTTTCACTGGCACGGCGAGACCTTCACCATCCCGCCCGGCGCCACGCGAATTCTGCAAAGTGTCCACTGCGCCAACCAGGCCTTCGTGCGCGGTCCGCATCTGGGCTTGCAATGCCATGTCGAGATGACGGAGTCCATGATCCGCACCTGGTGCCGCCAATGGGCAGCGGAAACCGCCCACCCGTCGGCGTCGGTGCAGACACCGGAGCAGATGTACCTGGGCATGGAAGATCGCATCACGGCGATGCGCGTTGTGGCGGACCGGCTTTACAGCCGCTGGAGCAGCGGGCTACGCCGGGATTAAGCGTCGGCGCCGCGCCGTCTCAGTCTCTGAAATTGCCGTACTGCAGCGGGAAGTCGGTAATCGACTTCTTCACCAAAGCAATCGCTTCCTGCAGCAGATCGCGCTTGGCGCCGGTAACGCGCACCGCGTCGCCCTGGATGCTGGCCTGCACCTTGAGCTTGCTGTCCTTGATCAGCTTGACAATCTTCTTCGCCATCTCCTGCTCGATACCGACCTTGATGGTCAGCACCTGCTTCGACTTGTTGCCGCCCACCGACTGCACCGGCCCGTGCTCGAGGCGCTTGGTGCTTTCCCGCTCCTTCTTCTCCATCTCGGGAAAGAGGATGTCCTTGACCTGCCCGAGCTGGAATTCGGAATCGCCGTGAATGGTGATCGTCTTGTCCTTCTCGTTGAGTTCGGCGCGGGCCGAGGTGCCCTTGAAATCATAGCGATTGCCGATGTGGCGGCCGGCCACATCGACGGCATTCTTCAGGGCCACCAGATCTGCTTCGGAAGTGATGTCGAAAGAAGGCATGCCGCTCTCTCCTGATCAGGCGAAATGACAGATGTAGTGGTAGGGCTCGCCGCTGACCTCGATGTCGAAGCTGGAGTTGCCCGGCACCGTGAAACTCTGCCCGGCACCGCTGCTCTGCCAGTCGCCGCCCTTGAGGCGGTAGCGGCAGCCGCCGGCCACGGTTTCCATGATCTCGGCGACGCCGGTGTTGAAGGTCAGCGTCGCCGGCAGGATGACGCCGACACTCTTCTTCGTGCCGTCGGCCAACTGCACCGTATGACTGACGCATTTGCCGTCGAAATAGACGTTGGCTTTCTTGATGACGGATACATTGTCGAACTGGCTCATGGGATGATGTTCCTTGGGGTTTCCGAAATGATCAGGCCTTGCCTTTTCCCTTGCCGGCGGCACGCTTCAGCCTGGCGTTCTCGGCGATGCGCATGCGCAAGGCGTTCAGCTTGATGAAGCCGCCGGCGTCACGCTGGTCGTAGGCGCCGGCATCGTCCTCGAAAGTCGCGATGGTCGGATCGAACAGGGAATCGGTCTTCGAATCGCGGCTGACCACGATCACGTTGCCCTTGTACAGCTTGAGCCGGACCCAGCCGTTCACGTGCTGCTGGGTATGGTCGATCAGCGCCTGCAGGGCACGCCGTTCCGGGCTCCACCAGTAGCCGTTGTAGACCAGGCTGGCGTAACGCGGCATCAGGTCGTCCTTGAGGTGGGCCTCCTCGCGGTCGAGGCAGACCGACTCGATGGCGCGGTGCGCACGCAGCAAGATGGTGCCGCCGGGAGTTTCATAGCAGCCCCGCGACTTCATGCCGACGTAGCGGTTTTCGACCAGGTCGAGGCGGCCGATGCCGTGCCTGCCGCCGAGCGTGTTGAGCGTGGCGAGCAGCTCATGCGCCTTCATCTTCTTGCCGTTGACGGCCACCAGGTCACCGCACTTGAACTCGAGATCGAGATACTCGGCCTTGTCCGGCGCCTTCTCCGGCGACACCGTCCAGCGCCACATCGATTCCTCGGCCTCGGCACCGGGATTCTCCAGATGGCGGCCCTCGTAGGAGATGTGCAGCAGGTTGGCGTCCATCGAGTAAGGCGAGCCGCCCTTCTTGTGCTTCATTTCCACCGGGATGCCATGCTTCGCGGCGTAGGCCATCAGCTTCTCGCGCGACAGCAGATCCCATTCGCGCCACGGCGCTATGACTTTGACATTGGGCATCAGGGCGTAGGCGCCGAGTTCGAAGCGCACCTGGTCGTTGCCCTTGCCGGTAGCGCCATGGGAGATCGAGTTGGCGCCGGTCTTCCTGGCGATTTCGACCAGCCGCTTGGCGATCAGCGGACGGGCAATCGAAGTGCCGAGCAGGTATTCGCCTTCGTAGACGGCATTGCAGCGGAACATGGGAAAGACGAAATCGCGGACGAATTCCTCGCGCAGATCGTCGATGAAGATGTTCTTCGGCTTGATGCCCAGCAGCAAGGCCTTCTTCCGCGCCGGTTCCAGTTCTTCGCCCTGACCCAGATCGGCAGTGAAGGTCACCACCTCGCAGTGGTAGGTGTCCTGCAGCCACTTGAGAATCACCGAGGTATCGAGTCCGCCCGAATAGGCGAGAACCACCTTGTTGTTTTCCGCCTTGCCTGTTTTCCCTGCTGCTTTCATCGCTCGTCCCTTAGTCATTCACCCTGCCCAGGAGCAGGAATTCCATTAAAGCCTTCTGCGTGTGCAGCCGGTTTTCCGCCTCGTCCCAGACCACGCTTTGCGCGCCGTCGATCACGTCGGCGGCGACTTCCTCGCCGCGATGCGCCGGCAGGCAGTGCATGAAGATGGCATCGGGGCGGGCGGCCCGCATCATCTCGGTATCGACCTGCCAGTCGGCAAAATCGCGCAGGCGCTCTTCGTTCTCAGCCTCGAAACCCATCGAGGTCCAGACGTCGGTGGTCACCAGGTCGACGCCGCGCGCCGCGTCCATCGGATCGGCGAACTGTTCGAAGTGATCCGTGCCGTAGAGTCCGGCACGCTCGGCTTCGACCTCATAGCCGGGCGGCGTCGACACGTGAACATTGAAGTCGAAGATTTCCGCCGCCTGCAGCCAGGTGTTGCAGACATTGTTCGAATCGCCGATCCAGGCCACGGTGCGACCCCGGATCGGACCGCGATGTTCGATGAAGGTGAAGATATCGGCGAGTATCTGGCACGGGTGGTATTCGTTGGTCAGGCCGTTGACCACCGGCACCCGCGAGTGGCGGGCAAAGCGCTCGATGATCTCCTGCTCGAAGGTGCGGATCATGACGATGTCGCTCATGCGCGAAATCACCTGTGCCGCATCTTCCACCGGCTCGCCCCGCCCCAACTGCGAATCCCGCGTATTGAGATAGATCGCCGAACCGCCCAGTTGATGCATGCCGGCCTCGAAGGACAGGCGCGTGCGCGTGCTGGCCTTCTCGAAGATCATCACCAGGGTGCGGTCCTGCAGCGGCCAGTAACGCTGGTAGGCCTTGAAGCGCGCCTTGATGGAACGCGTGCGCTCGAAAAGATAGTCGAGTTCCTCGCGCGAAAGATCCTTCAGCTGCAGAAAATGCCGCGGCGATGCCATGATCAGGCTCCGAGAAACTCTTTGATCAGCGCCACCAGCGCAGCCACCAGCTCCGCCCCCTCGGCATCGGTCATTACCAGTGCCGGCAGCAAGCGCACCACCTTGTCGGCGGTGACGTTGATCAGCAGGCCGGCGTCCAGGCCGCGCTGGACCAGATCGGCACATGGCCGGTCCAGCTCGATGCCTATCATCAAGCCGTCGCCGCGCACCTCGACCAGGCCGCCGACGCCGGACAAACCGCTACGCAGACCGTCACGGATCGCTGCGCCGAGTTGTTTCGCGTGCGCCATGAGAGCGTCGGCTTCGATGACGTCGAGCGTGGTCAGGGCGGCAACACAGGCCAACGGATTGCCGCCGAAGGTGGAACCGTGGTTGCCGGGTTTGAACACGCCGGCGGCGCGTCCTGCGGCAAGGCAGGCGCCGATCGGCACACCGGAGCCCAGCCCCTTGGCCAGGGTCATGACATCCGGAAGGATGCCGGCATGCTGATGGGCGAACCAGGCGCCGGTGCGGGCGATGCCGCACTGGACCTCATCGACCATCAACAGCCATTTCTTCTCATCGCAAATCTGCCGCAGCGACTGCATGAACTCATTGTGCGCAATGTTGATGCCGCCTTCGCCCTGAATCGGCTCGAACAGCACTGCAACAACGTTCGGATTGCGCGCGGCAAGCAGTTCGATTGCAGCGAGATCGTCAAACGGCACCCGCACGAAACCTGAAACCAGCGGCTCGAATCCCGCTTGCACCTTGCGGTTGCCGGTGGCGGAAAGGGTCGCCAGCGTGCGGCCGTGGAAAGCGTGCTCCATAACGATGATGGCCGGCTGCTCGATGCCCTGCTGGTGCCCGTAAAGCCGTGCCAGCTTGATCGCGGCCTCATTGGCTTCGCAACCCGAGTTGCAGAAAAATACCTCGTCCATTGCGGCGAGCGCGGCGAGGCGATCGGAAACAACCTCGGCTTCACTGATGCGATAAAGGTTCGATGTATGGATCAGACGTCCGGCCTGCGCGGCCAACGCCTTCACCAGTCGGGGGTGATTGTGGCCCAGCGTATTCACGGCGATGCCCGCCAGGGCATCAAGGTAGGACTTGCCCTGCTCGTCGAACAGCCGGCATCCTTGGCCATGGGTAAAAGCGACCGGCAGCCGCCCGTAGGTATTCATCAAATGCGGCATGAAAGCACTCTGCGAAAAGCTCCAACCGGAGGACAAAGTTTCGGGGAAGGCTCACGCCGGGATCATGTCCTCGCAACCGGCGTGGGCATAATGCCCTGCGGACATCGGCGTCAGGCGCTGCGGCCGAAACTAAAAACATACGGCGGCCGAAGAGCAACGCGGCCGCCGTGCTTGAAAACACCACTATACTAAGTGAAAAACCAGCCCCTGTACAGCACAGGGAGACGGAGGATCCGGCAGTGAGGATGGCGGTATTCAATCAAAAGGGCGGCGTCGGCAAGACCACCACCGCGCTCAACCTCGCCGGAGCTTTGGCCAGGGATTCCTCACCAACACTGCTGGTCGACCTGGATCCCCAGGCGCACCTGACGTCGATCCACGGCAACGCCGCCGGTGAGGCCCACAACAGCGTATTCGCGCTCTATCAGAACAGCCGCCCGCTCGCTGAACTGGCGGTGATCTGGGAAGGAGTGGGTCGCCTGATTCCGGCCCACGCGGAGCTGATCAAGGTCGATTCCATATTCGGCAAGGGCCCGGCCGTCCTCAACCGCCTCAACGCCGGCTTGCTGGCACTTGAATCATCCGGCGGCGAAAGCACGGCGATAATCGACTGCTGCCCTTTTCTGGGCGTACTTTCACTCAACGCGATTTTCGCTTCTGACCGGATACTGGTGCCGGTTTCATCCGACTACCTGTCCTTGCGCGGCGCCTTGCAGATCGAACACACCCTGAAGGCTCTGGAACCCGTGCTCAAGCGCCGGATTGAACGCCGCTACCTGCTGACACGGTTCGACCGGCGCCGCAAGATGAGCTTCGACATCCAGGACCGGTTGCGCAAACAGTTCGGCGCGGAACTGTGCGAAACAGTGATTTCGGAAAACGTGGCGATCGCCGAAGCACCGGCCATGAGTCGCGACATCTTCGGCCACAACCCGGCAAGCAGGGGCGCGCAGGACTACCTGGCGTTGATGAACGAGTTGCAGGCCGCGCGATTCCTCTGACGGCAGCGCGCAGGGGACAGCAGCCGGGAGCATGGGCCGCCGCCTGAAAAACCTCAGCGAACAATAAGGTTTGCGACGTCCTCGAAACTGCTGACCGGCACACGAACGCTGCCGTGATGGCAAATACATTCGATTATCTGGCAGTCGTGGTACACCTGCCGCAGCTTGCGCTGGGCGTCATGTTCATCGCGACCATGAATCATCAAATTGTCCACGATCACGCCGAGGCGGGTCTTGATACGAAAGGCATATTTAATGAACTGATGGGATTGCATGAAACCCCTTTCACTTCAATCAGGTCTGGTGATTATATGCAGTGATTTCGGGAAACTCAACCTATTTCTCTAATTTAAATAGGCATTTCATAAACAGTTATGCCAATCGCTGTTTCCCGGGCCATCTAACACTCGCTCCACGGCACATGCCATTGCCATATATTCCGCAGGTACGCCAAGCGTCGCGGTAGATCGGACATATCCGCCGGCCGGCCGGAAATACAGGCACAAAAAAGGCTGCCTCGAAAAGCAGCCTTTTTTTGTGGGCGTCTGGCGCGACAGCGGGCTTAAAGTGCCTTGATGGCTGCCGAGAGGCGGCTCTTCTGGCGCGCAGCGAGGTTCTTGTGCACGATGTTCTTGTCGGCAATCGAGTCGATCACGCACTGCGACTCCTTGAACACTGCCTGCGCAGCCCCCTTGTCGCCGGCGTCGATCGCCTTGCGTACCTTCTTGATTGCAGTACGCAATGAGGAACGCAGACTCATGTTGTGAGCGCGCTGCTCGGTAGCTTGACGGGCGCGCTTGCGGGCTTGAACGGAATTGGCCATATCGATATCCGGTAGAACTGAGGAAAGCGCGAGATTATAGGGGTGTCTTCGCGTCATTGCAAGCCGCATCTCCGGGCCGCATCCCGGATACCATAGCGGCAATGAATCTGCTCCGCGCCCTGGCCACCGTCAGCGGGATGACCCTGCTGTCCCGCATCCTCGGCTTCGTCCGCGACTTCGTCATTGCCAGGAGCTTCGGTGCCGGCATGATGACCGACGCCTTCTTCGTCGCCTTCCGCCTGCCCAACCTGTTGCGCCGGCTGTTTGCCGAGGGCGCGTTCTCCCAGGCATTCGTCCCCATCCTTGCCGAATACCGCAATCGTCGCGGCGAGGCAGAAACGAAAAGCCTCGTGGATCGCGTCGCCAGCGTGCTGTTTCTGATCCTGATCGCCGTCACCGCGCTCGGCATGGCCGCTTCACCCGTGCTGATCGCCGTGACGGCTCCCGGCTTCAGCGCCGACGCCGGAAAATTCCAGCTCACGGTCGAACTGACGCGAATAGCCTTCCCCTACATCCTGTTCATGTCGCTGGTGGCGATGTCCGCCGGAGTCCTCAACACCTGGAGCCGTTTTGCCCTGCCCGCGTTCACACCGGTGCTGCTCAACCTGTCCTTCATCGGCATGGCGCTGTTCGCCGCGCCCTGGTTTGATCCGCCGGTGCTGGCGCTGGCCTGGGCGGTTTTTATCGGCGGCGCGCTGCAACTCGCCATCCAGCTGCCGGCGCTGGCGAAGATCGGCATGCTGCCCCGCTTCGACCCGCTCTGGCGCGACGAGGGCGTGCAAAGAATCCTCAAACTCATGGCGCCGGCGGTACTCGGCGTATCGGTGTCGCAGATCAGCCTGCTGATCAACACCATCTTCGCCTCCTTCCTCGAAAGCGGCAGCGTCTCCTGGCTCTACTATGCCGATCGGCTGATGGAGTTCCCCGCCGGCCTGCTGGGCGCGGCTCTGGGTACCATCCTGCTGCCGAGCCTGGCCAAGACCCATGCCGACGGTAGGACGGAGGACTTCTCGGCGCTGCTCGACTGGGGCCTGCGCCTGACCTTGATGCTGACGCTGCCGGCGTCGCTGGCGCTGGCGATGCTGGCCATCCCGCTGCTGTCGACCATGTTCCAGTACGGCGCGTTCGCCGTCACCGACGTGCTGCGCACCCGGGAAGCGCTGGTCGCCTACTCGCTGGGCCTGACCGGGCTTATCCTGGTCAAGGTGCTGGCACCGGGCTTCTACGCCAGGCAGGACATCCGCACCCCGGTGCGCATCGCCCTGGTCACGCTGGCGCTGACGCAGGTGATGAACATCGCCTTCATCGGCTGGCTCAAGCACGCCGGCCTGGCCCTCTCGATCGGTCTGGCCTCCTGCCTCAACGCAGGGCTGCTGTGGCACGGCCTGCGGCAGCGCGGCGCCTACCAGCCCAAGCCGGGGTGGCTGACATTCATGCTCAAGCTCCTGGCTGCACTGATCGTGCTCGGCGGCGTACTGTGGCTTGCCAGCGACAAGGATGCCGCATGGCTGACGATGAGCGGTGCCCAACGAGTACTGCAGCTTTCCGGCGTGGTCGTGGGCGGAATCGTCAGCTACTTTGCGACCCTGTGGCTGCTCGGCTTTCGCTTGCGCGATTTCCGCCGCAAAGGCGCCTGATCCGTCCCGCCAGGACCTGCGGCAACTCCATGCCGCGCCGTCAATCGGGCCGAAACCAATCCTCAGGATACCGGCCGCTCCCGGAACGAAGCACGGGGCTTTGCCCGTCTTCGCCGTGCGTGACGGGAATTCCCCATCGGGGCCGTCAATCACACATAAAAAAACGGGCAGCCCGCAGGCTGCCCGTTTGATCGAACGTCTATTACAGAATCACACCACCAGCGGCAGGATCAGCAGAGCGACGATGTTGATGATCTTGATCAGCGGATTCACTGCGGGGCCCGCCGTATCCTTGTACGGATCACCCACGGTGTCGCCGGTCACGGCGGCCTTGTGCGCTTCGGAACCCTTGCCGCCGTAGTGCCCGTCTTCAATGTACTTCTTGGCGTTATCCCAGCAACCGCCGCCGGTGGTCATCGAGATGGCAACGAAGATACCGGTAACGATGGTGCCCATCAGCACGCCGCCCAATGCCCGCACACCGGCACCGGGGCCCATCAGCGCATTCATGCCGAAGGCGACTACGACGGGAACCAGCACAGGCAGCAGCGACGGAATCATCATCTCCTTGATGGCGGCCTTGGTCAGCATGTCGACACAGGTGCCGTATTCCGGCTTGGCCGTGCCTTCCATGATGCCCTTGATCTCCTTGAACTGACGGCGCACCTCGACCACGATGGCGCCGGCGGCACGACCGACCGCTTCCATGCCCATCGCGGCAAACAGGTAAGGCACCATGCCGCCGATGAAGAGGCCGATGATGACTGCCGGGTCGGACAGGTCGAACGCGAACTTGATGCCCGGCTTGAGCGCCTCCAGCCCGTGCGTGAAGTCGGCGAACAACACCAGCGCGGCAAGGCCGGCGGAACCGATGGCATAGCCCTTGGTAACCGCCTTGGTGGTATTGCCTACGGCGTCGAGCGGATCGGTAATGGCGCGCACGGAAGCCGGCAGTTCGGCCATCTCGGCAATGCCGCCGGCGTTGTCGGTGATCGGGCCATAGGCATCAAGGGCGACAACGATGCCGGCCATCGACAGCATGGAGGTGGCTGCAATCGCGATGCCGTACAAACCGCCCATGGTATAGGAGGCCCAGATGGCGGCACAGACGGACAGCACCGGCCACGCGGTGGACTTCATCGAGACGCCGAGACCGGCAATGATGTTGGTGCCGTGGCCGGTGGTGGAGGCCTGCGCCACGTGCTGCACCGGCGCGAACTCGGTGCCGGTGTAGTACTCGGTGATATAGACCATCAGTCCGGTCAGCACCAGGCCGATCACCGTCGCACCGTAGAGGCGCATCTGCGAGCCGCCGCTGATATTAAGCACGGTATCCAGCAGATGATCGTCAACCAGCCAGGAGGTCATCGGGTAGAAGGCGATCAGCGCCAGCACGCCGGCAACCGCCAAGCCACGGTATAGGGCGTTCATGATCTTGCCACCGGGAGAAGCCTTGACGAACATCACGCCGATGATCGAGGCGATGATGGAGAAGCCGCCCAGAGCCAACGGATAGATGACGGCCTGTTCGGCAAAGGCAGGATTCGCCTTCAGCAACAGCACACCCAGCAGCATGGTCGCCACCGTGGTTACCGCGTAGGTCTCGAACAAGTCGGCGGCCATGCCGGCGCAGTCGCCGACGTTGTCACCGACGTTGTCGGCGATCACGGCCGGGTTGCGCGGGTCATCCTCGGGAATGCCGGCTTCAACCTTGCCCACCAGGTCGGCGCCGACGTCGGCGCCTTTGGTGAAGATGCCGCCGCCCAGACGGGCGAAGATCGAGATCAGCGAGGAACCGAAACCGAGGCCGACCAGCGGATGGATGATGCTCTCCATGGAGGCACCTGAGCCGCCCAGGGTTTTCAGCACGGCGTAGTAGCCGGCCACACCCAACAGACCGAGGCCCACAACCAGCATGCCGGTGATGGCGCCGCCCTTGAAGGCGACATTGAGCGCCTCGTTGAGGCCGGTACGCGCAGCTTCGGCCGTGCGCACGTTGGCCCGCACCGAAACGTTCATGCCGATGTAGCCGGCGGCGCCCGACAGCACGGCACCGAGGATGAAGCCGATGGCGGTGGTAGTGCCGAGGAATATCCAGATGGCGGCAGCGAGCACGACGCCGACGATGCTGATCGTGGTGTATTGACGATTCAGATAGGCTTGGGCACCTTCCTGAATCGCTGCGGAAATTTCCTTCATGCGGTCGTTACCGGCCGGTTGCGCCAGAATCCACTGGCTCATGATCCAGCCATAAACGATCGCCGCCACCGCACAGATCAGCGCAAACATCAATCCTGCTGCCATAACACCCCCCCCGAAAGTTAATGAACTCAACGAAATATTTTATCACGCGATACTCGCGATTGATGCGCAAAAACAGCAACTATTATTATTACTTCAGACCTAACGTTGTTCAGCGCCACTAAGCTCACGGGTCTCTGCCCCGCCGCCAAGTCGTCCTGTCTGCCGCTGCCAGCATAAGCAAAAGTCGACCGCCGCTACAAAGATTCGGTTGATGGACAAATCCGCGTCATGGATGCCCGCCGGTGACTGCCAATGGCTGGCCATGACGGATATAGTACACACCCGAATGCAGGGTCATTGCCTGCCTGGCTCAATGCTCAATACGGATGAACTCACATGCCCGACCATCAATCCAGCCTGACCGCCCGAAATGAACGCCGGACCATGCCGCGCGGCAAGGTATTGGTTGCACAGGGCGGAGGACCGACCGCCGTCATCAATCAATCGATGGCGGGCGTCGTCCTCGAGGCCCGCAAGTTCCGCAACGTCGAACTGGTGTACGGCGCCTACCACGGTGTATCCGGCATCGTCGAAGAAGAATTCCTCGACCTCACCCAGGAAACCAGCCACAACATCGAAATGGTGGCCGGCACCCCGTCCTCGGCTCTTGGCTCGACGCGCGACAAGCCTGACCTGAAGTATTGCCACGAGATATTCAAGGTTCTCAGGGCGCACGACATAGGCTATTTCTTCTACATCGGCGGCAATGATTCTTCCGACACGGTGCGGATCGTCAGCGAAGAGGCGCGTCGGGCCGACTATCCGCTGCGCTGCATCCACATTCCGAAGACCATTGACAATGACCTGGTCGGCAACGACCACACTCCCGGATTCCCGTCGGCGGCGCGCTTTGTCGCTCAGGCCTTCATGGGCGCCAATCTGGACAATACGGCCCTGCCGGGCGTTTATCTGGCAGTGGTGATGGGCCGGCATGCCGGTTTTCTGACGGCGGCGGCGGCACTCGGAAAGAAATTTCCGGACGACGGCCCGCACCTGATCTACGTTCCGGAACGCGTCTTCAGCGTCGACAAATTTCTGGCCGACGTCAAGGCCACCTACGACAGGCACGGTCGCTGCGTGATCGCCGCGTCAGAAGGCATTCATGACGAGCAGGGCACGCCCATCATCACGCGACTGACGACTCAGGTCGAACGCGATGCCCACGGCAACGTGCAGTTGTCCGGCACGGGCGCCCTGGCCGATCTGCTCTGTGACGAAATCAAGAACAATCTCGGCATCAAGCGCGTCAGGGGCGACACGCTCGGCTATCTGCAGCGTTCGTTCATCGGCTGCGTCTCCGATGTCGATCAGCGCGAAGCCCGCGAGGTCGGCGAAAAAGCGGTTCAATACGCCATGTGGGGTGATCGCGACGGCTCCGTCGCCATCAAGCGAACCGGCTTTTACTCGGTCGACTACCAGTTGATTCCGCTCGAGTCGGTGGCAGGCAAGACGCGGGTCATGGAGGACGAGTTCATCGCTGCCAGCGGCACCGACGTCACCGACGCGTTCCGCATGTATCTGCGTCCCTTGCTCGGTTCCGGCCTGCCGGATGCCTACCGCTTGCGCTTGAACAAGGTCCGCAAGATCCTGAATCCGGACACATAGGCAGGATCGTCCGGGCCGGGCTCGAACCGGCGCAGAGGTCAATCGCCGAAGCAGACCCCCATATCCCGACCGGTCTGCAGCGTGTCGCAGTCGAGGGGAACGCCCTTCATGCGGCCGGCCACTTCCTCCAGCGCCACGTAGTTCACGTTGGGGAAAGCCAGGGCCACCATGACGCCGGATTGCCCCTCATCCAGGGCCCGCACAGCCGCAGTACCAAAGCGCATCGCTGCCAGGCGGTCAAACGAGGTCGGGCTGCCGCCGCGCAACAAGTGGCCCAGCACCACCACCCGGACATCCTTGCCGGTCCGCTCCTCCAGCACCCGGGCGATCCGCTCGCCGACACCGCCGAGGCGCTCGGCGTGGCCGATTTCGGCGGGCGCCAGGATTTCCCTGTGGCCGTGACTGGGTTCGGCGCCTTCCGCGACCATGACAAGAGAATACATCCGCCCCTCGCTGTCGCGGGCGCGAATCTTGGCGGCAACCTTGTCTATGTCGAAGGGGATTTCGGGGATCAGGATGGCATGGGCGCCGCCGGAAATACCCGCGTGCAGCGCAATCCAACCGGCATAGCGCCCCATGACCTCGACCACCATCACCCGTTGATGGCTTTCGGCCGTACTGTGCAATCGATCCAGGCACTCGGTGGCAAAGGCCACCGCCGTATCGAAGCCGAAAGTAGTGAAGGTCTTGTCCAGATCGTTGTCGATCGTCTTCGGCACACCGACGACACGCAGCCCCTTCTGATGCAGGGCATTGGCGATGGTGAGCGAGCCGTCACCGCCGATGGAAACCAGGGCATCGAGCTCTTTGCGGGCGAAAAACTCCAGGATTTCGCCGCTGCGGTCGGTGTCCTTCATCGTTCCATCCGGCATTTTCATCGGAAAATGCAACGGATTGCCCTTGTTGGTGGTACCCAGGATCGTGCCACCCAGATGGCCGATGCCCCGCACCTTTTCCCGGGTCAGCCGGACGACACCGCCGTCGGGATAGCGTTCGGGGAAAAGGATACCGTTGAAACCGTCATGAATCCCGTAGCATTCCCAGCCCCGATTGGCGGCAGCAATGGCCACGGCGCGTATCACGGCATTGAGGCCGGGGGCGTCTCCGCCGCCGGTACACACTGCTATGCGTCGGATGTGGCTGGACATGGCAACCCCCGCGTCGGTGATGGCGTCAGCCCAGCGCTGCAAACAGGGCGTTCTTGATCGTATCGAGCGAACCGACCCCGGAAACCCGGCGATGCTTTGGCGCGCCCTTGGCCCCAGTGTCAGACCACTTGGAGTAGTACTCGATGAGGGGCTGGGTCTGGCTGTGATAGACGGTCAGACGCTTCCTCACCGTTTCCTCGTGATCGTCGTCGCGCTGAATCAGGGATTCGCCGGTCAGGTCGTCCTTGCCGGCGACCTTGGGCGGATTGAACACGACGTGATAGGTGCGCCCCGAGGCCGGGTGGACACGACGACCGCTCATGCGCTTGATGATTTCCTCATCGCTGACGTCAATCTCCAGCACATAGTCGAGTTCAATGCCCTGGGCACGCAAGGCTTCAGCCTGCGGAATAGTCCGCGGAAAGCCGTCGAACAGAAAGCCCTTGGCGCAATCGGGTTGCTTCAGGCGCTCGGCGATCAGGCCGAGGATGATGTCGTCGGACACCAAGCCGCCGGCATCCATGACCTTCTTTGCTGCCAGACCCATCGGAGTACCGGCTTTGACCGCGGCGCGCAGCATGTCGCCCGTGGAGATTTGCGGAATCCCGTATTTTTCGGTAATGAAGGCCGCTTGCGTACCCTTGCCGGCGCCCGGCCCACCCAACAGGATCAATTTCATGACTATCCCCCACAATAAAGTTTATCTAAATGATTTAAAAGTACTTTTTTGGTGTTTCACAGTTTGGCAAAAGTTACTCCGAATCCCTCCCGGCGTCAAACAATCGGCGCACTCGTTGGAGATCCTCGGCAGTATCGACTCCCGGCGCCGGCGGCTGATCATTGCTGACAACCCGGATCGGATAGCCGTGCCAAAGCGCACGCAGTTGTTCCAGCGACTCGCAGCGCTCGAGGGGTGAAGACGAAAGTTGCCCGAAGCGGCGCAGGAAACCGACGCGGTAGGCGTAGAGGCCTATGTGTCGCTGTGCCGGGAAACCGGCGTCAAGTTCATCGCGACATTCTGCAAACCGATCCCGGTCCCAGGGAATGGGCGCACGGCTGAAGTAAAGAGCCCTGCCCCGCACATCGCAAACCACCTTGACCACGTTGGGATCGAAGAAGTCCTCAGCCGTCGTCATGGCGTGGGCGGCGGTAGCCATGGCCGCCCCGGGATCATCGCGCAAGGCCTCCGCGACAGCCTCGATCAAGGCAGGATCAAGCAGCGGCTCATCACCCTGCACGTTGACCACGATGTCAGCATCTTCCCATTTCAGCAGATCGGCCACTTCGGCAATGCGGTCCGTGCCGCTGACATGATCGGCGCGTGTCATCACGGCATCGTAGCCGTGCTGCCGCACCGCAGCGACTATCCGCTCGTCATCGGTAGCCACCCACACGCCGTCCGCCCGGGAGCGGCGGGCGGCAGCGGCCACACGCACGATCATCGGCTGTCCGGCAATGTCCGCCAAGGGTTTGCCGGGCAGGCGCGTCGAACCGAAGCGTGCCGGAATGACGACGCGGAATCCCATCAGATCTCTTCGGCGCCCAACTGCCGGGCCTCATCCTCCAGCATCACCGGAATGTCGTCCTTCACCGGATAAGCCAGCCTGCAAGCCTTGCAGACCAGTTCCGCAGCAGCCTTGCGATTTTCCAGCGGCCCCTTGCACACGGGACAAACGAGTATTTCAAGCAAGCGGACGTCCATCAATCTTCTCCAGCACAAAGGCGACAAGGTCGGGGCTGACTTCCGCCGTTACGGGCAATACCCATACGGGCAGAGACAGTGAAAGTCGCGCCAATTTTACGGCATCCTTTTCGGTCGTCAGAATAGCGTCGCCGGAAAAAGCCAGATCCTCCGCGCAGAAGGTGTAATGATCGGCGAAGCTGTGTTCGACAAAGCTCAGCCCCATCCGGCTCAACTGATCGAAAAAACGCTGCGGGGCGCCGATACCGGCCACCGCGTGCAATTTCATGCCGGCCAGATCGGCGGCGCTGCAGGCAATTCGCGCATCACCGAGGCGATGAAAACTCACAGCCAACAGGCGCATCAGGAATACGGGACGTGAAAAAGCCGGCGCCGGCGAGACGGCGGTGCCGTTCAGAACCACGGCATCCACCCGCGCCAAACGCGAGACAGGTTCACGCAAGGGCCCGGCGGGCAAACACCAGCCGTTCATCACTCCACGTTCGTCGAACAGGGCAATCTCGACATCGCGGGCCAGGCGATAGTGCTGGAGACCGTCATCGGCAAGAATCACATCGCACTCCGGATACGCGGCTAGCAGGGCGCAAGCCGCCGCCGCCCGGTTCCTGCCGACAAAAACCGGGCAGCCGCCGCGCCGAGCCAACAACACCGGCTCATCGCCCGCCACGCCGGGATCAGCGTCGGGAGCCACCTCCTGTATCTGTCTGACATCGCCACGATAGCCGCGGCTGACAATACCCGGATGCCGCCCCGAGGCACGCAGAGACTGCGCCAGATGAATCACCAGCGGTGTCTTGCCGGTGCCGCCGACGCTTATGTTGCCGACGACAACCACGGCTACCGGCAAGCGCCGGGGCTGCAACAGCCCGACCCGGTACAAGGCGCGCCGCAAGCCGACGAGGGCAGCGAACAAAAGCGAAAAGGGAAACAGCAGGCAGACCAGCGGACCGCGCCGCTGCCAGAGGGCGGCAAGCCCGCCGGACTTAGCGTTGCGCCTGCTGGGTGGCAAAGGATATATGCGACAGGCCTGCCTGCTGGGCTGCCTGCATGACATCGATGACGCTTTGATGCGCGGCCTTGGCGTCGGCATTGATGACCACCACCGGCTCCTTGCCGCTGCCTGTCACCCGCTTCATTGCATTGGCTATGGTTTCGACGTCGCGACCGCCGATCGCCGCCTTGTTCAGCATGATTTCACCGGCGGCGGTAACGATCACATTGATTTCGTTGGGCTGCTCCTTGTTCTGCGGCGCGTCGGCAGTGGGCAGGTTGATCTCGAGTCCGGAAAACTTGGAGTACGTGGTGGTGATCATGAGGAAAATCAGGATGACCAATAGGACATCGATCATCGGGATCAGATTGATCTCGAGTTCTTCACGCTGCCGTCCCCGCTGGAAGTTCATCTCGCCCTGCCCCTACTTGCGTTCGCCTTGCAGCACTTCCACCAGTTTCACCGCCTCCTGCTCCATCTCGACCAGAAAACCGTCGACCCGCGCCCGGAAGTGGCGATAGAAAATCATGCTGGGAATCGCAATGATCAGGCCGAACCCGGTGTTGTAGAGCGCCACCGAAATGCCATGCGCCAGAGCCTGGGGGTTGTTGCCGGAGGATGTCGGCGAGCCGAAAATCTCGATCATCCCCACCACGGTGCCGAACAGCCCCATCAGCGGCGCAATCGAGGCAATGGTGCCCAGCGTGGTGAGGAAGCGTTCCAGATCGTGAGCCACACCGCGCCCGGCCTCCTCGATCGCCTCTTTCATGATTTCGCGCGAACTCCTGGCATTGCGCATGCCTGCGGCAAGCACCCGGCCAAGCGGCGAATGCGCCTCGAGGCGTGCCAGTTGGGCGTCGCCAACTCCGCTTTGACGATAATCGGCGACGGCGCTTTGCAGCAGGCCGGCGGGAACGATATTGCTGCGACGCAGGGCAGTTGTACGCTCGATGATGAGCGCGACAGCAACTACGGACGCAAACAGCAGAGGCCAGATTGGCCAGCCGGCAGCCTGAATGATGGAAAACACGGGGACGACTCCGGTAAGCAGGAAAGCGCGAACTTTAGCCCGAGTAGGCCGATTCGGCAATACAAAGGAATTTCGGGCGTCAAAGAAATTCCGGTTGAAATCCGAAACGGGGTTGAAAACCGGCTTTCATCCGCAGCCCGGGCCTGACAGTGGCTGTATAAACTTGCAAAATCATGATTCCGCTCACTTCACCCGCGCAAAAACCGGCAGTTGATCCCGCTGTCATCGCCGCGGCATGGTTTGCGCGGTTTGCCTTGTCCTCGCTGGCTGCCATGCCTCGCGAAGAAGCGCTGCCGCAGCGTCCTCTTGCGGTGCTTGCCGCCTTCGCCGCTATTGCGCTGACAGAAGGCCGGACACTGCTTATTCTGGCGCAGGACGACCAGCAGTTGCCGGAGATTTCCAACGCACTCGACCTTGCCATACGGCCGCTCTGCCTGGTACTGCCGGCCGCCGATTTTGCTGCCCGCATCGCCCTGCGCGCCACGCTGTCCCTGATGAAAAGCCGGCTGGCGCGCGACGACGAGGAAAATCAGACCGCCGCATGGCAGCAGCAACGCGAACGCATTGCGCAGAATGAGGCCCTTTGGCAGGACGCCCACCAATGGGTTGCGCGCAATGACCGCAGCGAATGGCCGGAGCAGGTCGCCGATCTGTTTCCCGCGCGCATCCTGCCGATTGCGGCCTACCGCAGCCTGAGGCAGAAAAACTGCGACATCACGCTGCTCTATCGCTGCGACGCACCGCCGGAACTGATGGCACCGCCCGGCAGCCTGCTGCAGGTGGGGGCGCGCATGGCGACGCCGCGCCACAGATCGGTCGCACTGGCCGATGCCGACCTGCAACTGCAGATGGAACTGGCGCAACTCACGCAAGACGTCGCCGAACTGGAACTTGAACTGGCGACGGCCCAGGCCGAGGTAGCCGATTTCACCCGACGCTACTACGAACTGGTGGGGCGCCGCATGGTCAAACTTGATGCCCTTCAGGCCCGGCTTGCCCGCGAGCAGGCAGAACACGCGCCGGAGAGCCCCGGTGTTCGCGCCGAAGCGCAACAAAAGCAGGAAAAGGCCGAGCAATCGGCGCGCGAAAGCGAACGCTTCGCCCAAGCCACGGCCGATGAACCGGCGGCCTTCCGCCCCAGCAGTGACGTAAAGCGTCTGTTTCGCCAGATCGCTCAGAAAATTCACCCTGATCGCGCAATCGACGACGCTGACCGGGCCTGGCGCACCCATCTGATGTCAGAAGCCAATCGCGCCTATCGCGCCGGGGATGAAACGGCCTTGCAGGAAGTCGCGGCCCTATGGCAGGAGGGACAAGCCGGCCGTCGCGATTCGCCGGCGGACCGCCCCGCCGTGACGCCGGTGCCGACTCTTGTGCGACAGGTCGAAAGCATGCGGGCCCGACTCATCGCAATCGAGCATGAATTGCAGAAGCTGTTTGGCTCAAGGCTCTATGAGTTGTTCATCGCCGCACGCCAGGCCCGGCGACAAGGCCGCGATCTGCTCGCCGAAATGGCCGAGAAACTCGACGACACCATCATGCAACACAGCCGGCAGCCGGCAGCCGACGGCTAGCCCGCGGCTGACTCAATTCACCCCGCTGCCGCGTTCCATGCGCTCCAGAAAATCACGCGCAGCCTTGTGGCCCGGTCCTGCCGCCGCCCGCAGCCACTTGGCAGCCAGGCGCAAACTGCGCTTCACCCCGTCGCCGCGAAAGTACGCCAGGCCCAGTTCGTATTGCGCATCAGTTTCACCTTGCAGGGCGGCGCGGCGCAGCCAAAGCGTCGCGGCGCGGGCATCGCGCGGCGCACCCTGCCCTTGCATCAGGCAGTAGCCGAGGCTGTACATGGCATACGGATCTTCATGGGCCAGCGCCGCCTGCTCGTACCAGTGCAATGCTTCGCGCGGATTGCGCGGTATGCCGTAACCGAAATAGAACAGGTCACCCAGCAGTATCTTGGCATCGAGCAGCGCCGCCGCCTTGCGGTACCAGACTACCGCCTGCGGCACGTCAACCGCCGCGCCGGTGCCATGACGAAGACATTCCGCCAGCATGAAGGCGGCGCGGCGATGTCCCGTCTCGGCGGCGCGGCGAAAACAGCTCACCGCGTCGGTCAACCGCTCGTCATCGGCAGACGTGGCAGCGCGCAGGAATGCTTCTCCCCGCGCGAAAAGATAGCGCTCCAGTTCCTTCAGCGCCTGCGGCCAGCCGGCCTCCGCTGCCTTTCGCAGCAAGGCCTCACCGCGCGCCGGCTGTTCTTCGCCGCCTACGCCAAGCAGCAGGCAACGACCGTATTCGGCCAGCCCGTGGGCATCTCCGGCATCGGCCGCGGCCCGGTAATGCGTCAGCGCGAGGGCGGCGTCGGCACGCATTCCTTCGCCATGTTCGCAGCACTCTCCCAGCCAGACGCGCGCCGCGATGTCGCCCTGTTCGCTTGCGCGCCGGTACCAGCTTACGGCTAGCGCCTTGTTCTCTGCCACGCCGTCGCCCCACCGGTAGGCGTGGGCAAGCTTGATCTTGGCTCGCGCATGACCATGGCGGGCTGCGGCGCGCCACCAGCGCACCGCCTCCGGAAAATCGCGACCCGCCATGCCGACACCCTGTGCATGGCACTCGCCCAGTTCAAACTCGGCGTCCCGGCTCCCCTTCTCCGCAGCACGCCGATACCAGGCCATGCCAGCCTGCGGATCACGCGTGACACCAAAACCGAAGGTGTGGCACTGGCCCAGCAGAAACATCGCGCCGGCCAAGCCCTTGCGCGCCGCGACGCGGAAATGTATCGCCGCTTCGGCGGCATCCGCCGGCACACCTTCGCCGGCATACAGGCACATGCCCAGACAAAAACTTGAACTGACAACACCGTCGGCAGCGGCCTCCCGCCAGCAGAGTATCGCCGCGGCACGATCCTGCTTGACGCCACGGCCAAAGAAATGGCAGCGCGCCAGCAGGTCTCTTGCCTCGGCCTGCCCTTGCGCGGCAGACAGTTGCAGCCAATGCGCGGCAGCGGAGAAATTCTGCTCGACACCGATACCGAAATAGAGCACCCGACCCCGCCAGTACTGCGCCAGACCCGCTCCCATTTGTGCGGCCTGCTCGAACAGAGCGGCGGCGCGCTGCGTATCCGCCGCCACGCCATGGGCGCGCAGCAGACACAAGGCGAGCCAGGTCACGCCGCGCGTGTCGCCCGGCTGCGCCGCCGATTCGAAGAGGCGCACCGCTTCGCTGTAATCGCGCGGCAAGCCGAAACCTTGATACAGCAACCAGCCCAGAACTGCCTCTCCAGCCGGGCACGCGTGCTCGGCACTTGCCGTAGCCCAGCGCACCGCTGCGGCAGACGACTTGACGACGCCTTCCCCCGCGGCATGACGCCATGCAAGTTCTGCCTGTGCATTGCGGTTGCCGGCCTCGACCATGCGCCGCAATTCGATCAACGGCAAACCACTCCAGAAACTCCCGGCATGGCCGAACAAGGCCAGCCCCTGAGTCGCACCACGTTCGATCAGCGAACTGTCCAGCGCCTCGCGCAACAGACCGAGCAAGGCGCCGGCGGGTAAGGGTATCAACGAGCGGTTCATGCAGTGGGATACGGCTCCGGGATGCCCCACAGAGTAGCCCAATACATGAGTGCCGAAGCCAAGGAACAGCGGCCCGGTTATCCATAAAATCTGTGGGTCAGTTGTTGGATCACGATGTGACAAAGGAGCCGAACAGGCTTGCCGGCCCGACCAACGCATAGTGTGAATCCTGTAGAATTTTCCTTCCAGCCGTTCCTTGACCCCGATACGCCGAAGCCATGCTCGATCCTGCAACAGTCGTCACCATTGGCGAGCTCAACCGGCTTGCGCGCCAGAGCCTGGAAAGGGAGTTCCCGTTGCTTTGGGTGGCCGGAGAAGTTTCCAACCTGACACGCGCCACCTCAGGCCACGTCTATTTTTCGCTCAAGGACGCCGCTGCCCAGGCTCGCTGCGTGATGTTCCGCACACGTGCCCAGTCAGTTCCCTGGCGACTGGAAAACGGGCAGCAGGTCGAGGCGCGCGCCCTGGTGTCCCTCTACGAACCACGCGGCGACTTCCAACTGAACGTCGAGACACTGCGCCGTGCCGGACTGGGACGTCTGTTCGAAGCCTTCGCCCGGCTGAAGGAGCGTCTGGAGGCTGAGGGTTTGTTTGCCATAGAGCGAAAACGGCCGCTGCCGCGCTTTCCACATCGCATCGGGATCATTGCTTCGCCGCGCGCCGCTGCCTTGCGCGACGTACTGGCAGCCTTGAAGCGAAGAGCAGCGCATCTTTCTGTGATCCTTTACCCGACCCTGGTACAGGGCGACAGAGCCGCCGCGGAGATAGCCGGCGCAATCACGCTGGCGAACCGGCGCAGCGAATGTGATCTGCTCCTGCTCGTGCGCGGCGGCGGCAGCATCGAGGACCTTTGGGCATTCAACGAAGAAATCGTGGCGCGGGCCATCGTCGGCAGTTCGCTGCCGCTGATCAGCGGCGTGGGACACGAGACCGATACCACCATCGCCGACTGTGTCGCCGACCTGCGAGCCGCAACGCCCACCGCGGCGGCCGAACTGGCAAGCCAGGGATGGCACGCCGCGACGGGCGAGTTGGCAAGTCTCGGAACAACTCTGGGCCGGACCATGCAATACCGCATCGACCGGGAGCAGCAGAGACTAGATCGACTCTCGCTGCGCCTGATTGATCCGGCGGCACAATTGGCGCAAACACGCAGCCGGCTCGCGCTGCTCGCATCGCGGCTCGATGCCTCCCTGGCCAACGGCCTGCGTCGCCATCGCAACCGCTTGAACCGCGCCGCCCTGGGTCTGGCGCACACCGTTCCCCGCACCGAAAAGCGCGGGGGGCACATCAGACTGTTGGGCCAGCGCCTGGCAGCGGCCGGCCGCACCCGGCAACAGACCCGGCAGGGGGCGCTGGACAGCCTGGCTGCAGCGTTGGCTCACCTGAATCCGGAGGCAACCCTGGCACGCGGGTTTTCCATCGTTCGGGATGCCGGCGGCCATCTGGTAACGGACGCTGCCAGTCTTGTGAAAGGCCAGACAGTCAGCCTTCATCTGGCGCGAGGCGAAGCCCGGGCCGGCATCCTCGCAACGACTCCCGACCATCCGTCAATTGCCACCTGAGGTATTCTTGACTATAATTGTCAACTTTACTGCCTTCCACTTCACAGCAACAGGAGAATCAAAATGGAACATACCCTTCCCCCCCTGCCCTACGCAATCGATGCACTCGCCCCGCACATCTCGAAGGAAACCTTCGAGTACCACTACGGCAAGCACCACCAGGCTTATGCGACCAATCTCAACAACCTGATCAAGGGTACCGAGTACGAGAACCTCGACCTTGAAGCCATCGTCAAGAAGGCCCCGGCCGGCGGGATTTTCAACAACTCGGCCCAGGTCTGGAATCACAGCTTTTTCTGGAACAGCATGAAAGCCGGCGGCGGCGGCACGCCGACAGGCCCTCTGGCCGATGCCATAAACAAGAAATGGGGCAGCTTCGACGAGTTCAAAAAAGCCTTCCAGGCGGCCGCCGTCGGCAATTTCGGATCGGGCTGGACCTGGCTGGTCAAGAAGGCGGATGGTTCGCTTGATATCGTCAGCACCACGGCTGCCGGCACGCCGCTGAACAGCGAGAACAAGGCACTGCTGACCATCGATGTGTGGGAACACGCGTATTACATCGACTACCGCAATGCGCGACCCAAGTTTGTCGAGACCTTCCTCAATTCGCTGGCGAACTGGGACTTTGCGGCAAAGAATTTCGCCTGATCACGGCGAAGAGCAGCACCACTCATCAGAGGGCGCCCGGCGGCGCCCTCTGCCATTCGATGGTAGAGGAATCGGCATGGAATCCAGACTCACCGAACTCGAAATCAAGCTTGGCCTCGGCGAAGACCATCTGGAACAACTCAATCGCACTGTCTATCGCCAGCAGCAGCAAATCGATCTGCTACAGATACAGGTGCGCGAGTTGTACCAAATGATTCAGCCGTCGGCCCCCAGCGAGCCGCGGAATCTGCGCGACGACATCCCTCCCCACTACTAGAGAGCCGGTCCGTCCGTATTGCGCAGCCCCCCAGCCGGGCATTTCAGCGGCCGGCGGGTGCTTTTTCTATTCCCGCCATGGCGAACCCGGCACCCAGACCGCGACTCTTGTACCAGCCCAGATTCATTTCCAGCGCGTAGCGCGCCGGCCCGGCTGCACAGTGGTTGTCCTCCGTCTGCGGCTGCATATCCTCAATATTGAGGATCCTGCCCTTTTCGTCGAGGAAGGCAACCGACAGGGGCAGGAGCGTATTGCGCATCCACATGCAGTGCTTGGCGATGTCCGGGAACACGAACAACATTCCCCGCTGAGGCGCCATCGTCGCGCGCTGCATCAGTCCGGACATGCGACTATCGGGGGTCGCCGCGACTTCGGCTTCGACACGGTGCATGCCCGCGAACAACTCGAGCAAGGGCAGCTGAGGCTGCTGAGCCCATGCCGGCAAGGGCATCACCAATGATGTCGCCAGCAGCAGTATCCTGAAAAACACGAGCCATCTCCTATTGCGACAAGACTGCCTGACGCCCGCTGAGTTCTTGGGCACGGGGCCAAGAACACTTTGTTATTGCCCAAGGCCACCGCAAAAAAAATGGCAGGTTCCCCTGCCATTCTTCTCCCGGATAAGGGGATTACTTTGCAGCTTCAGCCTTCTTTGCCTTCTTTGCCTTCTTGGCCTTCTTGGCCTTCTTTTCAGCGGCCGGAGCAGCAGCTTCAGCCTTCTTTTCAGCGGCCGAGGCGGCAGCGGGAGCAGCGGCAGGAGCGGCGGCAGCCGGAGCAGCGGCAGGAGCAGCCTTCGGCGCGTCAGCGGCAAAAGCGGAGGTGGCAATCAGACCGGCAACCAGGGTAGCAAGCAGCTTGTTCATGGTGTTCCCTTTCGTTTGTGTATAGGTGGAATATTCATAACACCACGGTTTTTCGAGGCGTTATGGACATTAACGCGCTGCTTTCCATCTGGTTGACTTGGTGTTTCAAGTTCGCGCCACTGCCCCGGTGCAAGCCCTTCCAGTGTCCAGTCGCCCACTGCCCATCGAATCAGCCGTAGAGTCGGAAACCCGACGCGCGCCGTCATGCGCCTGACCTGGCGATTCTTTCCTTCCCGCAGAACGAGTTCCAGCCAACTGGTGGGAATCTGCGCGCGGTAACGGATGGGAGGATTTCTTGCCCAGAGGTCCCCTGGCTCGTCAATACGGCGTACCTGGCAGGGCCTGGTATGGAAATCACCAAGATCAACCCCTGCCGCGAGTTGCTGCAGAGCGGCATCTGTCGGCAAGCCTTCAACCTGAACCCGATACACTTTTGCCAACTTGTGGCGTGGATCCGAAATCCGCGCCTGCAAGCCTCCATCTCCAGTCAGCACCACCAGGCCTTCGGAATCGGCATCCAGCCGTCCTGCCGCGTATACCGCAGGGACCGGAATGTAGTCGGCCAAGGTGGGCCGCCCGTCAGCACCGGTAAACTGGGTCAGCACACCATATGGTTTGTGGAACAGTATGAGGTGACTCAAACCGGGCAACCGCTGCCAAAAACGTTGCAGAAGCGCAGCGATTCGGGGTAGGGGAAAAAGTCCTGGATCGTGCCTTCGCGAACCAGTTCCTGCGTCTTCCGCCAGAACTCGACATCAAATAGATCGGGATGGTGGCACATGAAGGCGTCCCGAATCCTGTCAGACACCAGCAAAAAGGTTTCGAACTCCTCGGGAAATACGTCGAGTCTTGACACCGGATACCAGACTTCGCCCGACATTTCGGCTTCGAAATTCGGCGGCGGCGGAATGCGGCGAAACGTGCAGTCGGTCATGTATTCGATTTCATCGTAGTCATAGAACACCACCCGACCGTAGCGGGTAACGCCGAAGTTTTTCCACAGCAGGTCGCCGGGAAAGATATTCGCAATTGCCAGCTCCCGTATGGCATTGCCGTATTCGCGTACGGCTTGTTCCACCAGATCACCACGACCCGCCTTCTCTGCTTCTTCGAGATAGATGTTGAGCGGTTTCATGCGTCGCTCGATGTAGAGATGCTTGATGATCAGATCCTCGCCATCTTCTTCCATCAGCGACGGCACCTCTTTGTACAGTTCATCGATGAGTTCCTGGGAAAACCGCCTGCGGGGCAGGGCAACCTTGGAAAACTCGAGCGTGTCGGCCATGCGCCCCACCCGATCGACCTGCTTCACCAACTGATACTTGCGCCGCACCGTGTCATGATCGACTTCCTTCGACGCCCCGAAAACATCCTTGATGACTTTAAACACATAAGGGTAGGACGGCAGGGTGAACACCAGCATGACCGTACCGCGGATGCCCGGCGCTACGATGAATTTATCCGCCGAATGATGGAGGTGAAATATCAGGTCGCGGAAAAACATGGTCTTGCCCTGCTTTCCCAGCCCGAGCATGGTGTACAGCTCGGAGCGCGGCTTGTTGGGCGTGATCGAACGGAGAAACTGGACGTACCCGGAAGGCACGTCCATGTCGACCATGAAATAGGCACGCGACAAGGAAAATAGCGCTCCGATCCGCCCCGCGTCGAGGATTATCGTGTCGACGTAGAGTTTTCCTGCTGCGGAATGAAGCACGGGAACCGCAAACGGGTACTCGAGCCCGCCGTTGACCGCCTTGCCAATCACATAGGCACCCTTGTTGCGATAGAAAGGCGAGTTGAGCACCTGTATCTGCAGGTTCGCCTCGCGCGCAGGAACGGTGCCCAAGTGAGATACGGCCGCCCGCAAGATGAAACCGGCATCCCGATCGAGATCCTCAAACTCCCGCGCCCACCCGAAGTCCAGCAATATCTTCCGGATGCAAGGCCCGACATCTTCTTCGTTCGGGTAGTAGCAACGATAGGTGGGCGGATCGGACTCGAGATACTCGGTGGACACCGCCGGCCGCACAAAAATAAAATCATTGCGAAAATACGTGCGGTGCAGAATCCGGCAGCAGACCGAATTAAAGAATGTCTCTGCCAACTCCGGTTGCTTGTGGTTTGTCAGCAGCCCTATGTAATGCAACTTCGCATGCTGCCAGACGGCATCGCTCAGCCCGTCGACATCGAACTCGCGATGCAAGCGCTCAGTGGTCTCGTTTACGCGTTGATCATAAAACTGAATACGGGCCCTGACCGCCCGTTGGCCTTCCTCCCAACGCGCCTTGTTAAAGCGCTGCTTGGCAACAGCCGAGCTTTCATGAAACAGCCGATAGTGCTTGTTAAAGCCATCGACAAGCACGCCGGCAATGGATTCCGCGATCAGGTCATCCGAAGCGCCAATGGGCATACAAGAAGCCTCAATAATTCAATGCGATATATTCTACCAGTCGGCACCAACGCTGAATAACGCCAACCCGGCGTACCGGCAACGACGAGCGATTTGGGAGATAATCAAGCGCAATTGATCACGCATTTCCCTTGATTCTCAACACACCATTCTTAACGGAGCAGGCATGAGCACTTCCCTTATCAAGCTTCCCGCACAAGGCCAGAAAATCATTCCAGGCCAGCCGATTCCCGACAATCCGGTCATACCCTTTATCGAGGGCGACGGCATCGGCATAGACATCACCCCGGTGATGCAAAAAGTGGTGGACGCCGCCGTGCAGAAGTCGTACGGCGGCAAGCGCAAGATTTCGTGGATGGAGGTCTATGCCGGCGAAAAGGCTACCCGTCTTTACGGCCCTGACGTCTGGCTGCCGGCAGAAACCATCGCAGCATGCAAGGAATATTCGGTCTCCATCAAGGGGCCGCTCACCACGCCGGTAGGTGGCGGCATCCGCTCCCTCAACGTCGCCTTGCGTCAGGAGATGGATCTGTACCAGTGCGTGCGTCCTGTACGCTACTTCAAGGGCATCCCGTCGCCGCTCAAGGATCCCAGCAAGACCGACATGGTGATCTTCCGCGAGAACACGGAAGACATCTACTGCGGCATCGAATGGCAAGCCGAATCGGCACCGGCAAAGAAACTGATCAAGTTTCTCCAGGAGGAAATGGGGGTGACAAAAATTCGCTTCCCCAATACCTCAGGCATCGGTATCAAGCCGGTTTCGCGCGAGGGAACCGAGAGACTGATGCGGGCCGCGGTGAACTACGCCATAGCCAACAAGCGCAAATCGGTGACGATTGTGCACAAGGGCAACATCATGAAGTACACGGAGGGCGGCTTCCGTGACTGGGCCTATGCGTTGGCGAAGAACGAGTTTGGCGGCGTCGAAATTGATGGCGGTCCGTGGCTGAAACTGCCCAATGGCATTGTCGTCAAGGACGCCATTGCCGACGCCTTTCTGCAGCAGATTCTATTGCGCCCGGCAGAGTATGACGTCATCGCCACGCTCAACCTGAACGGCGACTATATCTCCGATGCCCTGGCAGCTCAGGTCGGCGGCATCGGCATCGCGCCGGGCGCCAACATTTCGGATCTGTATGCCTGCTTCGAAGCGACTCACGGCACCGCGCCGAAATACGCCGGCAAGGATTACGTAAATCCGGGTTCGTTGATCCTGTCTGCGGAAATGATGCTGCGCCATCTGGGCTGGATCGAAGCCGCAGACCTGATCATCAAATCCATGGAAGCCGCGATCGGCGACAAGGTCGTGACCTACGACTTCGCCCGTCTGATGGAAGGCGCCACGGAAGTAAAATGCTCGGCATTCGGCCAGGCGATGATTGATCGCATGTGAGACCCAAACTCTCTGCCGCACCAAAAACAAAGCCCGCCTTACCGGCGGGCTTTGTATTCTCGGAGCCGGAATTACCCGGGCGCCGAAAGAATCGAGGACATCAAGGCTTCTGAATGTTCGACGCCTGCTTGCCTTTGGGGCCTTGCACCACGTCGAAAGTCACCTTGTCACCTTCCTTCAGGGACTTGAACCCAGCCATGTTGATGGCCGAGAAATGTGCGAACAAATCTTCGCTTCCGTCATCCGGGGTAATAAAACCAAAACCCTTGGCGTCGTTGAACCACTTAACAGTACCAGTTGCCATGTAACTTTTTCCTTAATCAAAAACGAACGAATCGGCCACCGCTGCGGGCTGCAAAACACCGCACCCCGGCCGGGGCATGTTTGAGGTTCAAGCTCGTAAAGCAGAGGGGGCCAAGCGGCGATTCAGAGGAGCTGCAATTCGACAGACTATGAGACGACCGTAGGTCACTGCGGGGGAATTTGAACTAAACACGTTTCGCGTTTTACGCACATTGTCAAGCAGCGTCAACAACTTTCGATGTTGCATCGCACAGGCCGACCCCTTGCATATCGGCCAATCACCCCAAAATAGGCCTGCAACGGCACCCTATTCCCCTCTTTTTCGTGGCGTTGAACTGCGCTGAAATCACATTAGAATCGAGCCATGGTTACACGAAAGCAGGTTGTACCGGAGGGTGGCGCTGCACTGGCGCCTGAGCAGCTACGCACCAAGCCGCCACCGATGTACAAGGTGCTGTTGCTCAACGACGATTTCACTCCGATGGATTTCGTCGTGGTAGTTTTGGAAAAGTTTTTCGGTTTGTCGCGCGAGCAATCGACGCAGGTCATGCTCAAGGTGCATCGCGAAGGAAAAGGTTCCTGTGGAGTGTATCCTCGTGATGTGGCTGCAACGAAGGTCGAACAGGTGAGCGAATTTTCACGTCGGCACCAGCACCCGCTGGCTTGCGTGATGGAGGAAAACTGATGATTGCCCAAGAGTTGGAAGTGAGCTTGCACATGGCCTTTGTCGAAGCGAGGCAGAAGCGCCATGAGTTCATCACCGTCGAACATCTTCTGCTGGCGCTGTTGGACAACCCCTCGGCAGCCGAAGTGTTGCGCGCCTGCGCCACTGACATAGAGGGGCTGCGCAAGGAATTGCTGACCTTCATCATTGAGCACACGCCGACCGTAGCCGGCAGCGACGAGATCGACACGCAACCGACGCTTGGCTTCCAGCGCGTCATCCAGCGCGCAATCCTCCACGTACAGTCGTCGGGAAAGAAGGAGGTCACGGGGGCAAACGTACTGGTCGCAATCTTCGGCGAGAAGGACTCGCATGCAGTCTTTTTCCTGCAGCGCCAGAACATCACGCGGCTGGATGTAGTGAACTTCATTTCCCACGGCATCACCAAGACGCCGCAGCCCCGCAGCAAGGAAGATCCGGCCGAGGCCGAAGTCGAAGCGCAGGAAAAAGGCGGTGCGCTGGAAAGCTTCACCCAGAACCTCAACCAGTTGGCGCTGACCGGCAAGATCGACCCTCTTATCGGACGCGACAAGGAATTGGAGCGGGTCATCCAGACCCTGTGCCGCCGCCGCAAGAACAACCCCTTGCTGGTCGGGGAAGCCGGCGTCGGCAAAACCGCCATCGCGGAAGGCCTTGCCCGCCACATTGTCGAGGGGCGCATTCCGGAGATCCTTGCCAATGCCACCGTCTATTGTCTGGACATGGGCGCACTCCTGGCCGGAACCAAGTATCGCGGCGACTTTGAGCAGCGCTTGAAGGGCGTCCTCAAGCAATTGGCCGACAACCCGAATGCCATTCTGTTCATCGATGAGATCCATACGCTGATCGGTGCCGGCGCGGCATCCGGCGGAACGATGGACGCTTCCAATCTGCTCAAGCCGGCCTTGTCTTCGGGAGCGCTGAAGTGCATAGGCGCTACCACCTACAACGAGTTTCGCGGCGTGTTCGAGAAGGACCATGCGCTGTCACGTCGCTTCCAGAAAGTGGACGTGAATGAGCCGTCGGTGGACGAAACCGTCTCCATCCTGCGCGGCCTCAAGTCCCGCTTCGAGGAGCATCACGGCGTCAAGTATTCGGCCGCTGCCATTTCCAGCGCGGCGGAACTGGCCGACAAGTACATCAATGACCGCCACCTGCCGGACAAGGCGATCGACGTCATCGATGAAGCCGGGGCCGCCCAACGCATCCTGCCGAAGTCGAAACAGAAGAAGACCATTGGCAAGCTCGAGATCGAAGACATTGTCGCCAAGATTGCACGCATCCCGCCGCAGCACGTGTCGGCCGACGATCGTTCGGCGCTGAAGAATCTTGACCGCGACCTGAAGAACATGGTCTTTGGTCAGGAAGCTGCAATCAATGCACTTGCCCGGGCAATCAAGATGTCGCGCTCGGGACTGGGCGACCCGCAGAAACCCATCGGCTGCTTCCTGTTTTCCGGACCTACGGGCGTCGGGAAAACCGAGGTGGCACGTCAGTTGGCCTATGGCATGGGCATAGAGTTGATCCGCTTCGACATGTCGGAATACATGGAACGCCACGCCGTCAGCAGGCTGATTGGTGCTCCGCCCGGGTACGTCGGCTTTGACCAGGGGGGGCTGCTCACCGAAGCTGTCACCAAGAAGCCGCACGCGGTGCTGCTGCTGGACGAAATCGAGAAGGCCCACCCGGAAGTCTTCAACATCCTGCTGCAGGTGATGGACCACGGCACCCTGACCGACAACAACGGCCGCAAGGCGGATTTCCGGAATGTCGTGATAGTCATGACGACCAACGCCGGCGCCGAGGCACTGCAGAAGACCAGCATCGGCTTCACCGCCAACAAGGGCCAGGGCGACGAGATGGCGGATATCAAGCGCATGTTCACACCGGAATTCCGCAACCGGCTGGATGCCATCATCTCCTTCCGCGCTCTTGACGCTGAAATTATTCTGCGCGTAGTGGACAAGTTCCTCATGCAACTGGAAGGTCAGTTGCATGAGAAGAAAGTCGAGGCCATCTTCACCGACGCGCTGCGCGCCTGGCTGGCTGAAAAAGGCTTCGATCCGCTGATGGGTGCGCGCCCCATGGCGCGTTTGATCCAGGACACGATCCGCTCCTCGCTTGCCGACGAATTGCTGTTTGGAAAACTGGTTCATGGTGGCCGCGTCACGATCGACATCGACGAACACGAGAAGATCGTGCTCAGCTACGAAGAGACGCTTAGTACGTCGACAATTTCATCCGCGATCTAGACCGGATCAGGCGCGCTTCAGGACATCGCGCGTCCAGAGATACTTCGCAATCCAGCCATGGACATGCTTACCGCCGATCTGTGCGATCTGCACGAAGACAACGTGCGCGTCGTCGAACCCATGTTCAACAGCTACGGCGGCCGTTCTGCGTTTTATGGCCGCATTGCCACGCTAAAAGTTTTTGAAGACAACTCGTTGGTCAGAAAAGCGCTCCTGTCTCCCGGCGAAAACCGGATCCTCGTTATCGACGGCGGCGGTAGCCTGCGCAGGGCGCTGGTCGGCGACCAGCTCGCGGCGATCGCAGTCAGCAGCGGCTGGTCAGGGATGCTCGTCTATGGCTGCATCCGCGACTCGCGCGCTATTGGCGAAATGGACATCGGCGTGTTCGCGATAGACACCCATCCCATGAAGACCGTGAAGAGGGATGTCGGCGAAACGGACATCCCGGTAAGTTTCGGCGGCGTCACCTTCACTCCCGGTGAATGGCTTTACGCAGACGAAGACGGTGTGATTGTCAGCACTTCCGCACTCGAGTGACGCATCTCTTATATAAGACATATATCATCTAAAGTTGAGCGCAGCTCACTTCCCAGAAATATATCCCGCATTATGAAAAACTCAATTCAACTAACTGTTAAATAACAAATAAATAATTATTACAGTCTTATATAAGACTATTGCTGCAACGCAAAATCCTCTTTATACTGTCGTCACTGCTCCTGCTGGGAGCATCCCCTTCGACAACAACCCTACAGAGGATTGAACATGACTGACCGCAAAGCACAAGCCGCTGCCCTGACTCAGGACTGGGCCACAAATCCCCGTTGGAAAGGCACCAAGCGCGGCTACAGCGCCGACGACGTTATCCGCCTGCGCGGCTCCTTCCCCATCGAATACACGCTCGCCCGCCGCGGCGCCGAGAGCCTGTGGAATCTGGTAAACAATGAGCCCTACATCAACTGCCTCGGCGCCCTGACCGGCGGCCAGGCAATGCAGATGGTCAAGGCCGGAATGAAGGCCATCTACCTGTCCGGCTGGCAGGTTGCCGCCGACAACAATTCCTATGCCGCGATGTATCCGGACCAGTCGCTGTATCCGGTCGATTCGGTGCCGAAGGTGGTCGAGCGGATCAACAACTCCTTCCGCCGTGCCGACGAAATCCAGCACTCCAAGGGCATCAATGCCGGCGACAAGGAGTACATCGACTACCACGTGCCGATCGTGGCCGACGCCGAAGCCGGGTTCGGCGGCGTGCTCAACGCCTTTGAACTGATGAAGGCCATGATCCGCTCCGGCGCGGGCGGCGTGCATTTCGAAGACCAACTCGCGTCCGTCAAGAAATGCGGCCACATGGGCGGCAAGGTGCTGGTGCCGACGCAGGAAGCCGTGCAGAAACTCATTGCCGCGCGCATGGCGGCGGACGTCATGGGCGTGCCGACCATCATCCTCGCCCGCACCGATGCGGAAGCCGCAGACCTGGTCACCTCCGACGTCGATGAGAACGACAAGCCCTTCATCACCGGCGAGCGCACTGCCGAAGGCTTTTACAAAACCAGGAAGGGCCTCGCCCAGGCCATCAGCCGCGGGCTGGCCTATGCACCCTACGCCGACATGGTCTGGTGCGAAACCGGCACGCCGGATCTGAAATTCGCCAAGGCCTTCGCCGAAGCCATCCGTGCCAAGTTTCCCGGCAAACTTCTGGCCTACAACTGCTCGCCGTCCTTCAACTGGAAGAAGAACCTCGACGATGCCACCATCGCCAAGTTCCAGCGCGAACTCGGCGCCATGGGTTACAAGTACCAGTTCATCACCCTCGCCGGCATTCACAACATGTGGTACCACATGTTCGATCTGGCACAGGACTATGTGGCGCGCGGCATGACCGCCTACGTCGAAAAAATGCAGGAGCCGGAATTCGCCGCTCGCGAGCGCGGCTACACCTTCGTTTCGCACCAGCAGGAAGTCGGCACCGGCTACTTTGACGATGTCACCACCGTGATTCAGGGCGGCGCCTCATCGGTCACCGCACTGCACGGCTCGACTGAAGAAGAGCAGTTCCAGTAAGCCGCACCCCGGCAAACCGCCACATCAAAGCCGCACCGGAAATCCGGTGCGGCTTTTTTCTTACTGCCCTCCGGTCAGCTGAAAATCAGGCGCTCGCTGCCGCCCAATAGGCCGGATCGCGCCACGTCGCCTTCAGCAAATCGACGAACAGCCTGACCCGCAGCGGCAGGTGGCGGCGCTGCGGCACGACGGCCTGGATGCCGACCGGCGGCGCGGAAAATTCATCGAGCACGGTCAGCAGCCGGCCGGAGGCGATGTCCGTCCCCACTTCCCACAGGGAGCGCCAGGCCAGGCCCTTTCCGGCCAGCGCCCAGTCGTGCAGTACCGCGCCGTCGTTGCACTCGAAGCTGCCGCCGACCTTGATCACGCGCACCTCGCCTTCGACACGCAGCGTCCAGCCGCGTTGCTGGCGCAAGGACAGGCAGTTGTGCTCGGCCAGGGCATCCGGCGCTGCCGGTTTGCCGAAGCGGGCGATGTAGGCCGGACTGGCGACCACGACGCGCTGCATCTCGCCCAGGCGGATGCCGATCAGGCTCGAATCGGCCAGATCGCCGATGCGGATGGCGCAGTCGATGTTCTCGTCGACCAGGTCGACGATGCGGTCCGACAGGTCGAGCTGCACCGTCACCGCCGGGTTGTCGTCGATGAAGCGCGTCAGCAGCGGCGCCACGTGACGCCTGCCGAAACCCGCCGGCGCCGAGATCTTCAGATGCCCGCCGGGACGGATGCCGCCCAGGCTCACCGCGCCTTCGGCATCGGCCAGTTCGCGCAGGATGCGTTGGCAATCCTCGAGAAATGCCGCGCCCTCGAAGGTCAGCGAAATCCGCCGCGTGGTGCGCAGCAGCAGCTTGGCGCCGAGGCGCTCTTCCAGCGCGTCGAGGCGGCGGCCGATGATGGCCGGCGTCACGCCCTCGGCGCGGGCGGTTGCCGCCATGCTGCCGCGGGTCGCGGCACCGACGAAGGCAGAAATCTGCTTGAACTGATCCATTCGATACTAACAGTCAACAATCAATTGATCGAATCATAGCTTCTGCCTCTAATTAGGCAAGAATAGAATTAACACACTCACGCAACCCACTTCAAGGAGTCCGTCATGAACCTACCCGCCGGCATTCAGATCAACGCCGCCATCACTGCCGACTATGCCAGGATTCTTACGCCCGAAGCGCTGGCTTTGGTGGCCAAACTGCACCGCGCCTTCGAGCCGCGCCGCCATGAACTGCTCAAGGCCCGCGTCGCCCGCCAGGCACGCATCGATGCCGGCGAAATGCCCGACTTCCTGCCCGAGACCAAACATATCCGCGACGGCGACTGGAAGATCGCACCGTTGCCCAAGGCGCTGGAACGTCGCCGCACCGAAATCACCGGCCCGGTCGAAGCCAAGATGATCATCAACGCCTACAACTCCGGCGCTGATTCCTACATGAGCGACTTCGAGGATTCCAACAGCCCGAAGTGGGACAACCTGATCCAGGGCCAGGTGAATCTCTACCAGGCCATCCGCCGCGAGCTTTCCTTCACCAACGCGGCGGGCAAGGAATACAAGCTCAACGACAAGATCGCCACCCTGCAAGTTCGCCCGCGCGGTTGGCATCTCGACGAGAAGCACGTTCTGGTCGACGGCCAGCGCGTCTCTGGCGGCATATTCGATTTCGCGCTGTTCCTCTTCCACAACGCCAGAGAACTCATCGCCCGCGGCGCCGGCCCCTTCTTCTACCTGCCGAAGATGGAAAGCCACCTCGAGGCGCGCCTCTGGAATGACATCTTCATCATGGCGCAGGACGCAATCGGCCTGCCGCAAGGCACCATCAAGGCCACGGTGCTGATCGAAACCATCCTCGCCACCTTCGAACTCGAGGAAATCCTCTACGAACTGCGCCAGCACAGCGCCGGACTCAACGCCGGGCGCTGGGACTACATCTTCTCCTGCATCAAGAAGTTCAAGCGCAATAGGGAGTTCTGTCTCGCCAATCGCGGCGCCATCACCATGGAAGTGCCCTTCATGCGCAGCTACGCGCTGTCGCTGGTGAAGGCCTGCCACAAGCGCGGTGCGCCGGCCATCGGCGGCATGAGCGCGCTGATCCCGATCAAGAACGACCCTGCGGCCAACGACAAGGCGCTGGCCGGTATCCGCCACGACAAGACGCGCGACGCCAACGACGGCTTCGACGGCGGTTGGGTGGCTCACCCCGGCCTGGTGCCGATCGCCGCCGAGGAGTTCCAGAAGGTGCTGGGCGACCGCCCCAACCAGTGGCAAAAGCAACGCGACGAAAACTTCGGCCCGAAGGACTGGCTCAACTTCCAGCCCGAGCAGCCGATCACCGAAGCGGGCGTGCGCAACAACATCAACGTCGGCATCCATTACCTCGGCAGTTGGCTGGCCGGCAACGGTTGCGTGCCGATCCACAATCTCATGGAAGACGCCGCCACCGCCGAGATCAGCCGCTCGCAGGTGTGGCAGTGGGTGGTGTCACCGAAAGGTAAGCTCGACGACGGCCGCAAGGTCACCGCCGACATGGTGCGCGCGTTCATTCCCGAGGAACTGGCGAAGGTCAAGGCCACCGTCACCGCCCAGGGCGAGGAGACCGCAACCTACGACCAGGCGGCGAAGATATTCGAAGAGATGTCGCTCGCCGACAACTATCCCGAGTTCCTCACTTTGCCGCTGTACGAAGCCATGGAGTGAGCCGCCGGCGCCTGCAACCGGGCGCTATCAGGATATCGACGGCGCAGGGGGCAACCCCTGCGCCGTTTGCGTTTTTCGCCGCCGGTGCCGGCATATATTGGCGAAGGCGTATATATGAAATTCATGAAGCAATGAGGTCTATCGCCAGATCATTTTTTTAAGGTTGGTCCGGCACGGCGCGGGCGGTAGTATTCACGCAAACCTATAACAACTCCCATATGAGGGTCTTGAACCCGTGGAGGAGATCATCACCCGACTCAGCTTTTCAGCGCCGGCGGCAGTTGCAGAACTGTTGCCGGCGATCAAGCAGCAGCGGTGCAGGCAGCAGCCACAAAGAGAGCACGGCCGACGAACCGGAACAATGCCGGAGTCGCCAATCAACACCATAAGAGGAGATCTGCAATGAGACTACACATCACTGGGGTGGCTTTTGCCATCGGCTTGAGTTTTTCTGCGGTGACGCAGGCCGGCGGCATTTCCGGCAGCAATCTCGGCAACACCTGCGCCGGCTGTCACGGCGTCAACGGTGCCAGCGCCGGCACGACCATGCCGGTCATCGGCGGCCTGCCCAAGTCCTACATCGAGACCGCCATGAAGCAATACCGCGACGGCAGTCGCAGCGCCACGGTCATGGGGCGTATCGCCAAGGGATACAACGACGCGCAGATTGCCGCCATGTCGGAATTCTTTGCCAGGCAAGCCTGGGTTTCCGCGACGCAGAATGTCGACGCCAACCTCGCCAAGCTGGGGAGCACGATCCACGCCGGCAATTGCGAGAATTGCCACGAGAAGAACGGCACCGTCATCGCCGAGGGCGATGCGCCGCCGCGCCTGGCCGGCCAGTGGACGGCCTACCTGCAGCTCTACATGGACGGGGTCAATGATCCGGCATGGCTGAACAAGCATCCCAAGAAGGGAACGTTCGGCAAGACCACCAAGAGCGATGTCGACGCCGTGTTGCAGTTCTACGCCAGCCAGAAATAGAAAGGGACCCTGTCATGTCAAATTCGAACAGAAGAAATTTCCTCAAGGCCATTGGCGGCGTCTCCGTAGCCTCCGTCATGGGTCTGGGTTCCAGTCGTGCCGGTGCCGCGGTCAAGGCCAAGGTCGTCATCGTCGGCGGCGGTTATGGTGGAGCCATAGCTGCCAGGTACCTCAAGATGGCCGAACCCGGCCTCGAGGTGGTATTGATCGAAAAGAACAAGCAATACGTTTCCTGTCCCCTCAGCAATACGGTGCTGGCCGGCTTCGGTAAACTGGAAGATCTGACCTTCGGTTACGACGGCCTGGCCAGACACGGCGTCACGGTGGTTCATGACACCGTCGAGTCGATTGACCCGCAGGCAAGGAAAGTGAAAATCGGCGGCGGCAAGACCTTCGACTATGACCGCGCCATCGTTGCACCGGGCGTCGATTTCAAGTGGGGTGCCGTCAAGGGCTATGACGAAGCGACCAGTCTGACGATCCCCCATGCCTGGAAAGCCGGCCCACAGACCACGCTGCTGGCCAACCAGCTGAAGAGCATGAAGGACGGCGGCGTGGTCATCATCACCGTTCCGGACAACCCCTTCCGCTGCCCCCCCGGCCCCTACGAGCGGGCCGCCCTGGTCGCCCACTACCTCAAGCAGCACAAGCCGCGCTCGAAGATCATCATTCTCGACGCCAAGGACAAGTTCTCCAAGCAAGGCTTGTTTACGCAGGGCTGGAAGCAAACCTATGGCGACATGATCGAATGGGTGGCGGCCGCCAAGGGCGGTGAAATCGACGCCATCGACGCGGCAACACGGACGGCGATTTCGGTCGTCGGCACCAAGTATCAGGCCGATGTGCTGAACGTCATCCCGCCGCAGCACGCCGGGCAGATCGCCCACACGGCCGGCCTCGTCAATCCGAAAGGGTGGTGTCCGAACAACCCCGTCACCTTCGAATCGACCCTGCAGAAAAACATCTACGTCATCGGCGACGCCAGCGTCGGCGGCGCCATGCCGAAATCGGGCTACGGCGCCAACACCCAGGGCAAGGTCGCGGCAGCGGCCATCATCGCCTCGCTGCGCGGGGTGGAGCCGGACGAATCGGCTTACCTCAACACCTGCTACAGCCTGATCGCGCCTGACTACGGCATCTCCGTGGCAGGCATTTACCAGGTCAAGGACGGGCAGTTGATTGAAGTGCCGGGCTCGGGCGGCGTGTCGCCGATGGACGCTTCCGCGGCTTACCGCAAGGTCGAAGCCGCCCACGCGCATAGCTGGTTGAGGAATATCACCGCAGAAATGTTCGGCTGAAAATGCCGGGCTTTGCCGGCCATTGACCCGGCCCGCAAAGCCCGCGCCCTACTAGAGGAACTACACCATGAAATCCTTCAAGCCATTGGCATCGGCACTTCTGCTGGCAATCGCGGCGGTCTCATTCACCGCACAGGCCGCCGACACCAAGCGCGGCCGCGTCTATTTCCGCATGGTCTGTACCGTCTGCCACATGGAAAAACCGGTCGGCGCCATCTCGCCGAACAGCAAGACCAAGGCAGAGTGGATGTCCTACCTGCAAGCCGACAAGCACGCCAAGGGCAAGGATGCCGTCAAGGGCTACTTCAGCAAGGAATATCGCGCCAGCATCAAGGCCAAGAACCAGGCGGCGGCGAAGTACGCGGAAATACCCGAGGCCGAGCTGTTCGAGGATGTCAGGGCGTTTCTCGCCATGGGTGCCAAGGACAGCGACACGCCGACCAGCTGCGACTGAAATTCCCGGCGGCGCGACTGCGCCATCGGGCACCCCCTGTCTTTCGATGTCGCGCCATTCCTCGCGTCGAAGGAACGATTGTGTGTTTTGACCAATGTTGCAAGCAAAGGATCGGATATGAGCTCTGACGGCGGCGCCTGTTGGATCAACGGACTCAAGCAGGACTACCAGGAAATCTTTGTCGAGGAGTGGTCGCCCTACGTCGGCGCCATCCTGATGATCCTGATCATCATCGGCCTCATGGTCAGCGGCATGTTCTGGGGCATCTACGGCGGTCTCAAGCTGTGGGGCGACTACATCAACAACATGATCGGCATCGGCCCGTTGGTCGGCGTTCCGCAGAAACTGGAAACGCTGCTGATGCACCGGATGTCGCTGATGAACATGACACTGGTATTAGGTGCCTTCTGCGCCGCGCTGCTGTCGCGCCAGTTCCTCATCAACCGGCCGCCCAGGCTGGAGTATGTCTGGGCCGTCATGGGCGGCTGTCTGATGGGCCTGGGCGCAACACTGGCGGGCGGCTGCACCAGCGGCGGCTTCTTCACCCCGGTGTTGCATTCGTCCCCCGCCGGCTGGGTGATGTGGGTCGGTCTGATCGCCGGTGCCATACTCGGCCTCAAGGCCCTGCTGTGGACGCTGGAAAACATCGAGTGGGGCATGCAGGCGCCCCGTACGCTGCACGTGCCGCCGGCCCTGCTTTCCGCGTATCCGCTGCTGGGACTGGCCGTGGTCGTCGCCCTGCTGTATTGGGCGACGGACTGGTACACCTCCGGCAACGAGCGCCTCGAAGCACGCGGCATCGTCATCGTTGCCGGGTTTGCCATGGGTTTCATCATGCACCGCTCGCGGCTGTGTTTCGCGCGCTGCTTCCGCGAGCCGTTCATGACCGGCGAAGGCCACATGACCAAGGCCATCATTCTGGGCTTGACCATCGGCGTGCCGATTGCCGCGCTACTTATCCAGAAGAAGCTGATCGACCCCTATCTCGGCATTCCGCCCACGTTCTGGATGGGCTCCCTGCTCGGCGGACTGATCTTCGGCTTCGGCATGATCTTCGCCGGCGGCTGCGCCTCAGGTTCGCTGTGGCGCATGGGTGAAGGCCATATCAAATTGTGGGTGGCGGCATTCTTCTTTGCCGTATCCGGATCGATTTCCAGTGCCCTGCTGAAGAAATCCGGCCTGATGGTGGTGGAAGTGACGATCGATGAGATCGATGCGACAAAGATGGGCTACCAGGCGTTTTATCCGGTCATGCTGAACAACTGGGGATGGGCGCTGCTCGCCGGTGGCGCCGCGCTGCTGGTCTGGTACCTTCTGGTGAGCTACAACGAGTGCACCGAAAAATTCACCGTGCTGTGAACGGCTTGCGACAGCCCGGGTCGCCCTAGCCGGCAACACCCGTGCTGCCGAAACCGCCCGCACCGCGTTGGCTGGCGGCGAATTCATCCACCACGTTGAAGGCCACCCGCAGCACGGGTACCACGACCAGTTGTGCCAGCCGGTCAAGCGGGTTCAGCGTGAAGACATCGTGGCCGCGATTCCAGGTTGAAACGAAAATCTCGCCCTGATAGTCCGAATCGATCAGACCCACCAGATTGCCCAGCACGATGCCGTGCTTGTGACCAAGACCCGAGCGCGGCAGGATCATCGCCGCCAATGACGGGTCGGACAGGTGAATGGCAATCCCGGTCGGAATCAGGATGGTCTCCCCCGGATGGATCTTTATGGCCATTTCGATGCAGGCGCGCAGGTCGATGCCGGCCGCTCCGGGCGTGGCGTACTGCGGCGCATAGCGCTCATCCTTGAGTCGCGCATCGAGAATCTTGAGATCAATACTGGCCATGACGGGCCTCCATCAAGTTGGCGAAATGCGCGACGATGCCGCGTGCCACCTGGTACTTGTCGGCGGCCGGTAGAACATGCGCGCCGGCCGCATCAAACAACGTCACCGCATTGGTGTCGCCGCCCAACCCGTCCTGCACCAGATTCCCCACCACCAACTCCAGTTTCTTCGCCACGCGCTTGCCTTCGGCATAGGCGGCGAGATCCCTGCTCTCGGCGGCAAAACCGATGCAAAACGGCGCATCGGGCCGCGCCGCCACTTCGGCGAGGATGTCCGGATTGGCTTCGAGTTCGAGGGCAATGTCGCCCGTGCCTTTCTTGATCTTGTGCGCAGCAGCCTGCCGCGGCCGGTAGTCGGCCACCGCCGCCACGCCGATGAACACGTCCTGCCCGGGCAGTGCCTGCAGCACCGCCTCGCGCATCTGCAGGGCACTATGCACATCGGTGCGCCGCACCCCGCGCGGCGTGGCCAGCGCCACCGGCCCGGCGACGAGCGTCACCTCGGCACCCGCCTCGGCACAGGCCCGCGCCAGGGCAAAGCCCATCCGCCCCGAACTCGAGTTGGTGAGGCCACGCACCGGGTCGATCGCTTCGAAGGTCGGTCCGGCCGTCAGCAGGACACGCTTGCCGGCGAGGATTCTGGGTTGCATGAAGGCGTGCAGATCCTCGAACAGTTCGCCGGCTTCCAGCATGCGCCCATCGCCGACTTCGCCGCAGGCCTGTTCGCCGTGCGCCGGGCCGAGAATGCCAATGCCGTCGGCGCGCAGCTGCGCAACATTGCGTCGCGTCGCCGGGTTCTCCCACATCTGGCGGTTCATGGCCGGCGCCACCAGCAAGGGACAATCCCGCGCCAGACAGAGCGTCGACAGCAGATCGTCGGCCAGGCCATGCGCCAGTTTGGCGAGAAAATCCGCCGTCGCCGGAGCCACGAGCATGGCCGCCGCGCCGCGCGTAAGGTCAATGTGCGCCATGCCGTTGTCCATGCGCTCATCCCACAGTGCCTGCCAGACACGGCGACCGGTGAGAGCCTGGAAAGTTGCCGCACCGACGAACTGCGCGCCCGCCGCGGTCATGGCAACATCGACTTCGGCACCGGCCTTGACCAGCAGGCGCGCCAACTCCGCCGTCTTGTAGGCCGCCACGCCACCGGTGACGCCAAGTACAACCCGTTTGCCCTGAAATTCGTTCATGACATTAAAATCCCGCCGACAGGCACTCAAGCGGGAATTCTAAACCATGGCCATACGTGATTGGCCCGCGGCCGAACGGCCGCGCGAAAGGCTGGTCCAGCAAGGCCCGGCAGCACTGTCGGACGCCGAACTGTTGGCGATCTTTCTGCGCGTTGGTGTTCGCGGCAAAAGTGCCGTGGATCTGGCCCGCGAACTGCTGGCAAGCTTCGATGGCGACCTCGCCAGCCTGGCCGCAGCCGACACCCGGGAACTCGCGCGCCTGCCCGGTATCGGGCCCGCCAAAGCCGCCCAACTCGCCGCTACGCTGGAACTGGCGCGGCGCGCCCTCGCCGGGTCGCTGAAACTGAAGGACGCACTGGCTTCGCCGCAAGCGGTCCGCGACTGGCTGCGCCTTTCCCTCGGCAAACTGCAGCACGAGGTCTTCGTCGCCTTGTGGCTGGATGCTCAGAACCGGTTGATCGCCAGCGAAGAACTGTTTCGCGGCACGCTGACCCAAACCAGCGTCTATCCCCGCGAAGTTGTCAAACGGGCACTGGCGCATAACGCCGGCGCCGTCATTCTGGCGCACAACCACCCGTCCGGTCTCGCCCAGCCGTCACGCGCCGACGAAGTGCTCACTTCATCGCTGAAACAGGCTCTGGCACTGATAGACGTGAAACTGCTGGACCATTTCATCGTGACGGGAAGCGGCGATCCGCTGTCCTTCGCCGAACGCGGATTGATTTGAAAACCGGGCGCCGCCGCAGCGCGGTGCAGTTTGATGCCCACCCTGTCGACCGTGAGAGCCGCGCCCGGAACCAAAAAATAATTGAATTATCGGGTGAATGTTTGGTAGACTAGCGCGCTTTGCGAAATCAGCATTACAGGAGCACTACATGTCTCGCGTATGTCAAGTGACGGGCAAGGCCCCGATGGTAGGGAACCACGTTTCCCACGCCAACAACAAGACCAAGCGTCGCTTTCTGCCTAACCTGCACAGCCGCCGCTTCTGGATCGAAACCGAAAACCGCTGGGTCAGCCTGCGCGTCTCAAACGCCGGCCTGCGCACCATCGACAAGAAGGGCATCGACGTTGTCCTCGCCGAGCTGCGTGAGCGCGGCGAGCGCGTCTAATCAGGAGAAAGCATCATGGCCAAGGGCGGACGAGAAAAAATCAAGTTGGAATCCACAGCCGGTACGGGACACTTCTACACCACAAGCAAGAACAAGAAGACTACCCCGGGCAAGCTGGAATTCCTGAAGTATGATCCGAAGGCGAGGAAGCACGTCGCCTACAAGGAAGTGAAGCTGAAATAAGTCAGCGCACCTCCAACAAAAAAACCCGCCGCCGGCGGGTTTTTTGTTGCCTTGCATCCCGGTTCGGGACCGGCAGTTTCTCAATGTTTGGTCTTGCCTCGCACGATTCCGGCATCGGCAAGGCGGAAATCGATCTTGTTCGCCTCCATGTCGACACGGGTCAGCTGCACGCTTACCCGATCCGACAGGCGGAAGCGGCGACCGCTGCGTTCGCCAACCATGGCGTGAGACTTCTCGTCGAAGTGGAAATAGTCCTGGCCGAGTTCGGAAACGTGCACCAGGCCTTCGACAAACACGCCATCCAGCGCGACAAAGATGCCGAACGGCACCACCGAGGAAATGCTGCCCTCGAAGATCTCGCCGACACGGTCCTTCATGTAGAAACACTTGAGCCAGGCCTCGACATCGCGCGTGGCATCATCTGCCCGGCGCTCGGTCATGGAACAGTGCAGGCCGATTTCCTCCCAGCTGCCGGGCTCATATTGCCGTGCCGCCAGCGCCGACTTGATGGCGCGATGCACCAGCAGGTCTGGATAGCGGCGGATCGGCGAAGTGAAATGCGTGTAGCTTTCATACGCCAGGCCGAAGTGGCCGACATTGTCCGGGCTGTAGATGGCCTGGCGCAATGACCGCAGCATCACGGTTTGCAGCAGTTGCCGGTCCGGCCGCTGGCCGATCTTTTCCAGCAACTTGGCATAATCCTGCGCCTTGGGCGTGTCGCCGCCGCCCAACTGGAACCCGAAAGTGCCGAGAAAGTCGCGCAGCTTGACCAGCCGTTCGGGCGTCGGCCCCTCATGCACGCGATACAGACAGGGTTGCTCGCGCTCGCGCAGAAACTCCGAGGCGCAGACATTCGCCGCCAGCATGCACTCCTCGATCAACCGGTGGGCCTCGTTGCGCTCGTAGGGCTCGATGCGCTCGATCTTGCCGTGGTCATCGAATACCATGCGCGTCTCGGTGGTTTCAAAATCGATCGCGCCACGCTTGACGCGTTCCTTCGCCAATTGCCGATACAGCGCGTTGAGTGCCTCCAGATGCGGCAGCAGCGGCCCCAGACGGGCGCAGGCATCCGCATCCTTGTCATACAGCGCTGCCGCCACCTCCGTGTAGGTCAGCCGCGCGTGCGAGAACATTACCGCCGGATAGAAGCGGTAGCGGCTGATTGCACCCGTGGCACCGATATTCATGTCGCACACCATGCACAGGCGCTCGACCTGAGGATTGAGCGAGCACAAGCCGTTCGAGAGCTTCTCCGGCAGCATCGGAATCACGCGCCGCGGGAAGTACACCGAGTTGCCGCGGGCATAGCCATCGGCATCCAGCGCACCGCCGGCCGTCACGTAGTGCGACACGTCGGCGATCGCCACTACCAGGCGGAAACCCTTGCCCTGGCGCTCGCAATACACGGCATCATCGAAATCTCTGGCCGTCTCGCTGTCTATGGTCACCAGCGGCAGGCCGGTCAGGTCCTCGCGTCCCTTCCAGTCCGACTTGCGCACAGCATCGGGCAACTTGCGGGTTTCGGCCAGCGCCGCCGCCGAAAACTCGTAGGGCAGTTCGTGCTTTCTCAGCGCGATTTCGATTTCCATGCCGGGGTCGGCATAGTTGCCGAGCACTTCGATCAGGCGCCCGATGGGTTGCGAATGCTTGCTCGGCTGTTCGATAAGTTCGATCATCACGACCTGACCGGACAGCGCCTTGAGCGACTTCTTCGCGCCCTTCTCGGGCGGCGCCAGCAGGATGTCCTGGCTGATGCGCTTGTTCTCGGCGACGACGAAGCGCACACCGTGCTCCTCGACGACGCGACCGACCACATGACGATTGACTCGCTCGGTCACCTCGACGATCTTGCCTTCCGGTCGCCCCTTGCGGTCGACGCCGATAACGCGGGCGATGGCCTTGTCGCCGTGCAGCACCTTGTCCATTTCCTTGGCCGAGAGGAACAGGTCGGGACCCTCTGCATCGGGAATCAGAAAACCGAAACCATCGGGATGGCCGGCAACGCGACCGCGCACCAGATCGGCCTTGTCCGGGATCAGCCAGTCACCGCGACGGTTCTGCATCAGCTGCGCATCGCGCGCCATGGCCCCCAGCCGGCGCTGGAAGGGATCAAGCTCGAAGGCTTGAACGTCAAGCAACTCGACCAGACGCCCGAACTCGAGCGGAGCACCCTGCGCCGTCAAGGTTTGCAGGATGTATTCGCGGCTTGGCAGCGGATGCTCGTATTGCGCCCTTTCGCGCTCGAAATGCGGATCCGCGAGGCGGATTTTCGAAAGCTTGGGCTTGCTATGTGGCTTGTTTGACAATCTACTTTTTTCCTTTAGAATTCGCGCCTCGTTTCACGCCTGCCCAGGTGGCGGAATTGGTAGACGCACTAGTTTCAGGTACTAGCGGTGAGAGCCGTGGGGGTTCGAGTCCCTTCCTGGGCACCAAGCATGGTACGCGAAATAAGAAAAGAGCAATGG